>SXNL01000084.1 GCA_005777185.1 Myxococcales bacterium
CCCGGTCCGTTTCCCTTTTTTCTTCTTTGCTTGATGAAGAAAACAATCAATTGCACCTCTAATTCCGCTGTTGAATTCTTTTCGTAAAAGTAGCCATTTGGGATGTTTTTTGGGTCCAGGCGACTTTTTTCGATTTTGGTCAAAAAAAATTGCACCGTGAACGAGACGTCGCCGATGCCGGCCTCCTCGGCCTCCTCGAAGTCGATGATCTCCGTCTTGAAGCCGCGCGCCTCGCACCAGCGCGTGTACATGCGCAGGAGCATCTCCGCCCAGTCCTTCGCGTCCACGCCGCCGGCCCCGGGATGGATGCTCACGATCGCGTTCGCGTGGTCGAGCTGGCCGGCGAGCATGCGCGCGAGCTCGGCCTTGCGTACGCGCTTCTCGAGCTCCGGCACGCCGGCCTCGACCTCGGCCACGACGCCGTCGTCCTTCTCGCTGACCCCGAGGTCGAGGAGCTCGCTCGCGTCGGCCACGTCGCGCGTCAGCTTCTCCGTCGCCTCGACCGTGGCCTCGATGCCCGACCGCCGGCGCGTGACGGCCTGCGCCTTCTTGCCATCCTCCCAGAAGCCTGGAGCGAGGGTCTGCTCGTTCAGCGCGTCGATCTCGCGGCGGAGCTTGGGGAGGTCAAAGATGCCCCCTTAGCGTCGTGAGGCGCTTTTGAAGGTCCGCGAGCTTGTCGCGTGATTCGGAGAGCATGAAGGTCTCAGTACCGCACCGTTCCCACACCGGTCAAGGCGGCCTTCGCGGCGGCGCGCGCCCGTTCGGGGGCCGGCGGGCCTCCGCCACCCACGCCGAGAACCACCCCGCCGTGAGGACGTCGAGCGACGACTCCGCCTCGATCGCGCGAAGCGAGGCCTCGAGACGATCACGCGTGCCCTCCGTGGAGAGCTCGCGATCGAGGATGGCGCGCTGCCACTGGAACAGCACCTCGAGCACGCGCGCAGAGAGGCGGAGCTTCGCCTCGCGGTGCTCGACCCGCAGGCGTTCGAGGCCGGGCTCGTCCTCCGCGAAGAGCAGTCGATCGAGCCGCCACGTCAGCCGCGCCTCGAGCAGTCGCGAGTCCCCGAGCGAGTCGTACACGTGCGTCGGGTCGGAATCCTGCGACAGGGTGGCGGACTGGCGCGCCGTGTCCACCGTGCTCCCGCGCAGGCGCACCTCCGGGAGCATCGCGCTCCATCGCGCGCGCGAGATCATGCGATCGATCGCCGCGTCGGCCGCGCCGAGGCCCGCGGCGCGGAGTGCCGACGCGATGACCGCCCGAGCGAGGTGCGGCCCGAGTACGAGAGCCGGCGAGGGGATCTCCGGAGGGGGGGGCGGCGGCATGCGCGGCGCGTCTGGGCGCGTGGGCGGAGGGGCCGGAGGGTCCGCGAGCGCGGTGCGCCGCGTCGCGGCCCTGGCGGTGGCGCGATCCCACGCGACACCGAGCGTGGCGAAGAACGCCGTCTCGTGCGGCGCCATGACGCGCGCGGAGAGCGAGAGCCACGCGATCGGCGAGCGGCCCGACCCGCCCGACGACCCGCGGAGAGCGGGAGCGCGCGGCGCGCGGACGACGGCGTCGAATGCATCGAAGTCGCCGGCGGCGAGCGCGTCGTCCCACCGCGCCTCGTCGACGCCCCAAGCGCGACGCGGCTCCCCGCCCGCGTTCACGGCGATCGCGAGTGGGAGAACCGCGAGGAGCGTGAGGGAGGGGCGGGGAGCGCGTCGCATGCACGCCCGGAGTGCGATGTGCGTGCCAGCCTTCGGAGCGCGGAATCGCCGTGGATCGCCGCGCCGGCTGTGGCCGTGGCCACGTCCGGGTGGCCACCGGCCAGATCAGGCGCTCGGGGCGGTCAAGCCACGAGGCCGCGCGCGATGTCGCCCACGAACGGGTACTCGTAGTGCTCGCCCTTCAGCGCCTTGACCGTGGCGCACGCGTGGAAGCACATGAAGACCGGGATCGCGAGGCCGCACGTGGCGATCGAGACGAGCGTGCCGGTGATGGACCAGAGGAGGCACTGGAGGGCCTGCGTCTCGACGTACCGCGACTCGCCGCGCTTGATGAGGTAGACGAAGAGCGGCGCGAGCGTCCACGCGACGAAGGTCCCCCCGTGCGCGAGCGCGGCGGCGAGGCGGTCATCGGCGGACACGGGCGAAGGCGGCGGCGGCGGTACGACCTCGGCCTTGTGAACGTCGGGGCTGTTCGAGACTCCGTAGACTCCGTACACGGCGGTGTTCCTTTCGAGGGCATCGACACGTGCGTCGTGCGCTCGCGAGGCCTGTCGCCCACGGTCCCGCGGAAATTTCAGCGGCGGACGTGTCGTGAAATACTCAGGGATCTCCGACAGTTGTAACGCCAAGACCCGGACCGGAGAGGTGGAGTCGGGGCCCGTCGGCCTCGTACCCGCCCCGGAAGGGATCCTCCGCCAGCAGGAACGCCGTGTCCATGTCGCACCAGTCACAGCCGCCGAGCGCGGACGCGACGTGCATCGCCGCGGTCATCCCGAGGCGCGTCTCCACCATCCCGCCCACCATCAGACGGAGACCGCTCGCGCGAGCGCGCCGACCGATCGCGAGGGCGTCGAGCAAGCCGCCCATCTTGGCGATCTTGAGGTTCACGCCGGTCGCGGCGCCGCGCGCGATCAACCGGTCGAGGTCCGCGAGCGACTGGACAGACTCGTCCGCGACGACGGGTATCCCCGCTTCGCGCGTGACCCTCGCCATGCCGTCGAGATCCGCGCGAGCGCACGGCTGCTCGAAGCACTCCACGCGCAGGGCGTGACGCGCGGTCTCGCGAGACAGCCGGAGGGCGTCCTCCGCGGAGTACGCGCCGTTCGCGTCGACGCGGAGACGCGCATCGGGCACGGCGTCGTGGATCGCGACGAGCGACGCCACGTCGTGCTCCCAGTCGAGCCCCACCTTGACCTTGAAGACCGTGAACCCGCGACGCCTCCACCCGACTGCAAGCTCCACCATCGTCTCCCGGCCGAGGATCGGGATGGTGATGTCGGTCTCGAGCTCGTCGGCGATGGCCGCTCCGGGCGGCGCGAGGAGGGCTCGCACCGATGTGCCACGGAGGCGTGCCGCGGCATCGAGGATGGCACACTCGACCCCGGACCTGGCCACGGGCGAGGCGTCCCCGAACCCGGAGGCGAGCAGGTCCCCCACCGTCCCCTCGGCGCCGACCAGCGCGCCTCGAGCCGCGGCGATCGCGTCGAGGACGGTCGCGGGAGTCTCGGTCGTGACACCGGGGAGGCAGGCGGCCTCGCCCAGACCCTCCGTCCCCGCCACGCGCACGCGGACGAGGACGGCGTGTGTCGCGTCCACGCGACCGGAGGCGATGACGAAGGGCTCCCGGAGGGGCACGGCGAGCGGTACGGCGGTGATGGCCTCGATCCGGGGGATCCGCACGTGGACATCCTAGCCCCCGGCGCGGTACGTTTGGGAGAACCTCGCGATTTCACGGGGGATCTCGCGGCGCGGACGCGGGAGCTTGGACCTCGGCGGCGGAACGCCGGATAATCGCGGCACGGATCCTCGATGAAGTTCTCTCCCGGCGACATCATCAGCGACAAGTTCCGGGTGGAGCGTCACCTCGGAGAGGGGGGCATGGGGTTCGTCGTGTGCGCGACGCACATCGCCCTCGGCCAGAAGGTCGCGCTCAAGTTCATGCTCGACGAGGCGCTCGCCAACAGCGAGATCCGCTCGCGCTTCATGCGAGAGGCGCGCGCCGCCGGGAAGCTGAAGAGCGTCCACGCCGCGCGCGTCCTCGACGTGGCCACGCTCGAGGACGGCTCACCGTACATCGTCATGGAGTACCTCGAGGGCGCGGACCTGTCGGCGATCCTGCGCAAGCGCGGGCGCATCCCGGCCGAGGAGGTCGCCGAGTACATCATCCAGGCGTGCGAGGCGGTCGACGAGGCCCACAGCCTGGGCATCGTGCACCGCGACCTCAAGCCGGCGAACCTCTTCCTCGCGAAGGGCTCGGGCGGCCGCCCGCAGATCAAGGTGCTCGACTTCGGCGTGTCCAAGATCATGCGCGACGGCGACGGCAAGACGGACATGGACATGACCATGGCCGGCGGTCGCAAGCGCCCGGGCCTCACGCCGCTCGGCGGACGTGATCTCGAGGACAGCGTCGTGACGCGCGTGACGGACCTCCTCGGCTCGCCCAACTACATGGCGCCGGAGCAGCTCGCCTCCGCGCGCGACGCCGATCCCCAGAGCGACATCTGGTCGCTCGGCGTCATCCTGTACCGGCTGACGTCCGGCATCATGCCGTTCCCCGCGGACACGCAGGAGGAGCTCGTCTACCAGGTCACGCGCGCGCCGATCGCGCCGCTCCGCAACTACGTGCCGAACATCCCGGCGGGCTTCGACGCGGTCGTGTCGCGCTGCATGGAGCGGGACAAGACGAGGCGCTATGCGACCGCGCGCGAGCTCGCGCGCGCGCTGTCGAAATTCACGGGGGCCAAGCCGTCGATCGAGCGCCTCGCGCTCCTCGGGCCGGCCGACGACGACGACGACGACGGCGTGGGCCCCGCGGGCACGCTCGTGATGCCGAACGCGCAGGTCCCGCCCGGCCCGATCTCGAAGATCCCAGGCTCGGGCCCCGCACACCCGGGGCAGATCGTGGTGAGCCAGCGGAGGCCCGCGCTCACGCCCACGCACGTGAACGCGGCGAACCTCCACGGACCCGCGGGCGCGACGAACGTGACGCCCAACCCGACGGCGCCCGGCGCGTGGGGGATGACGGGCGCCCCGCCCGCGCCCGCCCCCACCGGATCGCGCGCCGGCGCGCTCTACGGGTCGTTGCTCCTGGTCGTCGCGGTGGTGGCGCTGGCCGGATTCTTCGCGTGGAACCGCCTCCACAGACCGTCCGCGACGTCGGAGCCAGCCCCGGCCGTCGCCTCCGCCGCACCACTCCTTCCCGCGACGCAGGGCGCCTTCCCGCTCCCGAACACGGGCGCGCCCCAGGTGGCGACCGTCACGCCTCCGTCCGCGTCGGCGCGTCCTGCTGCCACCGTGAGGCCGATCCCGGGGGGGCCGCGCCCGTCGGCGGCCCCGAAGGAGTCGGCGGAGCCCAAGGAGCACTTGATCCCGAAGTCGTCCGCGTCACCTCCCGCGACCGGGTCGCCGTCGGACATCCTCACACCGGGGATACCCGCGACGCGCGAGTAGGCGGCTCAGCGCGCCTTCGGCTTCGCGTTCCACACGAGGAGCGAAAGCGCGAACCCGATCGCCGCCGCCGGGGCCATGATCGCGGGCCACGTCCACCACGTGGCGGCGTCGGCCGCGGCCGGCTTGCTCGGGAGCACCGTCTTCAGGGCGCGCGAGGCCGTCGTGGAGCCAAGGTACACGCACCCGTCGATCAGCCCCACGACGACGCCCACGTTGCGCTTCCCGCCGAAGTCCATCGACGCCGTGCCCGAGAGCATGCCGTGCACGCCGATGATGGCGAGCGTCATCACCACGAGCACCCAGCCCAGCGCGGACGAGCCGAGCGTGGCCCACATGACGCCGCAGCCGACCAGCATGACGCCGTACAGTACACCCGCCACCGGCCCGCGCCGGGAGTGGAACACGCGATCCGAGATCACCCCCGCGAGCACGCCACCGAGGATGCCCGCCACGCAGTTCAGCATGCCCCAGTGGCCGTGCACGAAGTCCATCGCCGCCCTCCCCGTGTCGACGGCGAACGGTCTGTAGGTCTTGAGGATGCCGTTCCGGAGGAACCCGCTGCAGAACTCGACGCCCGCGATGACCAGGATCGCCGGGTTCCGCAGCATGCGGAGCACGACCTGCCCGAGCGGCAGCCGCTCGCCCCCGTCGGCACCCGTCGCGTCGCCCAGGTCGAAGTCGCGATGACCGGCATCGCCCGGCGTGTCGCGCACGAGCGCCCAGTCGACGGCGAGGAGCACCACGAGGATCGCGGCCGGCACGAGGAACACCCAGTGCGGCGCGCCGCGCCTCGCGATGGCGGCCGACCAGTCGAAGGCGAAGTAGAGCCCGAGCGAGATCAGGATGCCGAAGAGGCCCCCGAACGTGCCGCGCTCCCGGAGGTGGAACCACGCGGAGTTCACCTTCACGATCGAGACCGCGCCGAAGCTCTGAAAGTACATGTTCAGCGCGTACAGCACCGAGAACACCGGCACGAGCGCGGGCCACGCCTCCTTCGGCACCCTGCCATCGGGGCCGAGCGCGCGCCACGCCACGATGCCCATCGCCACGTTGGCGACCGCCGTGCCCCCCGCCGCGAGGAGGGTCGTCTTCCGCCCGCCGAGCTTGTCCGTGAGGGGGCCGTTGACGATGAACGCCAGGCCGTACGTGAGCGCGCCCCAGGAGTCGATCTCGAAGTACTGCTTCTTGTCGAACAGGAGATCGATGCACGCGTTCGAGTTGTAGCGCCCCATGTACAGGAACGCGTAGGTGAGGCCGACCGGGAACCAGTTGAAGAACCGCCGCCTCCGGAACGCGCGGTCGTGCTCGAGGTCGACCCGCGGCAGGCGCGAGAGGACCACGACGATCACGGCGAGGAGCCCCAGGATCGAGAGGACCTCGATGGCTGCGGGAGGCAAGGAGGGTAGGCCGGACATCGGCTAGACTTCTTGTCACACGACGGGGCGCCGGCGTGTGACAAAACCGTTCCACTTGCGCTCCGGCCGTTTCTTGGGGACCATGGGGAGACGTGCTCCACGCGGATCTTCTGGCCCAGCTGCCACTGTTCGACACGCTGTCGCGGGAGGACGCCGAGGCGCTCGCCTCGCGCCTCACGGAGCGCTCCTTCAAGGCCCACGAGCTGGTCTTCCAGAAGGGGGACCAGGGCTCGTCGATGTACATCATCCTGTCGGGGGCGGTGCAGATCTTCCTCCCGCCCGCGGAGGGCACCGAGGAGCGCGTCATCCTGAAGGATCTCCGCACGGGGGAGTACTTCGGCGAGCTCTCGCTCTTCGACGACAAGCCGCGTAGCGCGAGCGTCGAGGCCATGGTGGACACCATGCTCCTCGAGCTCACGCGCGACGACTTCGGCGACCACCTCGGGCGGTCGAAGACGGCGGCGATGGCCATCCTCGCCGAGATGGCCGAGCGCCTCCGCGAGACGAACGCGCTCCTCGGGCAGCGGGCCGCGAAGGACGTCGTCAAGGAGATCGAGGAGAACCTGACGTGGGGCCAGCGCCTCGCCGACAAGGTCGCCGAGCTGAACGGGAGCTGGGCGTTCATCCTCTTCCTCATGGGTCTGTCGGCGGGGTGGGCGGTCGTGAACGTCTTCGTGCCGAGGCTGCTCCACCTCGAGAAGCCGTGGGACGAATACCCGTTCCAGTTCTACAACCTGTTCCTCGCGATCCTGGTGGCGCTGCAGGGGCCGCTCATCGTCATGAGCCAGAACCGCCAGACCTTGAAGGACCGCGCCCAGGCCGAGACGGACTTCCGGGTGAACCTGAAGAACGAGCTCGGGATCGAGACCTTGCTCCGCGAGGTCGGCGCGTTCCGACAGGAGACGCAGAAGCGCCTCGACGTCCTCGAGCGCGCGGGCCGGACGGAGCGCGTGCGCGCCGAGATCCCCGCGAAGAAGCCGGGCGGGCCGCTCGGGCCGAGCTAGGGCGAGGGCTTCTGAAGCGAGGGGCTCGCGCGCACGATCCGGAGCGTGTGGTACCGCGTCGTGTTGCCGAAGCCGAGCGTGAAGACGCCCACGATCGCCTTCTCCAGGCCGCCCGCCAGATCGCCGCTGCGGCAGAGGGTGGGGCCGGCGATCGTCTGGTCCTTGCCGCGCGCCGCGCACGTGCAGCGGTACCAGGGGAAGGCGGCGATCGTGCAGTCGCCGTCGACGAAGCCGTCGAAGAAGAGCTCGTCCTTCTCGCGCCAGCCGGCGGGGAGCACGTAGACGTCGCTCTTCCACGCGTAGATCTTCATGCGCTCGAGGGGCCGGGCGCCGCGGCTGGGATCGGAGCGCCCGATCAGGAGGTCGCGGACGTGGAGGCCGTTCTCGACGTGCTCGCCCGTGATGGTCACGACCACGCGATCCGGCGGCGCGCCGTCGGCGCCGCGCTGGTCGCCGTCGAGGATCCACGTGCTCCCGACGGCGATCGGGAACGCCGTCGTGGCGGGCTCTTCGGCGACCTCGTACGAGATCGAGCGCCGGAGCTCGAGGAAGGGCCGGGAGGCGCGGAGCGTCGCCGTGTGGAAGCCCGGCGAGTCGCCCTCGAGCCGTGTCCTCGACGGGGTCCACCCGCGCAGGTCGCCCGCGCGCAGGGGCTCGTACGATCTCGTGACGCTGAAGAACCCCGAGTGGTACGTCGCCATCAGCACGGGCTCGATCTCACGCGTCTTGCCGGCGTGGACGCGCGCCGTCGACGCGGGACGGAGCTCGTGGGCGCCCACGGTGAGGCTCGCGGCGTACGCGTGCCCGAGCACGGCGACGAGCACGCCCGCCCCGACGATGGCCATCGGCGCGATCGCGCGGCGGGACGGCGCCTCGGCGTAGCGGACGCCCGCCACGGCCACGATCGCCGACTGCGCGAGCGCGAGGGGGACGGCGGCCCAGATGATCTCGCCCATCGGCGCCTCCGCGGGATCGATCAGCCGCTGTACGACGCCGACGAGCGCGGCGAGCGTCGAGGCTCCGAGCAAGAGGGCGATCGTGGACGCCGCGATCACCGCGTGCGCCGGGCTGGCGGGCGCAGGCGCGGGCGGTGGGGACGCCGCGAGATCCTCGAGCGACCCGAGGTGGCGACGATCCGGGAGACGGTAGGGTGTCGCGTCGCACGGCGCGGCGTCGCACGGCGCGGCGTCGTCGGCGACCGCCAGGAGGCGATGGCGCGTGCGGTGGAACAGGACGGCGGTCGCGACGGTCGTGACGAGGACGGAGACGACGAGCGCGCCGAGCGGCCGGAGGTCGATCGCGACGGACTCGCCTTCCCAGGGGAGGGGGGCGTCGTAAGCGAAGAAGCGCGGAAGCATCGATCCAGCATACGGTCGGGACGTGTCGGTTGCCGCCCGTGCCTCGCGTTTTCCGTCCGCAAATCCGCTTGCGCAGCGCACGCCGCTTTACCCTGTGGTAGTCCTGCCACGCGGTGAGGCGCCTCGTATTCATGGGTATGTGTGCGGCGGGGTGCTCCGGCGAGCCGCGCACGGCACCGTCGGACGCGGGGCCCGAAGCCGCGGCCTCGCTCGACGCGGCCCGCAGCGTCTCCACCCCGACGCCGAGGCCCCGCGTGGACGGCGGCTACGCGGACGTGGACGCGGGCGTGCTCCCCGAGTCGCGCTTCGTGACCCGCGTGGTGTCCTTCGAGCCCGGCGAGTGTGCCGGGTTCGGGATCCCCTTCATGCCCGACGTCGTGCTCGGGCCGCCGTTCGGCGGCGGCGCGGTCGCGGGCTCGACGGACGTGCTGTCCCTCGGGAGCGGCGGACGGATCGTGGTCTCGTTCGAGCCGGGCGCCATCGCGGACGGGCCTGGCCCGGACTTCATCGTGTTCGAGAACGCGTTCCACGCGGGCGGCGATCCGGCGCGCGTCTTCGCGGAGCCTGGCGAGGTGAGCGTCAGCGACGACGGCGTCGCGTGGAAGACGTTCCCGTGCACCGCGAAGGCCCCCCCTTTCGGCGCGTGCGCGGGCTGGCGCCCGGTGTACTCCGCGCCGAACAACGGGATCTCGGCGGTGGACCCGCAGGCCGCCGGCGGGGACGCGTTCGATCTCGCGGACGTCGGCCTCGCACGCGCGCGGTTCGTGCGCGTCGTGGACAGGGGCGCCAGCGTGTGCCCGCCGCCGCCGGATCGGCCGAACACACACGGGTTCGATCTGGATGCGATCGCGATCGTGAACGCGGCGAAGTGAGCCTGGACGGCGGACGGTGAACAGCGGACGGTGGACGGGGACCGGAAGCGGACCGGCCACCACCCGCGCAGGATCGCGCCTACGGCCGGGCGCCGCCGTCCGTCGTTGCGACCGGATCCTTGATCTCCGGGCGCGGCCCTGGCGGACGCGGGAGCGCCTGCGCCTCGGGGTCCACCGAGGCGACCGGTGCAGAATACACACGACCCTCGTGCCCGCTGAACACGCACGCCGCCGAGGAGACGGCCAGCGCGAACGCGGCGAGGGCGACGAGCACGCGCGCGCTCACTGGACCGGCCTCTTCCGGTAGGACGCCTTCCACTTCTCCTTGTACGCGTTGTGGCACGCCTGGCACGACTTGCGCGCCTCGGCGACGTCCCCCCGCCGCGCGGCATCCGCCGCGGTCTTCGACATGGCGGCCCAGGTCCACGACGCATCGGGCGAGAAGCTCGCCGTCCGGTCGAGCGCGCGCGCGAGGGCAGGCGCGTCCATCGCCGCGAGGGCAGGCGCCATGTTCGCGCGCATCCACCTCTGCAGGGGGCAGGGCGTGTTCTTGTCGCCGCAGTCCTTCGCGGGCGGCGGCGCGACCACGACGGGCGGCGGCTTCGGCGCGACCGGGGCGTGCTCGGTCGTCGCGGGCGCGGCGGGCGCCGGCGGCGCGGGATTGCCGAGGAGGTCGCGGTTCGGTGCGTCCGGCGCGCGCGCGATGTCGGGCGCGGGGCTCGAGCGCCACGCGGCGAGGAACTTGAAGTCGGGCGGATCGCCGTGGCACGTGCCGCAGTCGTGGTCCTGGCCGTCCACGCGCTTGAGCTTGCCCGTGTACTGGTCGTTCATGAATTCCATCACGCGGGCCTTGTCGCGGCGATCGAGGTTGTACAGACGCCCCTGATGGCAGGAGTCGCAGTAGACGGGGCGGCCGTCCTCGAAGGCCACGACCCGCACCATCTCGTTCCACATGCGCTTCGCGACGCGCTTTCGGCGCGTGTCGGCCTTGAAGTCCGCGGCGTCGTGGCATCCCGTGCACGGGATGCCGAGCGCTTCGCTGAACGTCTTCATCACACCGAGCGTCTTCGACGCGTCGACGCGCTCGAGCGGGGGTAGCCGCCGCACGTCGAGGCCGAGCTCGCCGAGATCCTTCTCCATGCGCGTCGGAAGGATCTCCTTCATCGGGAGCTTCTCGCGCGAGAGCCACGCGGGCGTCGACGCGGGCGTCGACACGACGGGTCTCGGCCGGCCGCAGGCGGCCACGGCGGCCCCGAGCGAGATCGCGATCACGAGCGTGTGCGGCGCGAGGCGCAGACCCATCGACGCGACGATAGAGGATCCGCCGCTGCTTAGGAAGGATCGGCGCGACTGCGCCGGTTCCCCTTTCCCTCCGTCCAACCCCGCGGGTAGACTGCCCCACCTCCGTAAGGACGCGGCCCCTTGCTTCGTTGCGGAGAAACCGGGACACTCTCCCAGCCGTCCCGCCACGAAGGAGCTTCAAGGTGAACCGTACCCTCTCTTCCGCCGCCCTTCTCACCCTGCTCGTCCTCGCCGCCGGCTGCGGCGACAAGAAGGATCAGCAGCCACCTCCTGCCGCGCCCCAGCAGACGTACCAGTACGGCCCGGGACAGCCCGGCGCGCCCGGTCAGCCTGGAGCCCCCGGACAGCCCGGCGCGCCCGGACAGCCCGGCTACCAGCCCCAGCCCGGCTACCAGCCCCAGCCTGGACAGCCGCAGCCCGGTTACCCGCAGCCCGGCTACCAGCCCCAGCCCGGCCAGCCGCAGCCCGGCTACCCGCAGCCCGGCCAGCCGCCGCCGGGACAGCCTCCGCCCGGTCAGCCCGGCGCTCAGCCCGGCGCTCAGCCCGGCATCCCCGGCCTGCCTCCCATGCCCGGGATGCCCGGCGCACCTGCGCAGCCGGCCAGCGGCGGCGGCACGGCGCAGCCGATCGATCCCAACTTCGCGGCCGTCGCGACCGCGCCGTTGATCGCCGCGGCGAACACGGAGGCGCCCGGCATGGCGAAGGACGGCGCGATGCTGGCGGGCAACTTCCAGACGGGCCAGACGCTCGAGCAGGGTTTCCAGATGATGCCCGGCAAGTGCTACACGGTCATCGCCGACGGCGCCGGCCCGGGCATGCAGGTCGACATCCAGATGCTCGCGGTCACGCCCATCCCGGGGCTCCCGCCGTTCGGCAACGCGCAGGGAAAGCCCACGCCGTTCGGCTCGCAGGCCGTGCTCGGCGCGAAGACGGGCTGCATCAAGCTCGCGCTCGTGCCGACCGCGGTGCAGGCGAAGTACGTCGTCACCGTGAGCAAGGGCGCGGGGCTCGCGGCGGCGCAGCTCTACTCGAAGTAGAGCGGCATGCTCGACATCGCGTTCATCCGGCAGAACACGGACGTCGTCCGGGCCGCGATAAAGAACAAGCGCCTCACGGTCGACGTGGACGAGCTCCTCGCGGCCGACCGTGAGCGCAGGGAGACGCTCGTGGCCCTCGAGGGGAAGCGCAGGGAGAAGAACGACCTCTCCGCGCGCATCCCGAAGGCGGCGAAGGAGGAGCGGCCCGCCCTCGTCGAGACGGCGAAGGGCGTGCGCGCCGCGATCGAGGAGCTCGAGCCGCGCCTCGCGGAGATAGAGAGAAGATACACGGATCTCCTCCTCCGCATCCCCAGCGTCCCCCGGCCGGAGGTGCCGATCGGCGGCGGCGAGGAGGACAACGTCGAGGTCCGGAAGGTGGGCACGCCCCGCGCGTTCGACTTCGAGCCGAGGGACCACGTCGCGCTGTGCGGGCTCCTCGGCCTCGTGGATCAGGAGGGGCCGCGCAAGTACGCCGGCGGCCGCTCGTACGCGCTCAAGGGCATGGGGGCGCTCCTCGAGCTCGCCGTGACCCGCCTCGCGGTCGACGTGCTCGTCGCGCGCGGTCTCACGATGGTCATTCCTCCCGTCATGGTGAAGGAGCGCGCGCTCGTCGGCACGGGCTTCTTCCCGACGGGCCGCGAGGAGGCGTACTCCATCCCCGAGGACCAGCTCTTCCTCGTGGGCACCAGCGAGGTGCCGCTCGTCTCCCTCCACTGCGACGACATCCTCGACGCCGGGTCGATGCCGATCCGGTACGCCGGCATCAGCCCGTGCTTCCGTCGGGAGGCGGGCGCGGCGGGGAAGGACACGAAGGGCCTCTACCGCGTGCACCAGTTCACGAAGGTGGAGCAGGTGGTCTTCTGCGTGCCCGACGAGGCCGTCGCCGAGGACGAGCACTACAAGCTCCTCGCCAACGCCGAGGCCGTGCTCGCGAAGCTCGAGATTCCTTACCGCGTCATGCTCGCGTGCACGGGCGAGATCGGCATCGGGCAGACGCGCAAGCACGAGGTCGAGTCATGGATGCCAGGCCGCGAGGCGTACAGCGAGACGCACTCGTGCTCGACGCTGGGAGACTTCCAGGCCCGTCGGTCGAACATCCGCCTCCGGCTCGCGGACGGGGCGCTGACCTTCCCGTACACCCTGAACAACACGGCGATCGCGAGCCCACGCATCCTGATCCCGCTCCTCGAGAACCACCAGAACGCGGATGGATCGGTCACGCTGCCGAAGGCGCTGGTGCCGTACATGAACGGGATCGAGCGGCTGCGGCCGGCGTGACGGCTCGCGTCGGCGTCACCGCCGCCGAGGTCTGAACGTCCTCGATCGCGGGTCGGCCTCCGCCCGGCCCTCCGCCGACTGCGACACCCCCGCAGGAACCGGTCTGGGGGGCACGACCGACGACTCGCGCGCGGCGCGTATGCCGACCCACGTGGCCACCGGGATCAAGATCGCAGCGAGGGCGAAGCCGGCCACGATCAGCGTCCACCGCGGCTCGCCGACGGGGGCGGGCGGCGGCTGCCGCGACAGGAGCGGATGGATCTGCAGCGGCGGTCCGGGCGGGAGCGGCGGCGCGCCCATGGCCCCGGGCGGGCTCGACACGGCGTCGGGGATGGAATCCTGGATCTGCGGGAGCCGGACCTCGCCACGCAGCACCGCTGTGCTGGATGGATCGAAGCTCGGAGGCGCGAACGTCAGGGCCTCCGCGCTGGGATCGAGAGCGGGCAGCACGGTGCCGCTGGGCGTCGGGATCGGCTGGCGGATGCTGGCACGCTCGTCCGCCAGGGCGCGGAGGAGGTTGGCGCTCGGCGGCGTCGAGGGAGCGCCCGGGCCCCCCGGGAGCGACGGCGGGCCCGGCGAGCTGTTGAAGAGCTTCGGGGCCCCACTCCCGGGCGCGGGCGTCCCCATCCCGGCGTTCACCCGCTCGTCGATGAGGGCCTGCATCAGGCCCGTGCTCTGGGGTGGCTTTCCGCTCCGCGCGGCGACGAGCGAGCCAGAGTGCCCGTCGCGCATGGCCTGCTTCACGTCCGTGGGCGGCTCGAAGAGCGAGGTCGCCCCGAATGCGAGCGCGCTCCGCACACCGCCGCCGTCGATCGCATGCTTCTGCGACGTGCGCGCCAGCGAGTCGGGCGTCTCCGGCGGGCGCTGGCCGGTACGTGCCATCGACTCCGGCGTCTCCGGCGAACGCTGCCGCTGTCCCGTGCGCGCCATCGACTCGGGCGTCTCGACGCCGGCGGGTCGACGGGACGTGCGCTCGAGACCTGCGGACTCGGCGCGCCGCTCGGACGGGCGCGCCGGGGGCTTCGACCCGGGATCCGACGACTGCGTCCGGAGGCCGGCCGCCACGTGCGGCGACATGGTCGCCGTGATGCTGGGATCGTCCGGCGGCGGATCGGGCGGCGCCTCGCGCGGCTTCCCTACTCCGGTGAGGATGTCCTCCTCCTCCGGCGGACCCAGGCTCTCCGGCTCGAGCAAGGGAGGCCGCGCAGGCGGGGGGCGACGCGCCTCGAGCGTGGTGGCGATCGCCTGCGCCGCGAGGGAGCCGCTGAGCGGTACGGTGGGGCGCGTCTCCCTCGGGTTCTCCGTCGTGACGCTGTCGCCGTCGAGGTCCGCGGGCAGGGGTTCCGGCGCGGCGATCCTCGGGGCCGAAGAGGCCTTCTTCTCCGCAAACGGCGCGGTCGTGGAGGCCGGCGGACCCGGGCCTCCCGGATCGCGCGTCATGACGGTGATGCTCTCGTCCGGAGCGTCCGGCCCCGGGTCCTCCACGACGGCGGGCGCGGTGGGGCTGGCAGCCACGGCGGCGGCAGCGTGACCGCTCTTGCGCAGGGGGGGGGCTTGCGCCGTGATGCTGTCCTCGGGGCGCTCCTCGTGCGCGGACGACTCGAAGGCCGCCTCGGCGCCCGGGATCGCCCGCCGCGCGGGCTTCGGCCCCCGGAACTTCCCCGACTCCGGCGCGCGCGAGACGCCCCCGAACACGCGGGGCGGCTCCTCGGGCGCGGGGCGTCGTGGGAGAGCGCGCGGCGGACTCGCGACCTCCACGGGGAGACGCGACGAGGCCGGAGCGTCCAGAGCCTTGCCGTAGAGCCCGGCCGCGGGACCGCGCGTCGTCGCGGTGTCCTCGGGATCGAAGTCCTCGGCGAGCGGCGTCTTGAGGCGAATCGAGGCGACGCTCGCGGGGACGGGGCGCTCCACGGTGGACGCCTCGTCCGTGAAGTCGTCGGCCGGCTCTTCCTCGCGCGCCTCGGCGAAGGGGAGCGGAGCGGAGCGCGCGGAGCCGAGCGGCGAGGGCTGCGGGGTCGCGGCGTGCAGCGGCGCCGGGGCCTGCACCGTGCGGTCCTCGTCGTCGTCCTCCTCGTGCTCGGCCATCCGGGGGAAAGTGTATCCGCTCGCCCGCCGCCCGCCCATAGGGCGAGTGCACGCCCCCCAACGGGGAACGGGCGAGAGCGGCGCGAGGCGGCCGTCGAGCCGCGCGGCCAGCCGAGCTTTGGGCCGGGCGGCGCTAGGACCAATGCCGTTCGGATGAGGCATTCGTTCGAGCGAGGGTGCCCCCACCCGTCGCGGCCTCCCCCCGATCGCGCGCTACGCGCGCGATGGGGGAGGCGAAGACATTGAGGAGCCCGCGCAGACCTCACCCCCCGTCCCCCTCTCCCTGAAGGGAGAGGGGGCATGTGAACGGGAGAATGGCCTCTCGCAGGGTCTCCCGGTTCAGTCGTGCGTTTTCGAGGCGAACGACGGGGACGCCACGGCGCGCGAGGATCGTCCCCTGAAGGGAGAGGGAGGCCCCTGTCGGTCGGCCCCGCGTCGCGTTGCCCCCCATCGCACCTC
>SXNL01000085.1 GCA_005777185.1 Myxococcales bacterium
AACCCGCGGTTCGTGCCGACTGGCGGGCATGGACGGGTTCGAACATGAGCGACTCGACGTCTACCGTGCGAGCATCGAGCGGGTGGCGGGGGCGGACCGCTCGCGGACCGCTTTCCGAGGGGCCGCGCCTACCTCAGCGATCAACGTCGGCGAGCTGTCGCCTCGATCCCCCTCAACATCGCGGAAGGGCTCGCGCGCTCCTCCCTGGCATCCCGGAACCTCTTCGTCTCCCCCTGAAGAGCTGTCCAACATTGCGCGCGCCCTCTCCCGTTGACGAAGGGCAGCCCCGGGCAATTGTTGGACAGCTCTTGAGCGCGCGTAGCGCGCGATTTGGGGGAGACCGACGCGCGTAGCGCGGCGAGTGGGGGCACCCTTTTTTTTTCGCTGGATCGCGCCTGACCGATCGGCATTGCCGCTAGGCCGGGGCCACGTTCTGCCACGGGATCCAGACGGTGCGACCGTCGGACATCGTGCACAGGTAGTGGTGCCCGCGGCCACTCAGGATGCGCGCGGGGTAGCGCCCGCCGTCGGTCGACACGACGGTGACGGGCATGCCCGCGTACGGACGCGGGGCGCCCACCCCGGGTAGCGGGCGCGAGTGGGGCCCGAGCAGCGCATCGTCGAGCGCGAGCGCGTGCCGGCTGAGCCCGTACAGCGCGGCGCTACACACGATCACGATGACGACGACCTCGAGGAGCGCGAGCAAGGGCGACCCCTCACCGAAGCCGAACACGCCCTCGCTCATCACCGCCCAGTCGTAGGTACCGTGGACGCCGACGGCGACGCCGAGCCCGCCGAGGACCCAGAGCGTCGACGCGCCGGGAGAGAACTTCGCGCGGCCCACGCAGTACCCCATCATGCCGGACGCCGTGGCATGGAGCGGGACCGCCGTGAAGGCGCGGAGCACCCCGGTCCCGACGTTGTTGCCGACGTAGAGCACGTTCTCGAGCATCGCGAACCCGAGGCTGGCCGCGGCCGTGTAGAGGATGCCGTCCATGACCTCGTCGAAGTGCGGCTTCTTCCAGAGGTAGAGGAGGACGACGAGGAGCTTCAACGTCTCCTCCGTGAGCGCGGCGATGAAGAATGCGTCCAGGAACTTCCCCTGGACGTCCACCACGTCACCGAGGACCGCCTTCTCGACGAGCTCGATGACGCCGGCCGGGATGCACGTCGCGACGCCGAGGAGCACCACGCGCGTCACGCTGCCGGGCGGCTCGGGGCGCTTCGCGTCCCACCGCACGAGCATCCACAAGAGGAGCAGCGCGGGCCCGAGCGAGAGGACGAGGATCGGGCCCATGACGGCCATCCTACGCTAGGATCCCCGCATGAGCCTGTTCAAGTCGCTCGCCGACAAGCTCGCGAGGAAGACCGCGGAGCTCGAGCGCGCCGCCCTCGAGAAGAAGGAGGAGATCGAGCGCGAGGCCGCGCGCAGGGCGGCCGAGAAGGCGACCGAGGTCGCGATCGCCCAGGGGAAGAAGGCTGCGCGATCGGCGGTGGACCGCGCCAGCAAGAAGCTCGAGGAGGTGCTCTTCGGCGACGTCGAGGAGGACGCTGCCACCGAAGAGGCGCCACCGTCGTCGCGCGCAGACCGGAAGAAGGAGCGCGAGAAGCAGCGGGACAAGGCGCAGGCCGAGGAGCGCGAGCGAAAGGCGCGCGCGAGGCGCGAGCAGGAGCAAGTTGCACGCGCGGCGGAGGCGCGAGAGGTGGCGGCGTCCCGGATCGAGAGAGAGGTCGACGACGAGCTGGCCGCCCTGAAGAGGCGCCTCGCGAAGAAGTGAAGCGTTGCGGCGTCGGGGCCGCCTCCCATCCGGACGCGTCCGGGCCCTCTTTCTTGGGCACTCGAGGCCCCAGCGTGCGCAGGTGGGTGGAAGTGCGGGGCTCGACGCGCCTGTCATGGACCCACGCCGCTGTAGGGGAGCCCCTTCATCGCCCCTTTTTTTGGGGCGACCCGCCCCGCCCGCTAAGCTAGAATCCATCGGTCGTGGACGGCAAGAACATCGCTCCCGGGACGGTCGTTCGCGGCCGTTACCGCGTGGGTCGTCTCATCGGACGCGGTGGGATGGGTGCCGTCTATGTCGTGGAGCACGTGAACACGGGGGGCCAGTACGCGCTCAAGATCCTGACGGACTACATGCACATCGAGGACAGCCACGCCGAGCGGTTCCGCCGAGAGGCGCGCGCCTCCGCGCGCGTGATCTGCGACAACGTCGTCCGCATCATCGACGCGGACACGGCGCCTGAGTTCGGGGGTGCGCCGTTCCTCGTGATGGAGCTCCTGAAGGGACGCGACCTCGGCGCGGTCCTCGCGGACCGCAAGAAGCTCCCCTGGGACGAGACGCTCGTCATCCTGAAGCAGGTCGCGACGGCGCTCGACAAGGCGCACCAGGCCGGCATCATCCACCGCGATCTCAAGCCCGAGAACATCTTCCTGCACGAGAACGAACTGGGGCAGACGATCGTGAAGCTCGTCGACTTCGGGATCTCGAAGATGGTGTCGACGGGCGACGACAACGGCATCGCGAGCGCCAGCGTCACGCGCTCGAACGTGATCATGGGGACGCCTCTGTACATGGCCCCCGAGCAGGCGAGCGGCCATCAGGAGGCGATCGGCTCGTGGACCGACAACTTCGCGCTCGGCCTCATCACCGTGCACATGCTCACCGGCGAGATCTACTGGCAGGCCGGCGGCATCGCGCAGATCCTGGTGCAGCTCATGATGGGCGAGCGACCGGTGCCGACGGAGCGGTGGCCCGAGCTGGGGACGGCCTTCGACGCGTGGTTCATGAAGGCGTGCAACCACGATCCCACGGAGCGGTTCACCCGGGCCACGCAGATGATCGCCGAGCTCGCCGTCGCGCTGTCCGACGAGAACACACAGGCGGCGCCGCTGCCCTTGCCGTCGCCGCGTCCGCGGAGCCCTTCCCTCAGCGCCGCGGCCGACCAGGCCATCACGTGGAAGCCCGCGAGCTTCGCCGACGGCATCCTCGGGGGCGGAGGGGATCAGCCGCTCGCCATCCCCCGCTACGGGCAGAGCGCCTCGGTCCCCAACCTGCCGGAGGAACGCCAGAGCGCGACGTCCCTGTCGTCCCTGTCGATGGGGCCGGCGCCGGGTGCACCTCCCCGGCGCCGCGGCGTGACCGCGGTCGTGCTCGCCTCGATCGCCCTCCTCCTCCTCGCGGGCATCGGCACGATCTCGGTCAGCCGGGGGCGCGCCGACGCATCGGCCGCGAAGGACGCGCGCCAGCGCGAGCCTCCGCAGGAGAGCGTGGAGACGCCCGCCTCGGACGCCATCGCCATCAGCGCGCCGCCCACGACGCCCGCCGTCTCCTCGCCGCCACCGGCCACGGGCGCCGCCGCGAAGACGGCCACCCCTGGC
>SXNL01000010.1 GCA_005777185.1 Myxococcales bacterium
AGAAACGCCATGGGGTCAAGCGCCTTGCCACGCTGGAGTTGCCGAAAGACGAGCGTGAACGAGGGCCGCAGAGACTCAGGCGACACGGGATCGAGGCGCTCACGCCTCCGCGTGTCACCTGGCGTCGCCCGGGATGGCCCTGCTGCACGTGGCGTACGAGCGGCTGCTCTCGGCCATCTACAACGAGAACACGCTGGACGTGTACTTCACCATGGGCCGCCGCCTCGGGCGGCTCCTGTACGAGGGGCGCTGGTACGATCCCGAGGCGATGATGCTGAAGAACGCCCTCGAGTCGTGGCTCGCGCCCTCGGTCACGGGGTCGGTCACCCTCGAGCTCCGGCGAGGCGACGACTACAGCATCCTCGACACACGCGCCCAGCACATGGCCTACGGGCCGGAGAAGCTCTCGATGGAGAAGGTCGCGAGCGCGTTCTCCCCGGAGGACCGCATCGGCGCCCTCGAGATGCTCAACGTGAGCGTGCTCGACAACCGGGCCCAGCTGCTCCACCACCTGGAGTCCACGCGGGCGCGGCTGCCCTCGGCGGAGGCGGCGGGCGAGGGGGTGGGGGACGACCCGGTCAAGCTGTTCGAGAGGTGAGGCAGATCCCGGAACATCGTCGTCCGTAGGGTGTCTGATTTCGGACACATGGCTGGGTGAGTGCATGTAGGCGCGCTCCCCGCTGACGGAAGAGAAGGAGATGTGATGCGGAGATCGACGGTCCTGTTCAGCGCGGGTTGTGTGGTGCTCCTCTCGGGGGGGCTCATCTGGGCGGGGAGGAACGGGATGGCGAAGCCGGGCGCGAGCCCGCCGCCGGTGAGCGAGATCGTCGAGGTCAAGGAGGGGCACATCGAGGCGGCCACCTCGCCGATCACGCTGACCGCGTCGGACGGGTCGGGCATCAAGCTGGTCGCGCTCACGGCGCGCGCGGCCGTCGAGGATCCGCTCGCGTTCACCGAGCTGCACATGGTCTTCGAGAACCCGGAGGACCGGGTGCGCGAGGGGACGTTCCGGATCACGCTGCCGCAGGGGGCGTCGCTGAGCCGGTTCGCGATGAAGGTGGGGGCCGCCTGGCAGGAGGGCGAGGTCGTCGAGAAGCAGGCCGCGCGGCGGGCGTACGAGGACTTCCTCCACAGGCGGCAGGATCCGGCGCTGCTCGAGCAGGCCGCGGGGAACGAGTTCTCGGCGCGCGTGTTCCCCATCCCCGCGAAGGGTCGCAAGGAGATCATCCTCTCGTTCTCGTCGGAGCTCCGCGGGAGCGACCACTACACCCTGCCGCTCAAGGGCCTGCCGATGCTCCAGATGCTCGACGTGAGCGTGCGGGCGGCGGGGACCCGCGAGGCGACCTTCGCGTTCAAGCGCGGCAAGTTCGCGCCGGCGGAGGACTTCGTCGTGGACCGGCGGAAGCTGCCCCGGAACGAGGCCCTCCGCAGCGGGGATCTGGCCGTGCTCCGCGTGGTGCCGGTGACGCAGGACGAGCCGGCCCCGCTGGGAAAGGCCGTCGTCCTGTTCGACACGAGCGCGTCGCGCGCGCTCGGTCTGGAGGCGTCGGCGCGGATGCTCCAGCGCGTGCTCGCGCAGTCGAAGGACGCGGACGTCGCGGTGTTCGCGTTCGATCAGGCCGCCGAGCTGGTGTACGAGGGCAAGGCGGCAGCCTTCGGCGACGCGGAGATCAGGAAGATCGTGGACCGCGGCGCGCTCGGCGCGTCGAACCTGGAGGGCGCGTTCGCGGCGGTGGGCGCGTGGGGGAAGGGCAAGGCGGGGCGACTCGTGCTGGTGACCGACGGCGTGCCGACGAGCGGGGAGACGGACGCGGCGCACCTCGCGCCGAGGCTGGAGGCGCTGAAGGGAGCGGGCATCTCGCGCATGGACGTGATCGCGACGGGAGGCATCCGGGACGACGCCCTGATGCGCCGCCTCACGCGAGGCGTGCTGCCGAAGGACGGCGCCGTGCTCGCCAGCGATCTCGGACCGGAGGAGATCGCGGCGCGGCTCGCGCGGACGACCGTGTCGAGCGTGCCCATCAAGATCGAGGGCGCGACGTGGTCGTACCCGCGCACCGCGGACGGTGTGCAGCCGGGGGACGAGGTGCTCGTCTACGCCGAGGTGGCCGAGAGCACCGGGCGCGTGACGATCGGCGAGGGGGCCGCGGCGCGCACGCTCCAGGTGAAATCGCGGCAAGTCGAGCGTCCCCTCCTCGAGCGCGCGTGGGCGCAGGCGAAGATCCAGAGTCTGCTCGACGACAAGAAAGGCGACACGGATCCGAAGGCCGAGATCGTGCGCCTGTCGACGCGGCACCGCGTGCTCTCGCCCTACACGGCGCTGCTCGTCCTCGAGACGGACGCCGATTACGGGCGCTTCGGCATCGACCGGACGGCCACGGTCGACATCCTCACGGTCGGAGAGGGCAAGGTCGCCGTCGCGAAGAGGAAGCGCTCCGGCGAGGCGGACGCGGTCGACGACAACGAGGACGACAAGTCCGGGGACCGCAGGAAGGCGGGGGAAAAGAGCGGGAAGGACACGACCGCCTCGCCGTGGGCGAAGGAAGAGGAAGGCGCGGGGCCCCGAGGCGGTGCGACGACGGCGAGCCCGAGCCCGAGGACGGCGACGGCGACGGCGACGGCGGCACCGGTTGCGGCTCCGCCCGCGGACCGCGCCGCTCCGACGACTCCGCCCGTAGAGGCCATCCCGGACACCTCCCGGGCGAGCGCGTCTCGCTTGCAACAGGCCGACGCCATCACGGACCTCCCCCGGGCGAGCGCGAACGTGGCGAGCCCCCCGCCGCCTCCGGGCGGGCCGACGAGCGAGCCCTCCCTCGCCGCGCAGGAGCGCCGCGAGGCGAACCACGCGCGGGGCGATGGCTTCGCCGCCGGTCTGGGGGGATCCGGTCAGGGTGGCGCCGGCATCGGGACCGGGCACGCCCGGATGGCGCGCCCCACCCCGCCGCGCGATCCGATGGCCCCGGCGCTCGACGAGTTCGGTGATCTCGGGCTGGGCCTCCGGGGACGGCGTGCACCGCCCGAGCGGCAGCAGGGGATCCCCGGCGTCTCCGTCGCGAGCGTCTCCACGACGGGCGGCCTCGGCGAGGCCGAGGCCCACCGCGCGCTCCGTGCGCGGCTCCCCGCGGTGCGTGCATGTTACAACCGTGGGCTCCAGTCCGACCGCCAGCTGACGGGCGCGGCGGCGCTGCGGCTGGACGTGGACGCCACGGGCGAGATCGTCGCGGTCGCCGACACAGGCTCCGCGATGAGCGATCGCGCCGTCCTCGACTGCACGACGCGCGAGCTCAGGGCGATCCGCTTCCCCGCCCCCGCGAAGTCGGCGACGGTGAGCGTCCGGCTCGCGTTCCGCCCGACGGTCGGGGACGACGGCACGAGCGGCCCGGCGCACGGCGCGCAGCCCTACGAGGGCAAGTTCGCGGACGTGATGGAGGCCGTGTCGCGGGGCGACGGCAAGGCGGCGCTCGAGAGGGCCGAGGCCTGGCGCAAGACCGAGCCGGGGGACGTGCTCGCGCTGGTCGCGCTCGGCGAGGCGTACGAGACGAAGGGCGACAAGGCCCAGGCCGCGCGCGCCTACGGGTCGATCGTCGATCTCTTCTCGTTCCGCGCGGACTCGCGCAGGTTCGCGGGCGAGCGCCTCGAGCGGCTCAAGCTGCCCATCGCGGGCTCGCTCGCGATAGACACCTTCGGCAAGGCCGAGGAGCAGCGGCCCGATCACCCGGCGAGCCACCGCCTGTTCGCGTTCGCGCTCCTCCGCGCGGGGCAATACGAGAAGGCCTTCGAGGTGGCGAAGGCCGGCGCGAAGCGCACGTACCCGTCGGGCCGCTTCGCGGGCGTCGACCAGATCCTGCGCGAGGACCTCGGCCTCGTCGCGGCAGCGTGGATCCGGGCGGAGCCCGGCCGCAAGAAGGAGATCGAGAACCGCCTCCGCGAGGCGGGTGGGACGCCTGAGAACGGGCCCTCGCTGCGGTTCGTTCTCAACTGGGAGACGGACGCGAACGACGTGGACTTCCACATCCGCGACGGGCGCGGCGGGCACGCCTACTACAGCAGCCCGGCGCTCCCCTCGGGCGGCCGGCTGTATGCCGACGTCACGACGGGGTACGGACCCGAGTGCTTCACCATCCGCGCGCCCGAGGGGACGCGCGCTTACCCGTACACGATCGAGGCGCACTACTTCGCGAAGGGCCCGATGGGCTACGGCATGGGCAAGCTCGAGGTGATCGACCACGACGGCCAGGGCAAGCTCACCTTCGACGAGCGCCCGTTCGTCGTGATGGTGAACCAGGCCTTCGTGGACCTCGGGACGGTGGAGCGGGATTTCGCGCGGAAGTAGCCCCGAAAAATAGTCCTTGCGTCCTGCGTTCTTTTTCTTCAGAACGAACGGAACGGAAGGAGCGTGGGACGGTCGTGGAGCCTTTTGTTCGGATGGCGGAGGTCGAGCGGGGGCGGGGGCGCGCTCCCTTCACGGCGCGCGAGCGCCAGATCGCGATCGCCCTCGCGGGGGCCGCGATGCCCGCGTACGGGCGGCTCCCGGGCGGGGGCGCCGAGACCGCCGAGCGGCTCGAGCGCTTCGTCGTGGAGTCAGGCGAGCTCGGGCGCGCGATCCGCGCGGGGATGCGCGTCGCGGACCTGTGGGCGATCCGGTTCGCGGGGCGGCCGTTCGTGGCGCTGTCGCCCGCGGATCGCGCGCGCGTGCTCGAGGCGTGGCACGACTCGCCGTCGCGGTACGAGAGGTGGGCGCTCCGCGCGGCGCTGACGCCCATCAAGACCGCCCACTTCGACGATCCGAAGATGTACGCGGACGTCGGGTGCCGCTACGATCTCCCTCCCGTGCGCGACGAGGCGCGGCCGTGGATGGCCAACGTCCGCCACGGGCGCGACGCCGCGGGGGACCTGTCGCTCGTGTGCGAGGTCCTCGTGATCGGCACCGGCGCGGGCGGGGCCGCCGCCGCGTACGAGCTGGCGAAGGCCGGGCGCGCGGTGCTCCTGCTCGAGGCGGGCGAGTACCACGGGCGAAAGGACTTCCGCGGGCGGCTCTCCGAGGCGAACCGGAAGATGTACCTCGGGCGCGGCTCGACGATCGCGCTCGGCAACGTCGCGGCGCCGATCTGGGCCGGGCGTGGTGTCGGCGGTTCGACGACGATCAACTCGGGGACCTGTTACCGCGCGCCCGACTGGGTGCTCGAGGAGTGGGGGACCGCGCTCGGGCTCGCCGGGCTGTCGCCGCGCGATATGGATGCATGGTACACGTGTGTGGAGTCGATGCTGGGCGTCGAGCCGGCGCCGAAGGAGCACCTCGGGCGGGTGGCGGACGTGATCGCGCGTGGCGCCGGCCTGATGAACCTGTCGCACAAGCCGCTCGCGCGGAACGCGCCCGGGTGCGATGGACAGGGCGTGTGCTGCTTCGGGTGCCCGACGGGAGCGAAGCGATCGACCGACGTGAGCTACGTGCCCGAGGCGCTGAAGCGCGGCGCGGAGCTCGTCACCGGCGCGCACGTGTACACCATCGACGTGGTGGACGGGCGCGCGCGCGGCGCGTCGGGGAGGCTCGCGAGCGGGAGGGCCTTCCACGTGCGGGCCGAGGCCGTCGTCGTCGCGGGCGGGGCGCTCCTCACGCCGGCCCTGCTCGGCAGGAGCGGGCTGTGCGGCGGATCGGGGTGGCTCGGGCGCAACCTGTCGATCCATCCCGCGACCAAGGTGATGGCGCTCATGGACGAGCACGTCGACATGTCGCGAGGCATCCCGCAGAGCTACACGATCGACGCGTACAAGCGCGACGGGCTCATGTTCGAGGGGGCCTCGACGCCCTACGACGTGACCGCCCTGTCGATCCCCTGGGTCGGGGAGAAGTTCATGGCCGCGATGAGCGAGTACATGAAGCTCGCGACCTTCGGGCTCATGATCCGCGACACGAGCCGGGGATCGGTGCGCGCGAACGGCGTGGGGCTGCCGTTCATCCGGTACGATCTCAACGCTGCCGACACGCGCCAGATGCAGCGCGGAATCGAGATCCTGAGCGAGGTCTTCCTGCGTGCCGGGGCGCGCACGGTGATGCCGATGGTGCATGGCTTCGGAGAGATCCGCGGCGAGGAGGATCTCGCGAAGCTGAGGCGGATGGAGCTACAACCGGGTGACTTCGAGGTGACCGCGTTCCACCCGCTCGGGACCTGCCGGATGGGAGCGGATCCGGCGACGTCCTGCGTGAACCCGGACGGCGAGGCGTGGGACATGCCCGGTCTGTGGGTGGCCGACGGCAGCGCGGTACCGACGAGCCTCGGGGTGAACCCGCAGATGACGATCATGGCGCTGGCGCTGCGCACCGCCGGGCGCATCGACGCGGGGATCGGACGACCGCGGACCGCGGGCAACGGACCGAGGACGACCGACGGCGCACCGCGGGCAGCGGTCGGAGGACCGCGGGCACCGGACCGCGGGCGCCGGCCGCTCTCCCTCTCCTTCTCCGAGACCATGTCCGGGACGAGCGAGGTCCTCGGCGAGAAGGAGCCCTTCTCGTTCTCCATCCGCGCCCGCTCCAAGGGCACGCTCCGCGATCTGGCGCGCACCAAGGAGCTTGCCATCGAGGGCGTCGTGAGCGGCCCGCGCTTCGGCGAGGCGCGCCCACTGTCGGGCACGCTCGTGGTCGATCTCTTCCCCGGCGGCCGGCTCGCGTACGCGTTCGACTTCGTCTCGAAGGACGGCGAGCCGCTCCACTTCCGCGGTCAGAAGCGCGTGCGCCTCCTCGCCCTCCGTCGCACGATGACGAGCCTCCCTGGCGTGATCACCGACGCCGCAGGCAACGAGGTCGCCCTCGCCGACGTGGCGTTCGACATGAGGGACCTCCCCTCGTTCCTCCTGAGCTACCGCATCGGCCGCTGACGGGCTGCCCCGCATCGACATCCGGCGCCGCCGGATCTATGGTGCCGCGGCCATGTACACGACCGTCAAGCAGGCCCTCTCGGGCCGGATTACGCCCGGGATCACGATCGAGGTGCGCGGGTGGGTGCGCACGCGGCGCGACTCGAAGGCGGGCCTCTCGTTCGTCCACCTCTCGGACGGATCGTGCTTCGATCCGATCCAGGTCGTGTGCGAGAACGGCCTCCCGAACTACGCGACCGAGATCCAGCGCCTCACGAGCGGTTGCGCCGTCGTGGTGCGCGGCGAGCTCACCCCCTCGCAGGGGCAGGGCCAGAAGCTCGAGATCAAGGCGTTGTCCGTCGAGGTCGTCGGGTGGGTCGAGGACACCGAGAAGTACCCCATCCAGCCGAAGGCGCACTCGCTCGAGTTCCTGCGCGAGGTCGCGCACCTCCGGCCCCGCACGAACACGTTCGGCGCCGTGTCGCGCGTGCGGCACACGATGGCGCAGGCCATCCACAGGTACTTCCACGAGAAGGGGTTCGTGTGGGTCAACACGCCGATCATCACCGCGAGCGACTGCGAGGGTGCCGGGCAGATGTTCCGCGTGAGCACGCTCGACATGGTGAACCCGCCGCGCACGCCCGACGGCAAGATCGACCACGCGCAGGACTTCTTCGGCAAGGAGACGTACCTCACCGTGTCGGGGCAGCTCAACGTCGAGGCGTACTGCCTCGCCCTCTCGAAGGTCTACACGTTCGGGCCGACCTTCCGCGCGGAGAACTCGAACACCACGCGGCACCTCGCCGAGTTCTGGATGATCGAGCCGGAGATCGCGTTCGCCGACCTCTCCGACGACGCCGACCTCGCAGAGGACTTCCTCAAGTACGTGTTCCGCGCGGTGCTCGAGGAGCGCCCGGACGACATGAAGTTCTTCGTCGACCGCGTGGAGAAGACGGCGATCGATCGGCTCGAGAAGCTGATCGCGTCGAGCTTCGAGCGCATCGACTACGGGGACGCGGTGAAGATCCTCGAGGACTCGAAGCGGAAGTTCGAGTTCAAGCCGGCGTGGGGCCAGGACCTGCAGACCGAGCACGAGCGC
>SXNL01000086.1 GCA_005777185.1 Myxococcales bacterium
CACCGATGGAGGCCGACCTGTACGCCGGGCGTCCTGCAAAGACGCCAGCTTCGGCCGTGAGCGGAACCGCTCCTTCCACTTGCGGACCGTGGCCTCCGTGCAGCCGACCGCGCGCGAGATCGACGCGCTGCTCTCACCGCGCGCTGCGAGAAGGACGATCCGGATGCGTTGCACCAGGCCAGCGTGCGGTTCGTTCCAGTTTCCGCCGGATCGGTGCGCGTAGCTTCAGCGGCCGCGAGGAAGGTCCTGGCAATGCGTCCAGTCCGACGGACCTCGATCCCATGGATTCAACACGCCGCTCCTGTTTCTTCGCCTTGCACCAGGCACGCGCGTCATCTGGAGCCCGCCCTCCAGGCGGGCTTCAACACGGCGGCCCTCTTCCATGCCCCGGGCTTCAGCCCGGGGGTAAAGGAATGAGCGCGCCACCCCGAGCGATCTCCCTCCCTGAAGAGCTGTCCAAAATTGCGCGCGCCCTCTCCCGGGTCGGCGGTTCCGCCTGGCATGGTGGCGGTCATCTGCGTGCCCGCGGCGTTGATCGTGCGCGCCGCCGAGAAGCTCGGCTGGATGCCGAGGACGTCGGAGAACGTGACGCTCGCCGCGTCGAAGAAGTCGCTGCCGTGGATCGTCACCACGCCGCCACCCGCGCACACCTCGGAGGGGACGACCGACGACACCGTCGGCGGCGGCACGATCACGATCTCGGATGCGCCCTCTCCGCTGCAACCGGCGGGCTCCGGGTTGGTCACCGTGAAGGTGTGCATGCCCGCGGTGAGCGAGGTCTGCGGCGTTGTCGGGGTCGAGGTACGTCTTGCCGACGCGGACGAGCGGCAGCGTATCGCCGAACTGGAGGAAGTTCTCGCCCCTGAGCGTGATGGACTGGGCGTCGTGGAAGATGCACGCGAGGTCGGGCGCCGCCCCCGTGAGCGTCGGGCGTCCGAACGCCGTGGACGACGGCGCGCCGGGAGGTGGCGCATCGCCCTCGCCGCACGCCACCGCAAGGACGAGCAGGCCGCCGCCGGATGCGCGCAGGTGAACGGACCCCACGCGCTTCAGTGTAGCACCGCGACGCGCGCCAGGCCCTGGTGTGCACGCACGCGGACCCCCCTCACGGCGTCGTCGCGAGCGCGATCCGCTCGCCGGCCGGCGGCGACTGCCCGCGCAGCCACAGCATCCACCCCAGGACCGCCAGCGTGGCGATCGCGTGGACCAGGACCGCGCCGTTCGACATCCAGGGGCCGAAGTGGGCGAAGTACGTCGACCAGTCGAGGGTCGGCTGCTGGACGACGCTGTACCAGAGCTTCGACGCGCCCAGGAAGATGGCGCCGAGCTCGAGCAGGCGGCGCGGGGTCCACGGCCAGCGGGCCGCGGACAGGACCGCGAGCGGGGCGACGATCGGGATCGCGGTGAAGAGGCCGCGCGACTCGGCGTTCAACCCGAGCACGAACGCGAGGCCCAGCACGGCCCACACGCCGGCGCCCACGCGGCGCGCCTCCGCGCACGCGCCCCGCCACGCGAGGACGAGCATGGGAACGACCGGGCCGAAGTAGCTCGCGTGCGCCCACACGAACACGAGCGGGCGCTGCACGGCGCGCGCAAGGACCGCGCCGATCACGTCGCGTGCGCCGAGGTTCAGGTGCTGCTCCACCTTCTCCGCGGCCCGCGCCGAGACCCACGCGATGCCCCAGGAGACCGCGCCGTACACGACGATGGCGAGCGCCTTGCCGACGAGGGCGTCCCTGTCCAGACGCGCGAGCTCGCGCGCCAGGTGACCGACCCGCACGAGGTCGCGCAGCGCGGCGAACCCGAGCACCGCGAGCAGGCCGAGGCTGAGCCGGAGCAAGGACATCGACGTCGGCTGCATCTCGTACTTCACCGGATCCGCCGCGTGGCCGGCCGCGGCCACCGTGAGGGCCGCCGCCGCCAGGGCGGCGAGGGCGTGGTCGGCCATGTGGGGGGTCGCATCGGGCGTGGCGGCGCGCGGCCCCGCGGGCGCGCGTGGCAGGAGCAGCATCGCGATCCCCGCGTAGCCGAAGCCCGGCCACACGAACGAGGCGACGATCGTCGTGCACGCGAGCGCCACCGGCCGCCGTGCGAGGTAGAGCCAGCCCGCGCACGCGCTCGCGAGGACGGCCATCGAGTCGGTCAGCACCGGATCGAAGGGCAGGAACGAGAGGAACGCGTAGTTGAAGTACGTGGCGAAGATCGCCACGAGGAACCCGGCCCGCGTCAGTCCGAGAAACCGCGTCGAGAGGCAGGTGAAGCCGAGCGCCGCGATGATGCACGCGGCATCCAGGACGCGGAAGACGCGGATGATGGCCTCGTTCGTCGGCTCGGCGTGCGCGAGATCGAGGATCGTCCGCACGACGACGATCGCGATCACCCGCTGCGCGCTGTACGCGTGGAGCCCGATGTCCTGCACGTCCCCCCGGTACGCGCGGATCCACTGCGCGTAGAGGAAGCCGTCCCCTCCGAGGCCGCCCGCGAACGTGACGGTGGGCGAGGCCGAGAAGAGCGCCGCGAGGACGAGCGCGCCGACGACGAACGCCACGGCGGGCAGCGTGACCGCGCCGAGGCGCCCCCGGCCCTCACCGAGCGCGCCGCGCCCGAAGGCCGGCGCCCGGAGCCACGCGACGCCCGGCGCGAGAGACGTGGCGTGGCCCTCATCCATGCGCGCGGTGTCTCATGGCGGCTCGCGGCGCCCGAGCGTAGCACGCGCCGCGCGATTGACGGGAGCGCAAGGACGATGTGTCATGCACGCCGTGAGCCGCGTCCGCGCAGCGCTCGGGCGGATCGTCGCGTCGCCCTACTGGCGCCTCTCGCTCGTCGCGATCGGGATCACCGCCGTCGTCTCGCTCGTGCGTCCGTTCGATAGGTATCCCGCGCGCCAGTTCACCGGCGAGGACGGGACGCTCTACCTGGAGATGACGAGGATCCTGCCGTCGCAGATCCTCGAGCACAAGCTCTTCCACTACCACATCCAGCGCACGTTCCCGTCGGCGGTCATCTGGGCCGTCTCGCGCCTCCTCCACCTCCCGATGGACGAGGCCCACGGCGCCGATCGCTTCCGCGTGCTGAACGCGATCTGGCTCGTCGTCGGCCACGGGTTCTTCATGGCGACGCTGCGTCGTGTCGGCGTGTCGGTGCGCGGTGCCGTGCTCGGGACCGTCCTCTACTTCGGGAGCTACCTGGCCGCGAGGTACGCCTTCTACTACCCGCAGATGACGGACGTGACCGCGCTCGGGCTCGGCCACGTGCTCGCCTACGCGTACGTCCGTCGATCGCGCACCCTCATCCTCCTCGTCACGCTCGTCGGCGCGTTCACCTGGCCGTACCTCTTCACCCTGCTCGCGATCCCGCTCGCGCTCTTCCTCCCCCGGGGCGGCGACGTCCTCTCGCAGGCGCCGCGCGGACGCGTGGGGACGCTCGGCGCGATGTTGCTCGGCGGCCTCGCGTGCTTCGTCGTCTACCGCGTGTACTTCGGGCTGCAGAGCCTCGATCCCGCAAGATTCCCGTGGTTCTACGACGGGCTGCTCGCCGCCATGTGGGACAAGGAATACAAGAAGGACTACGCGCCGCTCTTCGTCCTCGGCTGGTTGCCGGTGGCCGGCGTCGTCGCCGTCGCGAGCGCCGTCCTCCCGGCGTCACGCCTCCTGCGCGGCATCGAGCTGCGTGATCTCGTCTGGCGTGCGCGTCCGCTCCTCGCGAGCGCCGTCCTCGGGCTGGCCGTGGGCCTCTTCCTCCTGCAGAGCCGCTTCGCCACCTCGCACCCGCTCGAGGAGACGATGCACTACAAGCTCCACATCCAGCACACGCTGACCTTGACGCGTCCGCTCCTCGCGCTCGTCGGGCACTTCGCGTTCCTCGGGCCGTGCGTCGCCCTGTTCGTCGTGCACTGGAGCGGCGCGTGCTTCGTCGCGCGCCGGCTCGGCATCGGCTACGCGATCGCGGCGGCGTACCTCCTCCTCCTCCTCGTCTGCGCGGAGACGCGACAGTTCCTCCCGGGGATCGCTCTCCTCCTCGTGCCGCTCGTCAAGGCGGCGGACGACCGCGGCGTCGGGCTCCCGGAGATCGTCGTGTGCGCGGCGGCGGGCGCGGCCACGTCGAAGATCTGGCTCCTCGCGAGCCTGGACCCGTCGGCGTGGCAGCACCCGCTCGTGCGCGGGCACTTTCACGAGATGCCCCAGCAGCTCTACTACATGAACATCGGCGTCACGATGGGCCGTGAGGCGTACGGGTGGCACCTCGTGGGCCTCGCGGTGACCGTGGCGGCGCTGATCGCGGCGAGGTGGCGATGCGCCCGGCACCCGGTGACGGGCGCGAGCACGGTGGGCTGGGAGCGGGGTGTCCTCGTCGCGGCGCTCGCGGGCCTCGCGGCCACCCTCGTCGTGGCCGTCGTCGTCGCGGTCGCGCCGCGACCCGTCGGTCTCGGGGCCGTCGTGGCCACTCCGGACGGACCGACAGCGGGCGCCTGGCTCGTGAACGGCGTGGTCGAGAGCCAGCGAGAGCCCGGCCCCGAGCGGGACGATCCGTGGGCCACGGTCGACCTCGGTCGCGCGGTCCGGGTGGAGGGCGTGCGGATCTACGGGCTGCCGGGGCTCGCGACGCTCGACGTGGAGACGTCGATGGACGGGGTCACGTTCACGCACGCGGGGAACGAGCTCGCGTTCGTGAACGTCGTCGTGCCCTGCCGCCCGACGTGGGACGGACGCGAGGCGAGGTACGTGCGCGTGATCCAGCGTGGACGCGCGAGGTTCTCCCCGACGGAGATCGAGGTCCTCGGGCGGCCCTGAGCCGTGCCCCACGCGGCGCTGGACCTTCCTTCGTGACGTGCTAGTCCGGGGGCATGAAGAAGCTTCTGCTCGGCGTCTCTCTCGCGATTTCCCTGGTCACGGCGTGCACGATCACCTCGGTGAGCGGCCCGGACGCGGGCGCGCTGGACGGGGGCGCGGGCACCGACGCCGGCGCGACGACGACGACGACGGACGGCGCCACGTCCGCGGACGGCGCCAAGCCCACCGGAGACGGCGCCGCGGACGGGAGCACGGGCACGGATGGCTCCGTGAAGGCCGGCGAGTGCGGGGACAAGCCGACGAAGCAGACGTGCACCGAGTGCTGCACGAACGCCTACCTCGACGGCGCGGCGGCGTTCATCGGGGCGACGATCGACTGCTTCTGCGTCCCGGCGCGCTGCCAGGCCGAGTGCGCGACGACGCTGTGCGATCCGGTCACCCCGAAGGATCCGGATGCGAAGTGCAACACGTGCCTCTCCGGAAAGAACGCCGAGTGCACCGCCGCCGTGTCGGCCGCGTGCGGGGCGGATCCGGACTGCGTGAAGTTCAACAAGTGCATGAACGAGAGCACCTGCCTCACGAAGCCCTAGTCGCAATGCCGATCGGTTAGGCGCGATCCAGCGCCAAGAGAAGGGGTGCCCCCACTCGCCGCGCTGCGCGCGTCGGTCTCCCCCAAATCGCGCGCTACGCGCGCTCAGGGGGAGACGAAGAGGTTCCGGGATGCCCGGGAGGAGCGCGCGAGCCCCGCGCAGACCTCACCGTCCCGGCCTCCCTCTCCCTGAAGGGAGAGGGAGGAGCGCGCGAGCCCCGCGCAGACCTCACCGTCCCGGCCTCCCTCTCCCTGAAGGGAGAGGGAGGAGCGCGCGAGCCCCGCGCAGACCTCACCGTCCCGGCCTCCCTCTCCCTG
>SXNL01000011.1 GCA_005777185.1 Myxococcales bacterium
GACGGTGCCCAGCATCTCGACGAAGGTGTGGTGGCGGGCGGTGACGCCCACGTTCTCGAGAGCGTTGTGCTTGCCCGAGATGCGGATGCACTTCTGGCTGGACGCGGCGCGCGTGAACGACCGGCGATCCTTGCCGGTGAAGACGTCCTTGAACGGGACCATCCCCGCGTTCACGAACATCAGCGTGGGATCGTTCTCGGGCACGAGCGAGGCGCTCCGCACGATCTCGTGACCCTTGCCGCGAAAGAAATCGAGGAACGACGCGCGCACGTCGGAGGCCGTCTTCATGGGCCGTGGATAGCACGGCTCAGGACGCGCCGCAGAGCCTCGCGTACAGGGCGTCGTGGAGGTCGGCCACGCCCTGGGGCGAAAAGCGTGCATCATACAAGCTTCGGCCGCGCGCCGCCGACGCCGCCGCGCGCGGCGCGTCGCGCAGGAGCGCGAGCGTCTCGGCGGCGAGGGCCGGAGCGTCGTCGGGCTCCACGAGCGCGGCGTGCGTCAGGGCCTCGAGGGACCCGCCCCTGGCGACCACGAGCGGGACGCCGAGGGCCATCGCCTCGAGGAGGACGAGCGGCACGTCCACCTTGCCGTAGAGATCGTCGACCGGGAAGACGACCACGCGCGCGGAGGCGAGGAGCGCGGGCATGTCGTCGATCTCGCCGAGGTGACGGACGCGGGGCGAGACGCCGGCGGCGCCGGCCTCCGCCTCGAGGGCAGCGCGGACCTCGTGGCTCCGCGCGGTCTTCGCGCGGCACGCGAGCACGCAGGTGACGTCGGGCTCCGCGGCGCAGATCTCGAGCGCGGCGTGCAACGTCGTGGCGGCGCCCGTGGAGACCTCGTAGTCGCCGGGGTAGACGACGAGCGGGCCGGTCGGGAGCGCGTGCTTTCGCCGCAAGGCGTCCTTCCTCGCGGAGGAGACGGGCCCGGGATCGGCCGCGCACGGGGGGATGACCGTGATCGGTCGCGTGACCCCGGCCCCGAGGAGGCGGCCGCGGGTGTAGTCGCCGAGGGCGACGATCTCGTCGCCGAACAGGAGCGGCCGGACGAGCCGGAAGTCCCGTGGCGCGCTCGCGATCGTCTGCACGACGCGCCCCGCCCAGCCGGCCAGCCGCCGCGACGCGATGCACGCGCGCGCGACCGCGGAGGAACGCGCGTTGGGCGCGAAGACGAAGTGCCACAGATCGAGGGGATCGCCCCGGAGGAGCCGACGGGCGACGCGCGCGTGCGACACGAGACCGGACGCGAACCGCCCCGGTGACGCGTAGACGGCGTCCAGCTCGACGCTGGGCCCGAGCGGCTGAGCGTCCTCCGTGACGAGCACCGTGGGCCTGGCATGCCTGAGGTGCGTGGCGATGTCGCGCACGAGGTTCTTCGACCCGTCGTGCCAGGGCGGAGCGATCGGCTTGGATACGAAGAGGACCCGCGTCACGTCACTTCGCGGCTGCCTGCAGCCCCTTCTCGGCGCCGCGCAGGGCGCCCTCGACGGCGGCCGCGACGGCGCGCGCCCGCAGATCGCGGAGCCGCTCCTCGTCCGGCGACCCGTCCCGCTCCTCCACCGACGCGCCTCCCGCGATGGTGCCACGTAGCGCTCCGGCGCGCTGGATGCGTAGCTCCACGTGGGCCGAGACCACGATCCCGCCGTCCGCACCGGGCGAGACCGAGAGCTTGTCGACGCGCCCCTCGAGCACGAGGATGGGGAGCCTCCGCGCGCGAACCCTGGCGAGCGACTCGCTGTCGGCCGCGTCGACGAGCGCGGCGGCGCGCATGCGCGAGACCTCGGCGCGCGCGGCGGCGGCGATCGCGTCCTCGACCTCCGGCGCGATCACGTCACTCTCGTTGGTCATGCGCCCGATCTGGACGACGACCTGCTTGCCGTCGAGCGTGGACGGTGGCCGTCCCCGCCGGAGCCCATCCATGCTCTCGGCCATCCGTGCCCGGACCGGCGCGACCTGCTCTCGCGCGGCCGCGCGCTCGAGGGCGGGCGCGGCCGCCGGATCGGCCAGCACGGAGAGGGCCGACGCGACCGCCGTACGGACGGCAGGGTGCGGATCCTGGAGCGCCCGCTCGAGCGACGCGCGCGCGCCCGCGGGACGCTGCTTCCCCAGCGCGAGCGCGGCGCCCACGCGGACGCGGAAGTCCGCGGCCTCGAACAGATCGTGGCCCATCGGGCCGAGGGTCGAGGTCGCCTTCGGCGGATCGGCCGCGCTCGGCCGCGCCGGCGCCAGGAGCGCGACGACGAGCCATCCCACGCGCCACGCTCTCGAGACCCCCACCGGCAACAGAACCTCCTCGACGCAGCATACGAGGACGAGGCCTCCGGTCAACCGAGCCCGAGCCTGTCGAGGGCCGCCGCGACCGTGCTCACGGGCTCGAGCACGAGCCCCCCGTCCTCGACCGTGCCCGGCGCGTCCTCGCGCTTCCCCGGGGAGATCGCGCGACGGAAGCCCATCGCGCCGGCCTCGGCCACCCGCGCGGCGGTCCGGGAGACGCCGCGAACCTCGCCGGCGAGCCCGATCTCCCCGAAGACGACCGTGTCGGCGGGGACCGCCCTGTCCCGCAGGCTCGACGCCACGGCGACCGCGACGGCGAGATCCACCGCGGGCTCGTCCACCCGGAGGCCACCGGCGACGTTGACGAACACGTCGCACGTCGCGAGGTGCAGGCCGCACTTGCGCTCCAGGACGGCGAGGATGAGGGCGAGCCGCGAAGGATCCGTCCCCGTCACCGTGCGCCGGCCCCCGCCTCCCGCGACCGAAGGCGACACGAGCGCCTGGACCTCGACGAGCATCGGACGTGAGCCCTCGCTGGTCGCGCAGACCACGCTCCCCGCGGCGCCCCTCGGCCGCTCGGCGAGGAAGAGCGCGCTCGGGTTCGGCACCTCGCGCATCCCCTCCCCCGACATCTCGAACACGCCCACCTCCGTCGCGCTCCCGAAGCGGTTCTTCTGGGCGCGGAGGGTGCGGAAGGAGTGGCCGCGTTCGCCCTCGAACGCGAGCACCGTGTCGACGAGGTGCTCGAGGACCTTGGGGCCCGCGAGGACCCCGTCCTTGGTGACGTGGCCCACGAGGAAGGCGGCCACGCCCGCGCGCTTCGCGTGCTCGACGACGCGCGCCGCGACCTCCCGGAGCTGGCTCACGGTGCCGGCCGCGCTCTCGATGGACGGGGAGCGCACGGTCTGGACGCTGTCGAGCACGATGGCGATCGGCTTCGACCGCTCGAGCTCGGCGAGGATGAGATCGAGATCGTTCTCGGCGAGGATCAGGAAGGTCCCGGGGATCCCGCCGAGGCGCCGCGCGCGCGCCGCGGTCTGCCCCGCGCTCTCCTCGCCGGAGACGTAGAGGACCTGCCGGCGCGTCGCGTCGCACGCGGCGATCCCGCCGAGCGCCTGCATGAGGAGGGTGGACTTTCCCACGCCCGGATCGCCGCCGAGGAGGGTGACGCCGCCCACGACGGCGCCGCCGCCGAGCACCCGATCGAGCTCGCCGATGCCGGTCGCGAGGCGCGCCGCGAGATCGTGCGCCGCGATCTCCGCGATCGGGCGGGCGGCGTTCGCGTCGGAGCGACGCGGGGACTTCGCCAGGGAGGCCTGGCGCGGCACGACCTCCTCGGTGATCGTGTTCCACTCGCCGCACGTGGGGCAGCGCCCGACCCAGCGAGGAAAGGCAGCGCCGCAGGACTGGCAGACGTGTCGGGTCTCGGACTTCGGCATCGAATCCTCCTCTACGCCGTCCTTCGGCCGGCGAGGGAGTGCGTTGCGTCCAGGGAGACGTCTACTGGCAGAGCGCGGTGTTCGACACGCACACGGGCTGCGCGAGGGCGCACTTCTTCGTGCAGCGCGCCGAGCCGCAGATCGCGGCGCTCGAGACGCCCTCCGCGCAGATGGCGTGGCACTTGCCGTCCTTCGGAACGAGGAGGTGCGTCGGCGGGCACTTCCCGCCCGTCGGTGCGATCTCGATCCCGAGCTTCGCAGCGCCCGCGTCGGCCGCGGGCGGAGGCGCGACGCCCGCGTCGACGACCGCGGTACCGGCGTCCGCGGGCTTCGGCGCCCCCGCGTCCTTCACGACCGGCGGCGGCTTCGGCGCGGGGACGCACGTGCTGACCGCTTCCATGCCCTTGCCCTTCACGAGCCTGTTCGCGCTCCCGTGGCAGACGTTGCCCGCGGGGCACCCCTTGTCGTCCTTGCACACCACGCCGCAGAACGCGACGTCGGTGATGAGCAGCACCTGGGGCGCCGGGCACGACAGGTTCGTGTTCTGCGGCGGGCCCGCGTCCTTCGGCGGACTGAAGGCGTCCTGGTAGATCCAGCCCATCAGCTTCTTGGTGGCGTCCTTCGGGTCCTCGAAGATCGAGAGGAAGTACTTGTCCTTCTGCGCGATCTGCGTCACGGACGCGCCCTTCTTGAGCGTGGCGACCTCGAGGCCGGTCGGCGGCGACTGGCGCGCGTGGCCGAACGCAGGGTTCTGGATCGGCTTGGACACGTTGTCGAGCTTCGTCTCGTCGGGAAAGCGGGAGACGTCGTTCTCGTTGGCCGCGAGGCTCTCCGTGGCGGTCGTCCCGCCCGATCCAGCGTCCTCGGTGGTGGCGGTCGCGCCGCCGCCCGAGTCGTCACCCGAGGCCGTGGTGCTCTCGCCGGAGTCCTGCGCGGCCGAGCTGCTTCCCGCGTCCTCGCCCTTCTTCTTGAGCGCGCCACAGCCCGCGAGGAGGATTGCACCTGCAGCGAGCAGCACCGAGATTCGCACACGGGCCCTTCTGTGTTCCATGCGCGCGTCGTAACACAAGACGGGCAGGGGCGGATCAGTCTATGGAAAGCAGCCACCGACGCAGGATCGCGTAGCCCTGGTGCACCAGCGGGCAGGCCGTCGACTCGTTCTTCTGGTGGGCCTGGGCGTTCTCGCCCGGCCCGAAGTTCACGGCCGCCACACCGAGGGCCGCGAAGCGGGCAACGTCGGTCCAGGCCCGCTTCGGCGCCACGCCCGCCACGCCCGCCTTCGCGAGCGTCTTCACGAGCGGGTGATCCTTGTGCGGCATCGCTGCGGGGGACAGGTCCGTGAACGCGAGGGTCGCGCGATCCCCGACGAGCGCCCGCACGCGAGCCTGCGCGTCCTCCAGCGAGGTGTCGGGCGCGAACCTGTGATTCAGGTTCACGACGAAGCGATCCGGCACGACGTTGCGGCCACGTCCGCCGTCGCGCGCCTGGGTGATCGTCATCACGCTCCGGTAGGACAGGCCCTCGATCACCGACTCGACCGGCTCGAGCGCCGCGACCTCGGAGATGAAGGCTGCGGCCCTGTACACGGCGTTCTCCCCCTCCCAGGGCCGCGCGCTGTGGCACGTGCGGCCCTCGAAGGTGAGCGTCGCGTGGATCGATCCCATGCAGCCGAGGTGGAGCCAGTTGTCGCTCGGCTCCAGGCACACCGCGAGGTCGACATCGCGGAGCTCGGGATCCTGCTCGAGGACGGGGCCGAGCTCGTTCTCGGCGAAGGGCCCCTCCTCGCGGGCGTAGAACACCAGCGTGAGGTCGCACCACGGGAGGTCACCGAGCGTCTCCGCGAGCACGATCATGACCGCGAGCCCGCTCTTCATGTCGCTCGCCCCCGCGCCGTGGATGCGGTCGTACTCGTGACGAGCGGGGCCGTTCTCGGTGCGCACCGTGTCGAGGTGCCCGACGAGGGCGACGTGCGGACGCCCCTCCCAGGAGCGCACGAGGGGCACGACGATGGAGTCGCCGTACCTGCGAATCGGCGACGGCAGCGGCGTCGGGAGGCGCCCGAGGCGATCGACGACGGCGTCGCACAGCGCCTTCTCCTCGCCGATGGGCGACGGGATGCCGCACAGCCAGAGCAACGTCTCGTCGAGCGAGCTCGCGACCGGAGTGCGGAAGCCGCTGGCGGTGGATGCGTGGGGCTCCTTCATCCTCGCCTGTCCACTACACCGGCACCGCGAAGTCGCGGAGCGCGGCGTTGAGGCTGACCTTGCGATCGGTGGACGCCGTCCGCTGCCCGATGATGAGCGCGCACGGCACGCCGTACTCGCCCGCCGGGAAGCGCTTCTGCCGCACGCCCGGGATGACCACGCTCCGCTCGGGGACGCGCCCGCGGTGCTCGACCGGGGAGGACCCCGTGACGTCGAGGATCACGGTGTTGGCCGTCAGCACCACGCCCGCGCCGATCACGGCCTCCTTCTCGACCACGACCCCCTCGACCACGACCGCACGCGATCCCACGAAGACGCCGTCCTCGATGATCACAGGCCGCGCGCCAGCCGGCTCGAGCACGCCTCCGATCCCGACGCCGACCGCGAGGTGGCAGTCCTTGCCGACCTGCGCGCACGAGCCGACGGTCGCCCACGTGTCCACCATCGTGCGCTCGCCCACGCGCGCGCCGATGTTCACGTAGCCGGGCATCAGGATCGAGCCCGGCTCCATGAACGCCCCGTACCGCACCACGCCCGGGGGCACGACGCGAACGCGGGCGCGGTCGAGGCCACGCTTGAGCGGGATCTTGTCGTGGAACTCGAACGGCGGGCACTCGATCACCTCCATCCGCTGCAGGGCGAAGTAGAGGAGGATCGCCTGCTTGATCCACGCGTTCGTGGTCCACGCGCCGTCGGCGCCCTGCTCGGCCACGCGGATCTCGCCCTTGTCGAGCCGGTCGATCGTCCGGAGGACGGCCTCGTGCGCGTCCTCGCGGACCGCGGCGCGATCCTCGAACGCGGCCTCGATGATCTCCTGGTCGGTCACGCGGACGGGGCGACCTCCGACGCGGGGAAGAAATACGCGATCTCGATCCTCGCGTTCTCCACCGAGTCGGATCCGTGGACGGCGTTCTCGCCCTTGTTCGCGCCGAAGGCCTTGCGGATCGTGTTCGCCGCAGCCTCCGCCGGATCGGTCGCGCCCATCACTCCGCGGTACTGCTTGACCGCGTCGTCCCGCTCGAGGACCGCGATGACCACGGGGGACCGCGTCATGAACGTCACGAGCTCCCGGAAGAACCCGCGCTCCTTGTGCACGGCGTAGAACCCCTCGGCCACCTCGCGGGAGAGGTGCTGACGGCGGAGCGCGAGGATCGAGAAGCCGGCGTCCTCGAGCATGGCGAGGATGGCGCCGACCTTCTTCTTCTCGACGGCGTCCGGCTTGATGATCGAAAGGGTGCGTTCCACGGCCATGGCGTCCTCCTCGGGATCTCCTGAAGCGTTTGGCAAGGTCGTCCGCGGCGAGGCCCGGACCGCCCGTCTTTCGTCCAGATGGCCAGAAATTGCAAGCGATAGCGGCGAACGGACGGTGTAGATTGAGGCGCCATGGCGACCGAACGGGCGGACGTGGTGGTCATCGGGGCGGGGCACAACGGGCTCGTGGCGTCGCTGTTCCTGGCGCGCGGGGGGCTGTCCGTGAAGGTGGTCGAGGCCGCTGGCGTCGTGGGCGGGGCGGTGCGCACCGAGTATCCCTTCGCGAAGGCGCCGAAGCTCGGCGCGTCCACCGGCGCGTACCTCTTCGGGCTCATGCCGCCGGAGCTCCTCGAGAAGATGCAGCTCGAGCTCCCGCTGAAGCGGCGCGATCCGCACTACTTCCTGCCGACGACCTCGGAGCGCTCCCTGCTCCTCGGCACGGACGACGCCGAGACGAAGCGACAGCTCTCGACCTTCTTCTCCGCGAAGGACTGGGACGCCCACGTCGCGATGGAAGCCGAGCTCGAGATGCTGCGCGACGACGTCGCCAAGACGTGGCTCCGTGAGCCCCTCTCGATCGAGGCCACCGCCAACCGCTGGATCCGCCCCGCGCTGCGGAGAGCGTTCGTCGACCTGTGCCGTGGATCGGTGGGGGACTACCTCGCCCAGTGGGGCTTCGAGAGCGACCTCGTGAAGGCCATGTACGCCGTCACCGACGGGTTCACCGGTGTCCTCGGCACGTGGGACACGCCGGGGACCGGCATGAACTTCCTCGTCCACAACATGTGCCGCCTGCGCGGCTCGGGCGGGACGTGGATGGTCGTCGAGGGTGGCATGGGCACGGTGACCGCGCGCATCGCCGATCGCGCCCGGGAGGCGGGCGCCGCGATCGAGACCGGCCGGGCCGTCACGGGGATCCTCGTCGACGGCAACGCGGCGAAGGGCGTGGTGCTCGCGGACGGCACCGAGATCCAGGCCACCACCGTGCTCTGCAACGCGGATCCGTTCAGGATGCGCACGCTCGTCGGGGCCGATCGCCTGCCCGCCGAGTACAACCAGCGCCTCGACGGGTGGCTGCGCGACGGCTCGTCGTTCAAGCTGAACGTCGCGCTGCGAGGCCTGCCCAGGTTCTCGTGCCTGCCGGTGAACCGGGGCCAGCACGGCGCGACGATCCACCTCCTGCCCGAGGGCGACGTGATCCACGCGCTGAAGGCCGGCTTCCAGGAGGCGCGCGAGGGTAAGCTACCCACCTGCCCCGCGATCGAGTGGTACATCCACACCGCCACGGATCCGACCCTGAAGGACGCCGACGGGAACCACTCGAGCGCCCTCTTCGTGCAGTGGGTGCCGTACCAGCCCGCCGGGAGCACGTGGGCGGCCGAGGAGGAGCGCTTCTCGCGCCACCTCTTGTCGATCTGCGACCGTTTCGCGCCGGGTACGAGCGATCTCGTCGTGGACACGTTCGCGCTCCCGCCCACGAAGATCGAGAGCCACTTCGGCATCACGCGGGGACACATCCACCACGTCGACAACATGTTCGGCTTCGCGGATCGCGTGCCGTACGCCACGCCGATCGCGGGCCTGTACTCGTGCAGCGCGGGGTGCCACCCCGCGGGCGCGGTCATCGGCGCGGCGGGTCACAACGCGGCGCAGAGGATCCTGGCGGATCTCGAGGCGCGGCTGGGGAAGACGGAGATCCACAGGCCGGTCGTTCCGGAGTAGCGGGGAGATCGGCGGGACGGCGGGCGGCGGTCCGCGGTGAAGAAAGAACAGCGTGTCAGAGATGCGCGTCGAGATGTATGGCGAACCCCGCCCGGCTGCGCTAACTCCGTTCCATGAAGATCCCCAGCGAGCAGGACGGGAACGCGGAGGCGATAGAGGCCTGGAACACGGTCCTCTTCGACAAGTTCTGCCAGTACCGCGACATCCTGACCACCGGGCTCGGTCTTCACGGGGAGGTCGCCATGGATCGCGGCGCTCCGAAGCCGGGGGCCCATGTCCTCGACGTCGGCTGCGGGTTCGGCGACACGACGGTCGTGCTCGGGCGCCTCGTCGGCGAGACCGGTAGGGCCACCGGGGTCGACTGCGCGTCGCGCTTCATCGACGCCGCCCGGCGCGAGGCCTCCGAGGCAGGCGCGAAGAACGTGAACTTCCTCGTGGCGGACGTGCAGGAGGGAGAGCTCGGCGGACCCTACGATCTTGCGTTCTCCCGGATGGGCGTCATGTTCTTCGCGAGCCCGGTCGCCGCGCTCCGCAACATCCGCAGGTCCCTGAAGTCGGGGGGTCGCCTCTCCATGGCCGTCTGGCGCAAGAAGGAAGAGAACCCGTTCCTGGCGGCCGTCGAGAATCGCGTCCTCGAGATCGTCACGGTCCCCGAGAAGACCGAGGAGGTCACCTGCGGCCCCGGACCGTTCTCGATGGCGAGCGCCGACGTCGTCAGCGCGCAGATCCTCAAGGCCGGGTTCGTGCGCCCGACCTTCGAGCGCTTCGACGGCGAGATCTTCGTGGGGAAGGATCTCGCGTCCGCGATCGAGTTCGCGCTGTCGATAGGTCCCGCGGGAGAGGTCATGCGCCTCGCCGGCGAGGAAGGCGCGAAGAAGCGCCCAGAGGTCGTCGCCGCCGTAGGGGAGGTCCTCGCGCCGTTCGTCCGCGCCACCGGCGTCTACGGGATGTCGAGCTCGTGGATCATCACTGCGCAGGCGCCGTAGCTCCCGGGCCAGATACGTCCCGGTTCCGCGCCGATGGCTGTTCGGCACCATCGCGCTACGGCGAAGCATCGCGCTCGCGGCGATGCGCGGGAGGTTGCACGTGGTGTCGGCGCCGCGTGATCTGCCGGATGGAGCGACATGGGACGCGGAGGCCCACCGCGCGCGCGTGGTCGCGAGGGTCGCGGAGACGTTCGGCGCGGCGACGGCGGCGACGGAGGAGCGCGCGCCATGAAGCTCGTCGACATCGGGGGCAACCTGACGAACAAGGCGTTCAAGGACGACCGGCGCGACGTCGTGGCGCGCGCGGGGGCCGGCGGCGTCGCCAGCGTCATCGTGACCGGGACGACGGTCCCCGCGAGCGTCCACGCGCGGGAGATCGCGATGGAGCCCTGGCCGATCGAGATCCGGTCGACGGCGGGCATCCACCCGCACCACGCCAGCTCGTACGGCCCCCTCGCGCGGCGCTCGCTCGCGGAGCTCGGGCGCACGCGCGAGGTGGTCGCGATGGGGGAGTGCGGGCTCGACTACAACCGGAACTTCTCCACGCCCGCCGCCCAGCGCGCCGCGTTCGAGGCGCAGCTCGAGCTCGCGCGGGAGATCGGCAAGCCGGTGTTCCTGCACGAGCGCGACGCGCACGAGGACTTCGTGGAGATCCTCGCGCGGCACCGCCACGCGCTCGCCGGCGCGGTCGTGCACTGCTTCACGGGGACGCGGGCGGAGCTCGAGCGGTACCTCGAGCTCGATCTCCACATCGGCCTCACGGGCTGGATCTGCGACGAGCGACGGGGCAAGCACCTCGTCGACCTCGTGCCGCGGATCCCCGCCGATCGGCTCATGATCGAGACCGACGCCCCTTACCTCCTCCCGCGGAGCATGCCCGGAAGGCCCCGGAGCGGCCGCAACGAGCCCGCTTTCCTCACCCACGTGCTCCGCGCCGTGGCGCAAGGGCGGGGCGAGCCCGAGGAGGACGTGGCACGCGCGACGACCGCGACCGCGCGGAGGTTCTTCGGGCTCACGCCCGAGCGAGATTCAGGGTGCCCACGGCCCTATCGTGGTCACGGCGCACGCCAGTAGCGTCAGGATCGCCGCCAGGACGATGAGCGAGCGCATGACCCGGCGGAAGTGCTCGCCGCGTGCCACCAGGGTGGTCCCGTGGGGTCCCGTCGCCTCGTCCGCCTCGTCCGCCTCGTCGAGAAACGCGTCGTCACCGCTCGCACGTGAGAGGGAGCTGTCCATGCCTCGATCTCCTCGCTCTGCCTCCCTCGTGGGAACGGCCCGCCCCGAGCGATCACGGGTGACGATCTCTTCATGAGACGCCCTCCCACGGACCGTCGCGGGGAGCGACGCACCGCCGCGTCGCGGCGCGCGGCGAGCGCGGCGAGCGAAGAACTACTTCACCTTCATGGGGGCATCGCCGCCCTTCGCGCGGCCCTCGCCCTCGCCCTTGGCGCCGGCTGGCTCGGGCCGCGCCGCCGCGCCCTCGCCCCGCGCGAACCTGTCGAGCGCCCACCCGAGGCCCTCGGCGATGCTGCGGTTCGGATCGTCCTTCGGACCATGGACCTTCAGGAGGACGTCCGCGTCGGCCTCCTCGAGCGCCGCAGCGAGCTTCCGGGCATGGAGCGGTGGGTTGCGCTCGTCCCTGGGCGACGTGGTGACGAAGAACGCCGGAGACTTCCCCCGCGCGACGTGGTGGTAAGGCGACATCGCGTGCAGCGCCTTGAGCTCCTCCTCGACCGAGGGATCGCCGTACTCGCCCACGTTCTGCCGCCCGAGCTCCGCGAAGCGGACCATGTCGGTGAAGGGCGTCTCGGCCAGGACGGCGGCCGCGAGCGCGGGGTGGCTGACGCCCACCCAGCTCGCGAGGAGGCCGCCGTTGGCGCGGCCGTGCAGGAGCGTGCGGGCCGGCGCCCCGTGGTTGCGCCTGTGCAGCTCCGTCGCGGCCGCGACGAAGTCCTCCGCGACGCGCGGCCGGCCCTTCCTCATGCCGGCCACGTGCCACGCCTCGCCCAGCTCTGCCCCGCCGCGGACGTGAGCGATCGCGTAGATGCCGCCACGCTCGACCCAGGCCACGGCGAGCGGGGTGAACCCCGGGTGCTGGGACCAGCGGAAGCCGCCGTAGCCCCACAGCCACAGCGGCTCCGTGCCGTCGAGGCGAGCGGCCTTCTTGCGGAGCACCGTCACGGGCACCTTGGCGCCGTCCAGGGAGGTGGCCTCGATCGCGTCGACCACGAAGAGCGCCGGATCGAACGTCTTGAGGGTGGTGGAGGCCTCGACGGTCTCCTTGCCGGTCTTCACGTCGACGTGGGCGCGCATGGGCGGGACGACGAGGCCTCGCTTCTCCGCCATCACGCCCTTCTTGTCCGGCGCGGTCACGAGGTCCACCTGGGTCCCGGGCGCGGTCGTGTACTGCCCGACCACGGCGCCGCCCTCGTCGAGGAACGTGTATTCCACACGTGAACCCCGCCCGAGGGCGACCGCGACGTACGCCCCGACGGACGAGGCGGTGATCAGGTGATCCGCGGCGACGAGCTTGTAGGGCTTCATCGGGCGGCCAGGCGTGGCAGCGAGCGGCATGATCTCCGACGAGCCGTCCGGCGCGGTCACGATCTGGAGGAACCGCCCCTTGTGCGCGAACACCTTGTCGACCTGGCCGGACGTGGCCGTGACCGGGGCGAGGGGCGGATCCTTCTTGCCGAGCGTCACGACGCCGAACTTCACGCGCTCCCAGCCCGTCTCGAGCGCGACGAGCAGCGACTTGCCGTCCGCGGAGAGGGCCTTCGGGTTGCGTCCGAGGCCCTTCGAGGCGTCCTTGGAGGGAGGGACGATCACGAGGTCCTTGTCCTGCGCCTCGCCGAGCTTGTGGAACCGGATCGTGCGCTCTCCGGCGCGCGCCGCGGGAGCCGCGTCCGGCGGGGTATAGGTGTAGTACAGCCCGCCACGGGCCTCGTCCCAGACGACCTCGGTCGCCTCCAGGCCGGACAGCGTGTCGGAAGGCGGGTCCTTCTTCGCGCCCGCCGCGAGCACGACGAGCGCGCGGCGCTCCCCTTCGAGGCTCTCGTAGCCGAGGAACCGACCTGTGTCGGAAGGGTAGAGGGCGCCGACACGACTCCCATCGGGCATCTTCGAGACGAGCACGAGGGGCTTCTGCGCGGGCGGGACCACCTCGATGACCCCACCGCGCGCCCGTACCTCGCTCTTTCCGAGGAGCCTCGGCGCAGGCTGGAGCCACCCCTGCCACAGCTCGACGGCGCGCGCGAAGATGGTCTTCCCCGCCTCGCCGTCCGCGACGGCCGCGCGCGCCTTCTCGTCGCGTGCCTTCGTGAACGCGAGCACCTCCGGATCGTCGTCCCGCTCGAGCCAGCGGTAGGGGTCGGCGATCGTGATGCCGAAGCGCTGCTCGGTGACCGCATCCCTGCGGATGCGCGGGGCGACGCCGGCGTCGAACACGGGCTCGGGCGGCGGCTCGGGCGCGCCGGCGTCCGGCTGGGGGGGGGGCGCGGGGACGACGGGCTCCTTCTTCCCGCAGGCGGCGCCCGCCGCGGCGAGGGTGAGGAGGACGACGAGGGCGATACGTGCGTTCTGCATATGAAACCCCTGAGCAGACGACCGTACCATGGTCCCTGGGTTCTCGCGGCGGGACTCGACGCTCCGGGAACCGGCGGAAGATCCGCACGGTGTGAGGGTGAGGAAACAACGGAGGTGACCCCATGACCAGCCCGCGACACTCCATCATCCCCGCCCCGAGCGTCCCCCTCACCCGCAACACGGTCCCGCCGCTGTTCGAGATGGTCCAGGCGGCGATCGGCGAGGGCGCCCGGGAGGTCACCGTGGACCTCTCGACGGTGTCCTACATCGACCTCGTGGGCGCCGCCCACCTCGTCCATGCGGTGGGCGCCCTGCCCTCGTACGCCAAGATCAACTTCACGAACCCCTCGCCGGGCTTCGAGGTCGTGGCGCGCATCGCCGGGCTGGAGGAGCGGATCGACATCAAGAAGACGTAGTACGCTCGCCGCAGGATGGGCGAACCCCTGGTGTGGCACCGCCTGCAGTTCGCCTTCACGATCGTCTTCCATTACCTGTTCCCTCAGCTCACGATGGGCCTCGCCCTCCTCGTGTGCGTGATGAAGGGGATCGGCGTCTTCCGCCGCGACGAGGCGTGGCTCCGCGCCGCGCGGTTCTGGATCCGCATCTTCGCCGTGAACTTCGGCGTCGGCGTGATGACGGGGATCCCCATGGAGTTCCAGATCGGGATGAACTGGTCGCGGTTCTCCGAGTACGCGGGGGCGGTGATCGGACAGACCCTCGGGATGGAGAGCCTGTTCGCCTTCTTCCTGGAGTCGAGCTTCCTCGGCATGCTCGTCTTCGGGGAGCGCCGGCTCTCGCCCCGACGGCACTTCCTGGCCTCGGTGGCGCTGTTCGTCGGAAGCTGGCTCTCGGCGTACTTCATCGTCACGACGAACGCGTTCATGCAGCACCCCGTCGGCTTCACGACGAACGCCCGCGGCGCCCTCGAGCTCGCGAGCTTCAGCGCGTTCATGACGAACCCGTGGGCGCTCGTGGAGTGGGCGCACGTGATGTGCGCGACGGTCGTCACCGCGAGCTTCGTCGTGTCGGCCGTGGGCGCGTACTACGTCCTCTCCGGTCGCGCCGCGGACGACGGCAGGGTGTTCCTGAAGGTGGGCACGACGGCCGGCCTCGTCGCGAGCTTGCTCGTGGCGTTCCCCACGGGTGACCTCCAGGCGAAGCTCGTGGCGAAGCACCAGCCCGTCGCGCTCGCGGCGATGGAGGGGCGCTTCACCACCGAGAACGCGGCCGGGATCACGCTGATCGGTCAGCCGAACGTGCAGGCGCGGCGACTCGACAACCCGATCAAGGTGCCAGGCATGCTGAGCTTCCTCGCGTACGGCACGTTCCACAGCGACGTGCGCGGGCTCGAGGACTTCCCGGAGAAGGACTGGCCGACGAACATCGAGCTACTCTACTACGCGTTCCACATCATGGCGGGCATCGGGACCATCCAGATCGCGATCATGGGGTTCGCGCGGGCGCTCCTCCTCCTGCGGCGCCTGGAGCGCTGGCCGCTCATGCTCTGGGCCCTCATGCTGTCGTTCCCGCTGCCCTACATCGCGACCACCTGCGGCTGGATGACGGCGGAGCTCGGACGGCAGCCGTGGCTCGTGTTCGGGCTGTTCCGCACGAGCGAGGGGTCGAGCACCAAGGTCCACTCGGGGGACACCTTGTTCTCGCTGATCGGGTTCTCGGGCCTGTACCTCCTGCTCGGCCTCGTGTTCCTGTTCCTCGTCGGCCGCGTCCTCCGCGATGGGCCGCGCGATCTCGACAGCGACGGGCACGCGGAAAAGGCGCATGCCTGACGTGTTCTACGTGCTCGTGTGCGTGATGATCACGGCGTTCGTGGTGCTCGACGGGTTCGACTTCGGCGCGGGCGCGCTCCTGTTCCTCGTCGCGAGGACGCCCGACGAGCGGCGACGGGTCCACCGCGCGATCGGACCCTTCTGGGACGGAAACGAGGTGTGGCTGCTCGCCGCGGCGGGTCTCCTGTTCGCCGCGTTCCCCCGCGCGCTGGCGGCCGCCATGTCGGGGTTCTACCTGGGCATGGTGCTCGTGATCTGGCTCTTCATCGGCCGGGCGCTGGCGATCGAGCTCAGGCACCACGTCGAGGACGCGCTCTTCGCGGGGCTCTTCGACGTCCTGTTCTGCGCGGCGAGCCTGGGCCTGCCTTTGACCCTGGGGATCGCCCTCGGCAACCTCATCCGCGGCGTCCCGCTCGAGGAGGGCGGCTTCGCGCTGCCCTTCTTCGCGGATCTCGCGGGGCGCGGCGAGAAGGGCCTGATCGACGTGTTCACGCTCGCGTCGGGCGTGGTCGCCGTCCTGGCGACGTCCCTCCACGGCGCGGCGTTCCTCGCGTGGCGCGAGGACGGCCCGGTCGGCGAGCGCGCGCGCGCGCTGGTCCCGCGTCTGGTCGTCGCCGTGGCGATCCTGCTCGTCGTCGCGGGAGCGGCCACGTTCGTGTTCGCCGGCCCGGCCGCCGCCGCCCTCCGCTCGCGGCCCACGGCGATCACCTTCGGCGCGCTCGCGCCGCTCCTGTTGGGCGCGGCGCGGTGGCTCTCGGGGAAGGGGCGCGCGCGGGACGCGTTCCTCGCGAGCGCCGGCTTCCTCGCGACGACCCTCGCGTCCATCGCGGCGGCGCAGCACCCGTACCTCGTGCGCGGGATCCCCGAGGCGCTCTCCATCGGCACCGACTCGCACGCGGGCTCGACCTCGCTCCACGCGGCGTTGGCGTGGTTCGCGATCGGCTTCCCGCTCGCGTGCACGTACGTGGGGGTGATCTTCCGGTACGAGCGGAGGGGGGGGGCGTAGGGCCGAGCCCGAGCCCGAGCCCGAGGCGCGTCCGAGACGCCCTCATCGAGATCGGGCTCGGGCTCCGGCCTTCGGCCTGGGCTCGGGCTCGGGCTCGACGAGAGGCAGGGGATCGAAGGGGGACCTCCTTCGTGATGCCCCGCTCGTCGAGCGAGGCCAGCGCGGCGTGGTCGACCTTGCGGGTCGACTTCCGCGTGGATCCGCTCTGGAGCGCGTCGAGACGATCGAGGAAGTCGTCGGGCGCGCGCGGGACTCGGGTCTCCGATCGACGACAGGGCGATCTCCCGGCAGCACGCGAGGGTGGAGGCCGCGGGCGCGCTCGTCACCATCGTGGACCTCGGCAGCGCGAACGGCGTCCGGGTGAACGGGCGTCGGCTCGCGCCGGGCGAGGTCGCCTCGATCGGCTCCGGTGAGCGGGTCCGCCTCGGGGCGGTGGTGCTGCAGGTGCGGAGGCGCTGCACCTACGACGTCGAGCCGCTGCCCGGGGACGCGACGTAGAATGGGATGCCGGGGATCGTCCCCTCGCAGAGCGACGAGCGCTCTCGAACGTCGTAGCATCCCTCTGTGTGGCCGCCGACAGGCCACCGACCTTCCAGGCCCAGGCGGCAGTGGAGGGGACGGATGGGCTCGCGCGGGTTTGCGGGGATGGTACGATGGTACGGTTGGCGTGCACTCGGAGGCGCCATGAATCTCCTCGACCGGCGGCTCAGGCTCGTCGCCGTCATCGTTCTCTTCGCGGGCGCCGGCGGAGGGGTCTTCCTCGCGTGCGGCGCCGTGAGCGAGAGCCCGAGCGAAGAGGCGTGCGACGCGGGCGCCTGCGATGGTCGTGCATCGTCGGAGGACGGTTCGCGCTCCGGGCCAGACGCGGCAGACAGCGCAATCCGCGACAGCGGAAGCGACGCGAGGGTCCTCAAGAACTGCGACGACGGCGGCACGCCCGGCCAGCTCGACCCTACCTTCGGGGACGGGGGGGTCGTGTACGTCGACACCGACCCGCTGCGCGGAGGCGTGAATGCCGTCGTGATCCAGCCGGATGGCAAGACCGTCCTGGGCGGGTACCTCTCGGGACGCTTGGCGCTCGTCAGGCTCACCGTGCCGGGAACTCTCGACACGACCTTCGGGGACGGTGGAATCATCACGGTGTCGTTCTCCACCGGCAACCAAGGCGCGCAGGCCGTCGCGCTGGCCGCGGACGGTCGCATCCTCGCCGCGGGGTACGTCGACGTCCCCGATGCCGGCACCGACTGGGTGGCCGCGCGGTTCACGCCCGGCGGCGCGCTCGATCCGACCTTTGGGGACGGGGGCGTCACCTTCGCGAGCTTCCTCAACCGGACAAGGGCTTCGTCGCTTCCGTGGCCGTCCTCCCGGACGGCCACGTGCTTGTAGCAGGGGACAGGGGCAAGGCATCCTTGCCCGCCACCCTGGAGACCGGGGATTGGGCGGTCGTGAAGTTCAAGCCGGACGGCTCGCTCGAGCCCGCGTTCGGATCGAGCGGGAGGGTGAAGCTCGACATCCGGTCCAGCTACGACATCCTGGGCGCGATGGCCGTCCAGCCCGACGGCAAGATCGTCCTCGTCGGCTCGAGTGGTCGGGACGCGGGAGCCGGGCCGGAGGACGTCTCGGCGGCCCGCATCAACCCTGATGGGTCGCTCGACCCGTCCTTCGGCGCGGGTGGCAAGTTCTGGGCCGGGCTGACGACGCCGAGCCACGCGCACGCCGTTGCCCTCGACGGCGCGGGCCGTATCATCCTTGGCGGTTATGCGTACGCAGTCTGGGCCGATCTGGACTTCGCCCTGTTCCGGCTCACCTCCGCGGGGGCGGTCGATGCGACCTTCGGCTCCGGAGGGACGGTGAGGGTCGACGTGGATGGAGAGAGCGACACCGTCGGTGGGCTCTTCATCCAGCCCGATGGCAAGTACGTGACCGCCGGCACCAGCAGTTCCCCTTCGAACCCAACCGCGCTCCTACGCGTTCGATCGGACGGCACCCTCGATCCGGAATTCGGGGTTGCGGGAAGAGTGCTAGGGACCCCCGTGAGCGGCTTCAAAAGCGTGCATCCGAGGGGCTTCGCCTTCAGCCGCGATCGCGCGACCGTCGGCGGCTGGTGGTACCGCGAGCCGCCTTTTCCACTGTACTGGATGGGTGTGGCTCGTTACTGTCTGTAGCGGGTTTCGGACCTCCAGCTCCCGCTCCGAGCCATCGACGATGTCACGTTTCGCATGGCTCATGCCGGACCCCGCGCGGGCGAGTTCGCACAGGGGAACCTCTCACCCACCCTGGTCGGGAGCCAACGAGCGTCCGTGACAATCAACTCACATGTAGTTGAATTTCACGGTCTGGTTGACGGCGGTACCCCCGGGGCCGACGATGTAGATGAACACTTCCCCGAGAACGGGTGACGGGAACCACTCAGGCATTTTCACCTCGAGCTCGGTCGGGGACTTGATGTTGATGTTGGAGAACGCTGCATAGCGAACGTGACGGTCGCCTCCAGAAACGTATACCGCGAGCACATCGTCCTTGCCGTCGCGTTGGAAGTGGTCGCCTTCGAGCGTGATCACCGGACGTAGTGGGCCAACGCGGGGGCCGGAGACCGGACTGCCCTTGGCGAAGCCCGTCAGCTCCGGCTTCGGGGGGATCGGCTCGCGAGAGATCCGGTAGGTCCCGCGGTCTTGGGCGTTCCCGCTCGCCCGCACGATCGCGTTGCCGTCGACGGTGACGGCATCGGCGTGCGATCCGTTGCCTTGGCCCCAGTCGATGTAGTCGAGGAGTTCCCAATGCGCGCCCCTGTCGTCCGAGACCAAGATCTCCGGGGAGCTGCCGCTTGCGGGTGAGGAGCCTGTGAAGAGCCAGAGGCGTTCTCCGAACATCCGGACCACGTTGTGGTACGTTCGCCCGCCGTTGGGCCACTGGTTGTGACCCTCGCGTAGCACCTCGCGCCAAGTGGCACCGTTGAACGCGTAGACCCCGTCGAACCACGCGCGCTGCGCCTCAGCTGGGTCGCGGTCGTCGTAGCGCCCGCCTCCGCAGAGGTAGAGCTCGTTGTCGATCACGGGGAGACCAAAGACCATGCCGCGAGCCGACCTCGGCAGCCTGTGTATCGACGTCTCGAACTCGCCGAACGTCTTCCTCCAGGTCATGCCGCCGTCGCCCGACTCGTAGACGTCTGCCTGTGCGCTGTCGCCGTGTCCGGTCGTCTGACCACCCATCAGGTAGAGCTTCGTGCCGAGGCATCCCGCGATCGATAGAATGCGGTCTTGCCAGTCGGAGTGGTCAGCGGCGCCCTGGAGAGGCGCGGACATGTCGCCCTCGCGCGGCGACTGGGTGAGGATTTCGAGCATCATGATCTCCTCGGCGGGCATCCGTGGGGCGCGCGGGCCGCCCGCCGGGCGTGTCGCGTCGTGACAGTCGTGACACCGTCAGCGTGCGCCGCCATCGTGTCGCGCACCGTCCCACACTCGTTCAGGCTCAGTTCACGTTCAGCGCGATCCCCACCGAGACGACGATGGACCCCGCGCTGGTGAACGCGGCGTCCGGGTTGAGGAAGCACGCGAGCACCCGCATGGCGGGCATGCTCAGCGTCGAGGCGACGATCGCGCCGCCGCTCACGTTCGTGATGAGATCACCGAGCTCGCTGTTGCTCGCGAAGGACCCCGTGTCGAACGACGTGATCTGGTTGCTCTGCGACAGCACCGGCGCAGCCGAGTTGTTGTCCTCGAGGCCGTGCCTCGACACGCGGACGTTGGCGTCGTCGTCCTCCCAGATCGGGAACGCCACGAGCTTCATCTTGAAGCCCATGTTGGTGCTCAGGCCCGTGTTGTCCATGAGCCGACCGTAGAGCGTGCCGGTCTTGAACCCGGAGACGTCGACCGCGCGGGCGATCTCGACGTAAAAGGCCCGGTTCGCCGCGGCGGCCGGAAAGTTGATGCGCATGTTCTTCACGATCGTATAGAACGGCATGATCAGATCCTCCTCATCTGCGACCAGTCGACCGCCGGTCGGTTGTTCAACATCGGCCACGCCGGGTCACCGGCGACGGCCGCTTCCAGCGTCCAGTCGGTCGAGGGCGAAGCCATGCCGGCAACGCGCCAGCGGATCGCTCCGACCTTGAACGGCGCGACGTCGATCGAGTCCGCGTGCGCCGCCGAGGCAGCCGGCGGCGCGCCATC
>SXNL01000087.1 GCA_005777185.1 Myxococcales bacterium
AGCGGCTGCCCGCGCGGCGCGGACACGCCGCGGGGCGCGGCCGCCGGGCGATGCTGCGGCGCCGTCACGGCCTGCGGGGCCTGCTGTGTGACGGGCGCCGTCTGCAACTTCGGCTCGGGCGGGACGGGCGTGAGGGAGGGCTGCCGCGACGCGGCCGCCTCGCGCACCAGCTTCGCGAGCTCGGTGATCGTCTTGACGGGGCGCCACTCCTCGAGTCCCTCCTGCCACACGAGCGAGTCCTCGGTCACGGCGCCCGAGGCCGCCTTCCGGCGGAGCTCGGCTATCCGGATGGGCCCCACGGGCACGCCGTTGATCGCGGCGTACCACTCCTCGTGCACGAAGGGCTCGAGCAGGTCGCTGGGCTCTCCCTTCTCCGTCTTCTGCGGCTTCGAGCCGTCGGCGGCGGCCTTGAACGCGCTGGAGAGCGCGCCTGACGTCTGGGTCTGCGGCGCGGGCTCGTGCGGCACGCCTCGTGGTTTCACACCGGCGAGGCTCGTCGCGAGCTGGCCCTTCTTCGGCGGGGCCGAGATGATCGTCCGTTCGCCCTGATCGACGCGCGGCGCACCCCCCGAGACCGATGTCTCGGTGACCTCCGCGCGGACCTCGATCTGGTGGCCGCACTTGCGGCACTTCATGCGGACCGTCTTGCCCGCCACCTTCTCGTCGGCGATCTGATACTTCGCCTTGCAGTTGTCGCAGAGGAACTTCACGTGGAGTGTCTCGGAGGCGAGGCCCGACGCGAGGGCCCACCCCAAGGGAGCGTACCCTCGATCCTGGGCAAGCGAAAGCGTGCTACGTGCGGCACGACGAAATGTTGTCGCGCACCGCCGGGGCTCCGGCGATCGGGAGCCCGGAAGGGGCGCTCGAGCCCGTGGACCCCGTCATCCCGGCAGGAGCGCCAGGATACGCTTCTTCACCACCCCGCGCGTGGCCTCGTCCGTCGCCGAGTCGAGGCATCGCTCCCACATGTCCGTCGCCTTGTTCTTGAAGCCGGCCTGCTCGTACAACACCGCGAGATTCTTCAGGGATTGAAACGCGGAAGGGTTGAGCTCGACCGCTCGCTCGAGCTCGGAGACCGCCTCGTAGACCTGCCCGTCCCGCCCGAACAGCAGGCCGAGCTGGTAGCGTAGACGGTAGGCGAAGGGATCCACCTGGACCCCGCGCCTCAGGAGGTCGATGGCCCCTTTGATGTCGCCGCGCTTGAACGCGCGGATGCCTTGCTCGAGCAGCGCCTGCGCCTCGCGGTTGATCGCGTGGTCGCGCGGCGGCTCGCCGGACTTGTCCTTGAGCGCACGCGCGACGGCGAGGTCGAGGTCGGCGATGCGGAAGGGCTTCTCGACGAACTCCTCGATGCCATAGTTCGCGCGCATGTCCGCAGCGATGCGCCATCCTCGGTGGACGGCGCTCATGAGGACGATCGGGATGTGCCCGTACTTCTGGCTCCCCTTGAGGCGCCGCACGATGTCGAAGCCGTGCACCTCCGGCAGCATGCCGTCGAGGATGATGAGATCCGGCGTGTCTCCCTGCACGAGCGACAGCGCGAGCAGTCCACGCCCGGCCTCGACGACGCGGTGGCCCTTGGCCACCATCAACTTCACCACGAGCTTGCGGATGTCCTCGTCGTCGTCCACGACGAGCACCGTGGCTGGCGCCGGGCCGTGCGGCGGCGCGGGCGGGAGCGCCGAGGCGGGCGACGACAGCTTGGGCTGCGTGGTCTTCGCGTCGTCCTCGACGTCGCCGGCCCCGAAGTCGGCCACCGAGAGCGTCGCCGATCGCGCCGAGCTCTCGGCGTCCACGTCGACGACGACGCCGCTCTCCTGGCCGGCGGCGGGGAGGGGGAGGAAGCTCGTGTCCTCGCGGCCGCGGCCCACCGACTCGGGCCCCGAGAGCTCGGCGCGCTTCGACTGGGGGACGGCCGCGCCGAAGTAGTGGGAGCGGCCCTTGTCCTTGGCGTCGTACGCATCGGCGATCGTGCGGTCGAGCCCCGTCGAGATCGCGACGTAGGGGAACACGCGTCGGCCGGACACGAACTCGAGCTCGTCGATCGCGCGGCGATCGTGCGGGTCGGCCATGGCGAGGAAGAGGCGGTCGTCCTTCACGAGCACGGGGAGGATCTTGCGCGCGACGGCAATCTCGCGCGGCAGGATGTCGAGGTGGGCCGTGGCGAGGTAGAGCTGCGGGAGGTCCACACCGGGGACGCCGAACTGCTCCGACAGGGCGCGCAGCGCGTCGACCTCCTTGACGGAGCCGGCCTCCGTGAGCTGAGAGGCCAGCGGTCGCGCCGACGTGCGCTGATCCGCGAGGGCCCGCTCGAGCGTCTCGACCGACACGAGCTTGCGCTTGATCAGGATGCGACCGAGCTTCGGCCTCTCGTCCGCCATCACGCCAGGGTAACGCATCGGCTCGGGGTGATCACGAAAGTTGCGGGACCTCCGCCGTACCGAGATCGTCGAGCGTGCGTCGCATCCACGCGTCGTAGTCGCCGCGAACGATGGCCTCTCGCGCCCCCGCCATGAGGGCCGCGTAGAAGGTCAGGTTGTGGAGCGAGAGGAGGCGCAGGACGACGAGCTCCTTCGCGACGAAGAGGTGGCGCAGGTAGGCGCGCGAGTAGCCGCCGGCGCACGTGGGGCAGGGGCACTCGGGGTCGAGAGGTCGGGGATCGTCCTTGTGGCGCGCGTTCTTGATGACGACCTTGCCGAGGCGCGTCAGGGCCTGCCCGTTGCGCGCGTTGCGTGTGGGGAGCACGCAGTCGAACATGTCGACCCCGGCGTGGACCGCGCGCACGAGGTCCTCCGGCGTCCCGACCCCCATGAGGTAGCGCGGCCGCGTGGGATCCAGCCGGTGGGCCACCTCCGCCAGGGTCTCGTGCATCGCGCGGACCGGCTCGCCGACCGAGAACCCACCGAGCGCGAGCCCGTCGAAGTCGAGCGCGCCGAGCTCGTCCGCGTGCGCGACCCGCAGATCCGCGTGGGTGCCCCCCTGGACGATGCCGAACAGGGCCTGCCCCTCCTTTCGAGGCGTGGCGAGCGCGCGCCTCGCCCAGCGCGTCGTCTGACGGACGGCGGCCTCGACGACGGGCCGCTGCGCGTCGCCGGGAGGGCACACGTCGAGCTGCATCTGGATGTCCGCGCCCAGGAGCGACTGCACGCGGACGGCCTCCTCCGGCGAAAGGAAGCACCGCGCCCCATCGAGGTGCGAGCGGAAGGCGACGCCCTCCTCCGTGAGGTCCACGAGCCGGTCGCCGCGCGCGTTCCTCGCGAGCGAGAACGCCTGGAACCCGCCCGAGTCCGTGAGCATCGCGTGCGGCCACCGCGAGAAGTGGTGGAGCCCGCCGAGCGCGTGGACACGCTCCGCGCCGGGCCGTAGCCACAGGTGGTACGTGTTCCCGAGGACGATGCGGGCGCCCGTCCCGGCGACGTCGGCGGCGGTGAGCGTCTTGACGCTCCCCTGCGTCCCGACGGGCATGAACGTCGGTAGCTCGACCGTCGCGTGCGGGAGCTCGAGCGTCGACCGTCGCGCGTGGCCGTCCGTGTGGAGCACGCGGAAGCGGAGCGCCGCGTCCTTGCCGAAGGGGCGCCCGCCGCCGACCGGCGCGTCCGTCACGGCGCGTCCCTCTCCAGGAGCGTCGCATCCCCGTACGAGAAGAACATGTAGTTTGCCGCGATCGCCGCCCGGTACGCCGCGAGCACGCGCGCCGTACCGCCGAAGGCGCAGGCGAGCGCGAGCAGGGTCGATCGCGGCAGGTGGAAGTTCGTGAACAGGAGGTCCACCACGCCGAAGCGGTACCCAGGCTGCACCAGGAGCCGCGTCGTCGCGGCTCCGGCGGACACGCCACCCGCACCGTCCTTCGCGGACTCCAGCGCGCGGAGTACCGTCGTGCCGATCGCGACGATGGGGCGGCCGTCGCGGCGTGCGCGCGCCACAGCGTCCGCGGTCGCGGCCGGGATGTCGTACGCCTCCTCGTGCATGGCGTGCCGATCGAGATCGTCCACGGTCACCTGCGCGAAGGTGCCGAGCCCCACGTGCAGGGTCAGCCGCGCGACCTCGCAGGTCCGCTCGAGCTCGCCCATGAGCGTGGCCGAGAGGTGCAAGCCCGCCGTGGGAGCGGCCACCGCGCCCTCCCGCGCCGCGAAGATCGTCTGGTACCGCTCGCGGTCGGCGGCGTCGTCCGCGCGGCGGATGTATGGAGGGAGCGGCACGTGGCCGAGGCGTCCGATGGCCTCCCGCACCGGGCCGAGCGTGCTCCTCAGCTCCACCTCGAACAGCGCGCCCTCGCGCCCCACGACCTCCACGGAGAGCCCCTCGAGATCCACGAACGATCCGCAGCGCAGCGCCTTCGACGCGCGCATCATCGCGACCCACGTCGCGCTCGCGCCGTCGGGCGCGCTCCGGCGCTCGCGAACGAGGAGCACCTCCGCCCTTCCCCCCGTTCCGCGCCGAGCGCCGAGGAGCCTCGCGGGGAGGACGCGCGTGTCGTTCACGACCACGAGCGCACCGGCAGGGACGTGCCTCGCGAGCGACCGCACCCGGTCGTGCTCGAGCTCACCCCGCCGGATCACGAGGAGCCTGCCGCCGTCACGCTCCGGCGGTGGGCGCTGCGCGACGCGCTCCTCCGGCAGATCGTAGTCGAGATCGCGGACGCGCATGGCGCCCCCTTCGTATCACGCCCGGATCAGGCGAGCGCGGCGGGCAGCACCCTCACGCTCGGATAGCCGGAGGCCTTGGAGCGCAGGAAATCGACGAGGTCACCGACCTGGTACGGCTTCGGCACGAAGCCGATGACGCCGCAGTCGGCCCGCTCGATCTGCCTCTGGGACAGGTGGTACGTGCTCGTCAGCACGGTTCGGACTCGAGGGAAGCTGGCCTTGATGAGGCGCGCGAGCTCGAGCCCGGTCGTCCCGGCCATCATCAGGTCGATGACGGCGAGGTCCACCTCCTCGCAGGCGAGGATGTGAAGCGCGTCGGCGGCGTCGACGGCGTACGATACGTCGACACCCTCGACCCCGAGCCCCAGCTCGAGCGTCCGGTTGTTCCGCATCTCATCATCCACCAGGAGCACTCTGGGCATGAACGCCTCCCGACCCAGGGCGCTCCCCGGGAACGTTACCCAGGGCGCTCCCCGGGAACCTTGCACTGCCACTTAGCAAAATCAAGTCCATGGAAGCGGCCCTGGAACACCGCTAGATTACACTGTAGCCTTTCATTCCTGAAAGGCCGGGCGCGTCCTTTCGTGCAAGTATGACGCGCGCATGGCGATCGCGCAGATGTTGCGCAGCCTCGGGGAGCGAGCTCGGGATGCACGGCCGTTCAGCGTCCCTCGCTGCGCCCCTCGTAGACGACACCGAGCCGGGTCATCTTGCGCCACAGCGTGGTCGGGGAGATCGCGAGGAGCTCGGCAGCGCGTTCGCGACTGCCGTCGCACGCCCCGAGGACGTCCTCGATCGCGGCACGCTCCGCGCGGTCCACCACGTCCGCGAGCGTCTTGCCCGCGGCGCGCGGCGGCGGTCGGTCGCTCGGCGACGCGGGGGGGGGCAGGAGATCGTCGGCCGTGATCACCCCGCTCTGCACGAGCGCGACCGCCTGCTCGACCATGTGATCGAGCTCGCGGATGTTGCCGGGGAAGTCGTAGCGCGAGAGCGTCTCGGGCACGTTCTCGTGAAAGCGAGCCGTCACCCCCATCTTCCGGTTGTACCTCGCGAGGAAGTACGTGAGGAGGTCGGGCAGATCCTCGCGCCGCTCGCGCAGCGCGGCGAGCTGGAAGCGCGCGACGTTCAGGCGGTAGTACAGGTCCTGCCGGAAGCGCTTCTCGGCGATCGCCTTGAGCAGGTCCTGGTTGGTCGCCGCGATCACGCGCACGTCCACCTTGATCGGCTTGTTCTCACCCACGCGCCGGATCTCCCCCTCCTGGATCGTCCGGAGGAGCTTGGCCTGGAAGGACAGCGGCGTCTCGGCGATTTCGTCGAAGAAGAAGGTGCCGCCCTCCGCCTCCTCGATGAGGCCCTTGCGCGCTGTGAGCGCGCCGGTGAACGACCCCTTCGCGTGGCCGAAGAGCTCGCTCTCGAGGAGCGTCTCCGTGATGGCCGCGCAGTTCACGGGCACGAACGGGCGCTCCGCTCGCTTCGAGTTGACGTGGATCGCCTTCGCGACGAGCTCCTTGCCGGTGCCGCTCTCGCCCGTGATGAGGACGATCGCGTCCGTGGGCGCCACGCGTACGATGCGGCCGAGCACCTCGCGTACGCTGGAGGAGCGGCCCACGATGTTCTCGAACTTGTAGCGGTCCTTGAACTCGTGGGTGAGCATGGCGACGGTGCCCGCGAGCCGGCGGTTCTCGAGGGCCTTGCTGACCTTGACGAGCAGCTCCTCCTCGGTGAACGGCTTCTCGATGTAGTCGGAGGCGCCGAGCCGCATGGCCTGTACCGCGCTCTCGATCGTCCCGAACGCCGTCATGACGACGACCTCCGTGAGGGGCTGGTCCGTCTTCACGGCGCGGAGCACGTCGAGGCCGTCCTTCGAGCCCATGCGCAGATCGGTGAGGACGAGGTCGAACGCGCCGGTGCCGCCCTTCAGCGAGCCCTCCTCGCCGTCCTGAGCCTCCTCGATCTCGTGGCCAGCGCCGCGCAACATCATCGCGAGCGTCGTCCGCATGTTCCGCTGGTCGTCGACGATGAGGATCTTGGCCATTTCAGTCGTCCGGGAATCCGGCCTTGAGCCAGGTGGAGATACGATCGATGGATTGCGCCGTGAAGGTGTACGGGGAGCCCTTCGGCATGAAGCCGACCTCCTGGCCGTTCGCGTCCCTGTGGCGGATGACGCTGATCAGGCGGGCCTTCGTCGGGTCCTTGTCGAGCATCATCGCGGTGAGGAGCGCCTGCCGGCACTGCGTCTTGTCGTCCGTGCAGAAGAACCCGCCGCTGGAGACGGTCCCCGGCTCGCTCGCGCTCCCGTGGCACGCGCCGTTGCCCGCGCAGGATGCGGCGGCCCTGGGCTTGAAGAACTCCGCGTGGAGGTCCGACCACTTCGTGCTGGTGCTGGCGTCCAGCACGGGGCCCGCGTCGGCCACGGGGGGGGTCGGCGGGAGCGCCGCGTCGTAGCGCGACTGGCCGCCCTTGATGTCCGTCGGATCGACGCTCCCGGCGCACCCCGCGGTTGCGAACAGCGACACCCCGACGGCACCCCAGAGGACCCTCATCCCTGCCACTCTAGCATCACCCGTCGCCGGTTTGGGAACGGGGAGCCCGCGGGGGGGCCCCTCCTCGATCCGAACTAGAACACCACGCCGAGGAACAAGCGGAGCGTCTGGGCGGCGGAGAGATCCATGTCCGCGAGCTTGCGCTCCACGGGGTGGTAGTCGAGGCCGCCGAGGGGGAAGAACACGCCGTACTGGAGCATCGTGTAGAAGCCGCCGATCTTGGCCGGATCGTCGTTCAGCGAGCCGTCCTTCGCCTGGTAGTAGAGGGACAGGTCGAGCTCCACGCCGAGATCGCGCTTGTCGCCCGGCGTCTGGATGAACTCGCTCGCGCGGCTCCAGATGATGGCGGCGCCGCCCCCGAACTTCTGCCCCGCCGGGTTGCGGAGGAAGTCGTAGTCGACGCTCGGGCGGAAGTAGTACGCGCCCTCGACGCGGGTCAGGATCTTGCGGAAGAAGATCTGGTCGACCATGTAGGCGGGGTGGAAGCGGAACGTGCGGATCTGCTTCGGATCGCCGCCCTGCGGCGCCTTGAGCCCCTTCGGGTCCACCGCGATGCCCTCGACCTCCGGGTCGCCGCTCGCCCAGCCGAAGCCGAACTGGAGGCGTAGCTTGTCATCCACCGCGCGGTACTCGGCCTGCGTGGCGACGCCCCACATCCGGACCTGCGTCGGGTTCTTCACCTGATCGGTGTAGCCGGGGATCGAGTCAATCTCCCCGCGGATGTGCACGACCTCGGCCTCGAGGCGGAGCTTCCTCCAGCGCGCCTGCACCCACGCGTCGGGGATGAAGGCCTTCGCGCCGCGGCGGATGAGCCCGTTGTTCTCGGCCCCGGCGTCGAAGGTGAGCGGCGTCTGCGCGTCGGGGACGTCGAGAAGCTGCTGGCGGTAGAGCGCGTAGAGGCCCCCGTTGAGCACGACGTCGCCGCGGGCGAGGGCGGCCTTCTGCAACTCGGGGTTCATGCGGCGCGCGACGAAGAGGCTCCACTCGTCGGCGTTGGTGAGGTTCGCGGTGTTGTACGGCTGGCCGCCGTAGATGTCGAACGGCGACGCGTTGGTCGGGCCGCTGGAAACGAAGTCCCACGAGCCGCCGAAGTACAGATCGGCCGAGCGGAGGCCCGTGACGAACATGATGCGGTCGGTGTTCGTCTGCCAGTCGTCGTCGATGCCGTCCCCGGAGTGCGCGAGCATGCCGAGGCCCCAGTGGCTGGGCATGCGGCCGAAGCGGAACTGGCCGATGGGAGAGAGGTACTCGGCCCACGCGCGCTTGACCTCGATCGAGTTGCGGTAGCCGTTGACCCCGGCCGTGGGCGCGCCCTGGTTCGTGGCGAACACGCCGAGCGGCGCGTACCCGTTGTACCCGTTGCCGGCCGGCGCATACGGCGACTTGGCCACGCTGCTCGGCTGGATGGCGTACGAGTCCGGCGTGGACCCGAGGACCAGGTTGTCGAGCAGATCGATCTGCGTGAGGACCCGCAGGTTGTCCGAGATGTGGAGCTCGGGGTTCAGACGGAGGCGCAGGTTCGCAGACGACTGCGTCTTGTCGTAGCAGGGGTCGGCGCCGGAGTCCCCGCACTTGGAGACCTTCTTCTCGCTGGTCGACTTGTCCGTGTACGTGTGATCGAGGGGGTGGTTCCAGAGGTTGTGATCGTCTCCGCCGGGGGACGTGTGACGGCCGAGCGCGAAGTTGTGGTACAGCTCGCCGCGCGTGCGGAAGTAGCCGTGGATCTCGAGGATCGGGCGCGTGTGGCCCCACCAGTCCTCGCTGTAGACCTCGCGCGGCGACGCACCGATCGAGCCGTCGTTGGTCTGCGACAGGGGTCGGTCCCTGCCCTGCGTGGCGAGCTTCTGCTGGTCCGCGGCGGGGTCGACCGTCCCCGCGGCGGGGGTCGCGGGGTCGGCTGCGCCCGGGACGGGCGGCGGCGTGGTGGCGGGGGGGGGCGTCGACGGATCGCCCGCGGGCGGCAGGAGGTTGCCTCGGTTCGGGAGAGACGCCGGCGGGGGCGGCGGCGGTGCGCCGTCCTGCGCGCGAGCCTCGGGGATCGCGATGAGGCTCGCCGCGACGAAGAGGGGCGAGAGGAGGACCGTGGCCAGGACGGAGCGAGGCGCCATCGCGGGCGGTTCCTAACACGATCCGCCCTCGCCCAATGGAAAAACGCCTTTCAGCCTGGGCGCTTGCGAAACCGTACGAGGCCCGCGCACACGGTCGCGATCAGCGCGAGCGAGGCCACGAGCGTGGCGCCCGGGTGATGGATCGCGCCGCTCGCGAGCGCGAGCACGATCCCGGGCGGAGGTGCCGTCCCCGTCGCCCCGTCGAGCGTCGCCGAGGTCGCGAGCGAGGCGCACGCTCCGGCTCCGGCGGCGCCGTCCTGGCAAGCGAGCACGCAGCCCACCACCTTCCCTCCATCGAAGCCCAGCAGGGCTCGCGCGGCGCCGTGATCGGCCGCGAGGGTCCACGCGCGGGGATCGCGCGCCGTGACCCGGAGCGGCTCGCCCGCGAATCGCGTGGCCACCCCCGCGAGCCGGTCGAGCACCACCGCGTCCACGTCGTCGCCCATGTCGTCGCCGGGCCAGCCGAGCGGCAGCGCTCGCTCGTAGCACGCCGTCGTCACCGTTGCCCCGCCGCCCACCCAGCGCTGCACGCCGAGTGGCCGCACCTCCGGCGCGCGCGAGAGGTCGATGTCGGGTGGCGCGTCGGTCGGTGTGAGCCCTCGTGTCTCCCAGCGGACGCCGACCCCGTCAGCCGCCGAGCTCATCGAGGAAGGCCTGCAGCTCCGTGCGGAGGGCGACGAGCTGCTCGCGCACCTCCGCGGACGCGACGCCGTTCGAGCCCCGATCCAGCCGTGCGTCTCCGGTGGCCGACGACGGCGCGGTCTGCGATTCGCCGGCCGCCCCCGGCGGCTCCGCGTCGGACTCGAGCACGCCGTCCGGGGTCTTGAGCCTCCTGCGCGCGCCCGCGATGGTGAATCCCTGCGAGTACAGGAGGTCCTTCACGCGGAGGAGGTTCTCGACGTCGCGGCGCGAGTAGACGCGCTGCCCCTTTGCGCTCTTGGACGGCCGGATCGTCCTGAACTCGCGCTCCCAGTACCGCAGCACGTGCGGCTCGACGCCGACGAGGCCCGAGACCTCGCCGATGCGGAAGAAGACCTTCTCCGGGAGCGTCACGAACGCGCCTTGCTACGCGAGCCCCGAGCCTGGATCCGTCGCGGCCGTCTGGGCCTTCTCGGCGGGGGCGCCGTCGTCTGCGGTCCTCGGGTTCAGGGCCTGCTTGAGGATCTGGCTCGCCTTGAACGTGAGGACGCGCCGCTCGCTGATCTGGATCGGGTCGCCGGTCTGCGGATTGCGGCCGGGGCGCTGGCGCTTGTCGCGCAGCACGAAGTTGCCGAAGCCGGAGATCTTGATCTTCTCGCCCTTGCCGAGGGTGTCCTTCATCATGTCGAAGACGAGGTCGACGATGTCGGCCGACTCCTTCTTCGAGAAGCCGCCGACCTTCGTGTAGAGCGCCTGGACGATCTCGGCTTTGGTCATGTTGGAATCCCCGTCTCTGGCCATCGAATCGCCTGCCTACCTCCATGATATAGCCAAGGTTTTGGGGCCCTTGCCAGAAAAAACCTCGCGCCAACCTCGCCCGCCCGCCCGCGACCACGCGGAGAGCGCACGAGGAGGCTGTGAGGCCCCGCCGACGAGGCGGCGACTACGCCGCGAGCTCTTCGTCCGCCTGGACGGCGGCCGGGGGCGGCGTGCTGTCGCGCTGGAGCGCCGGCGCGTGCGCGATGGCGCGGCGGCGCTCGAGCTGCTCGCTCGCGACGAGCGACGCGACGTAGCCGTACCCGAAGGTGAACAGGAGCGCGAACGGGGTCGCGAACCAGTGGCCCGTCTCGACGGAGGCGATCACGCTCGCCGCCGAGTAGAGGCAGAGGAACACCTCGACCATCGGAAGATCGGCGCGCGCGCGGTATCGCTGACCGCCGAGGGCGCCCTTGCCGGCCTTCGGCGTGCGCACGAACTCGCCGGCCATGGAGCCAAGACCCTCCCAGACGGCGCGCGTGAGGTGCGGCGCGAGGCCCGCGCCGAGGGCGAGGAGGGCGGGGAGCTGCTTGAGCGCGTCGATGCGGCGCCGGCCCTGGGCGCTCTCGGCCATCGCGTAGAACGCCGCGAGCGAGCCCATCGTCCCGAAGCACAGCGGCAGATCGATGAGGATCATGGTGCGCGCGTTGGTGGCGGGCATGAGCAGGAGGGCCGGCATCAGGAGCAGGCTGAGGAAGACCATCAGCGGGTACGCGAAGTGAGGCGTCATGTGGAAGAACGCCTCGATCCGCTGCGAGACGGACAGGTCGCTCTCGAGGACCTTGCGCATGAGCTTGCGCGACGTCTGCACGGTGCCCTTGGCCCAGCGGAACTGCTGCGCCCGGAAGGCGCTGACGTCCTCGGGGAGCTCCGCGGGCGTCACCACGTTCTCGCGGTAGACGAAGCGCCAGCCCGCCATCTGCGCCCGATACGAGAGATCGAGATCCTCCGTGAGCGTGTCGTGCTGCCAGCGGCCCGCGTCGAGGATCGCCTGCCGCCGCCACATGCCGCCGGTGCCGGAGAAGTTGAAGAGCCAGCCCGCGGCGGAGCGCGCACGGTTCTCGACGAGGTGGTGGCCGTCGAGCATCAGCGCCTGCACGCGCGTCAGCAGCGACGTGGCGCGGTTGAGGTGGCCCCAGCGCGCCTGCACCATGCCGACCCTCGGATCGGCGAGGAACTCGGGCACGAGCTTGACCAGGAAGTCAGGCTGCGGGAGGAAGTCGGCGTCGAAGATCGCGATGAGCTCGCCCTTCGCGACCGTGAGCCCCGCGTCGAGGGCGCCTGCCTTGTACCCGGTGCGGTCGACGCGGTGGATGTAGACGATGTCGAGCCCGGTGTCGCGCAGCGCCTCGACGTGCGCACGGACCATCGCACGCGTCTCGTCGGTGGAGTCGTCGAGGACCTGGATCTCGAGCTTCTCCCGCGGGTACTCGATCCGCGACGCGTGATCGAGGAGCCGCGAGACGACGGTGGCCTCGTTGTAGAGGGGGAGCTGGATGGTGACGTGGGGCACATCCCCCTGGTCGGACACGATGCCTTCGGGGAGCGCCAGGTCTCGCGAGGCCATCCCGGCCAGCTTCTTCCGGTACCGGAGGCAGGTCAGCACGAGGTGCGACCTGTGGAGCCCATACATCGACAGAAGGAGGAGGACCGCGAAGTACAGCGTACAGAGGAGCCAGTGCATGCGCACACCACGTAACACCCGCGCCCGGGTGCCTTGTCACCAGGTTGTAAATCGTTGTACAGCGTTGCATGGCAAGCGTGTAACTATATGAACTAACTAATGAATACACTGTATCGCGCAAGGTCGCTTCTCGCGCGCCGTCCAGGACTTTCCGGCCGCGTCGACCGCCCGACGCGAGAGCCAGAGGCCAGCTCGCGGGAGCCCCTCCTCAGATCAGATCGGTCGTGAAGAAGCCGAGCAGGCCGATCCCGAGGTGGCCGTACGTGCTGCCCTTGAGGTTCGCGGGCGTGCACGGCGAACCGCCCGCTGCGGCCGCGAGCGAGCCGAGCCGGCCACAGCCGTTGGCGTCGATCTCCGGGCCGCCCGAGCCGTGCACCCCGAGGTCGTACCCGACGCGGGGGATGAGGCGCAGCGGGCCTGCCGGGATCCACGCGCCGAGCCCGACGCCGATGAGGTCCCACCCGACGTAGGTGAACTCGCGCTTCACGTCGCCCCCATACGTGATGTTGAACTGGCGGTAGCCGGTCGAGAAGTCGCCCCAGAAAGCCAGCTTGTCGTGCGAGGTGAAGAACCCGAAGGAGGCACCCACCCGCAGCATGCTCGCGCCGTACTTCTCGTTGGCGGCGTTGATCACGGCGTTCGACGTGTTCGGGGAGTTGATGCGCCCCGAGTCCTCGCGGCCGAGCTCGACGTTCATGCCGAGGTAGATCGCGCGCGAGAACTTGAAGCCGGCGTCGATGCCGACGCCGACGCCCGGGCCGATGTAGTCCGCCGCGGCGCCTCGCAGGAGGACCCCCTCGAGCCGGCCACCGATGAGGATGCCGACGCTCTTCTTCTCCTTGGGCTGCTCCGGGGGAGGGGGCGCGGTGGATGTGGGCGCGGCGCTCGCGCTGGCGGCGGCGGCGGATCCGCCCGGCGGGGGGACGATGACGACGGGAGGAGCCTGTCCGGCCTGGAACACGAGCGCCACGGACCTCTTCTCGCGCTCCGTGATGACGATCTCCTTGGGCTCCTTCAGGACGTAGCCGTCGGCTGACGCCTGCAGCGTGTACTTGCCCGGATCGATCGGCCGGGAGATGCCGACGAGCTCGACCGGGAAGGGCTTCTCGCCGAGCACGATCTGGAGGTTCTTCAGGTTGGCCTGCGGCGGATCCTTGATCTCGATCTTCAGCTGCGGGATGCGCGGCTCGAGCGTCTGCAGCTCGCCGGCGCCCTGCTGCTGCGCCGTCTTGAAAGCGTCGGGCGCGCCCTCGGGGAGGCTCATGCGCGCCAGCTGGCGGTAGTTCTCGGACGCGTCGACGAGGCGGCCGAGCACGGCCTGGCACTCCGCGATGTGGAGGAGGTGGGTGGGAGCCTGGTACTGCTTCTGGGCCGCCTCGAGCTTCAGGAGGGCGTCGGCGTATTTGCCCTGCTCCTGGAGCTTGATGCCCTCGGTGTAGAGGACGCGCGCGAGGTTCTTTCGCTCCCCCTCGGACGGGCCGTCGGCGGACGCGTACGCGAAGAGGAACATCGACGCGAACGTGAGGAGGACGAGGAGCGGGTTCAGGACCTTGCGCATGGCGGCCCCGAACGTATCAGAGAATCTTGCGGGCGTGGGCCGGTTCTCCTGTGGGCAGGCGGAGGTCGCCCGGCGCTCTCGCCCCGGCTAGTAACCCGGATCGGTGGTCGCCGGCTTCTTCGTCGTGGCGGTCGCCGTGGGCGGGGGTGGCGGCGTCGTCGTCGTGGCCGTCGGGGTCGCGGTGGCCGTCGCCACGACCTTCGCGGAGGGCGCCGCGCTCGGCCGTGCGGGTGGAGTCGCGGGGACCGCCGCGGTCCGAACCCCCAGCGGTGTCGCGGTGGGCCGCGCGGTCGCGGTCGGCTCGGGGGCGGCGATGGCCGTCGCGGTCGCCGTAGTCGCGGCAGCCGTCGCCGTCGCGGCAGCCGTCGCCGTCGCCGCGCCTGCCGCCGTCGCGGAGAGGGCGGTGTGGGTGATGGGCGGCTCACCCGATGCGTTTGCCGCGACACCCTTGTCCCCCATCTTCATCGCCACGAAGACACCCGCGACCACCACGAGGCCGAGGACCGCGGCGCCGATCGAAGCGGCGATCACCTTGCCGCTACCGCCCCTGCCCACGCCGTCGGGCGCCGACGTCGTGAACGGCGCCGACGTGCTGGCCGCGCCGCCCGCCTGCCCGACGTACTGGGGCTGCGGGCCGGAGCCGGTGGAGGGGTGGCCCATCCCGGCGCCCGGAATGGAGCCCGGCCGGGGCGTCTGCACCATGCCCTGGGGCGTCATCGCGGGGCCGTAGCCCTGCGGCCCGGACCCCGCTTGGCCCGAGAGCGGCATCGTCCCGGCCATCGCGCTGGGCCGCTTCATCGTGATGCCGGCCGCGAAAGCCAGCGCCTCGGCCTGCTCGGTCACGGTGGGGAACCGCCGGTCGGTGTCCCGCTCGAGCGCGCGCACGAACCACGCGTCGAACGTGGGGGGGAGGCCCGGCACGCGCTGCGACGGGACGGGGATCGGCGCGACGCAGATCTTCACCAGGAGGTCGCCGACCGACTCGCCGTCGAAGGGGAGGAGGCCCGTCGTGCACTTGTACGCGATGACGCCGAGCGACCAGACATCGGTCCGCCGGTCGATGTTGCGGAGGCCGCGCGCCTGCTCGGGAGACATGTAGAACGGCGTGCCGAGGACCGCGCCGGTCTTCGTGCTCGAGCTCGCGCTCATGTCGCCCGCGTGCGGGCGGAACTTCGCGATGCCGAAATCGAGGACCTTCGCGATCTCGTCGTCGTCGTCCGGGCTCCTCACGAGGAAGATGTTCTCGGGCTTGAGGTCGCGGTGGATGATGCCGAGGTCGTGCGCGCGGGACAGGGCGCGGCTCACCTGCTGGATGATGCGCGCCGTGTCCTGGAGCGAGATGCGGCCCATGCGCTCGAGGCGCTTGTCGAGCGGCTCGCCCTGGAGCATCTCCATGACGATGTAGGGCTTCCCGTCGTCGGTGATGCCGTGGTCGAAGATCTGGATCGCGTGCTTCGACTGGATGGTCGCGGCCGCGCGTGCCTCGTTGTCGAAGCGGCTCCGCGCCTCCTCGTTGGACGCGTACTCCGTCTCGATGAACTTGATGGCGACCCGGGTCCCGAGCGTGGCGTGGCGGCCCTCCCACACCGAGCCCATGCCGCCTCGCCCGATCATGCCGAGGAGCTGGTACTTGCCGGCGACCAGCCCGAGAGAGGGCGGCATCTCCGAGACGGGCGCGTGGGGGTCTGACATGGGCGTCCTCGACGAAGCGGCAGGGAGCGGCGGCTCGCACCCCGGAAACGGCAGGTACGGTCCGCTGCCAAAGGAAGTTCTGGAGCGACACGAAGTCTACGTGCGCGACCGGCCGGAGTAAAGCGGCGAGGGGCGGAATATCTCCTCGAAATGACGGTCGAAAGTGCGATGCCGGCGCCGGTCGGCTCATCCGGGGCCGGAGCCGCCCGTCGCGCAATCCCACCGAACGTGCGGAACGTGGCCCGGACCAGGTCGGCGATGCGCGCGTGTTAGGGTCGCCCCGTGAGCGAGAAGCGCGCGACCTTGCCCCCGCCCGGGACCCCGAACGTACTCTGGATCGTCGATCTCTCGGGGTACCTGTTCCGCGCCTACCACGCGATCACGCCGCTCTCGAACTCGAAGGGCGAGGTCACGCACGCGGTCATGGGCACCGTGAACATGATCCAGAAGGTGGTGAACGAGAAGAAGCCGCACATGCTCGCGGTGGCGATGGACTCGAAATCGTACAACTTCCGGAAGGCGATCGACCCCCGCTACAAGGCGACCCGACCGCCGGCGCCAGCCGACCTGGCGCACCAGATGGAGCGCGCGCGGCAGATCGTCGAGGCGTATGCGATCCCGATCTTCGAGCGAGAGGGCTACGAGGCGGACGACCTCATCGGCTCCGTCGTGAAGCGGGCGGTCGCGGACGGCATCCGGGTCGTCATCGTGGCGGCGGACAAGGACCTGATGCAGCTCGTCCACGACGACGACGACCAGGTCGTGCTGTGGGACTCGATGCGCGACCGCGTCTTCGGGCCCGCCGAGGTGCGCGAGAAGTTCCAGGTGAAGCCGAGCCAGGTTCGCGATCTGCTCGCCCTCATGGGCGACGCGTCCGACAACGTCGCGGGCGTGCCGGGGATCGGTCCGAAGACGGGCGCCGAGCTCCTGGCGGCGTTCGGGTCGATCGACGGGATCTACGCGCACCTCGCGGACGTGAAGAAGGCGAAGGTCCGCGAGAGCCTCGCCACGAACGAGGAGGACGCGCGGCTCTCGCAGCGGCTCGTCACCCTGCGCACGGACGACCACGAGATCGCGTGGGACCGGGACCAGCTCGTCTACGGGGGGGCCCACACGGACGAGCTCAGGCGCCTGTTCACGGAGCTGGAGTTCTTCCGGCTCCTCGGCGAGAAGGAGCCGCGCGCGCCGAGGAAGCGCGAGGACGCCGCGCCCCCGCCGAGGACGCGCGCGCTCGACCTCTTGCTCGACGAGCCCGCGATCCAGACGATCGCGGCGCGCGCCCAGGAGACGGGCGTGCTGGGGATCGCGGTCGTGGGAACGTCGGACGAGGCGATGCGTGCGGCGCCGGTCGGCCTCGCGATCTCGGCGGAGGTCGGGCGCGGCGCGTACGTGCCGGTGGGGCACCGGTACCTCGGCGCGCCGCGGCAGCCGGGCCTCGACGTCCTCTCGCGCGCGCTCGGGCCCGTCCTCCGCGATCCGGCGATCGTCAAGTGTGGGCACGACCTCAAGTACACGGAGGTCGTGCTCGCGTGCCACGGCCTCGCGATCGAAGGTCCGACGTTCGACTCCGCGCTCGCCGCGTACCTCTTCGACCCCGAGTCTCCGCACGCCCTCGCGGATCTCGCGCGCGCCGAGTGCGCGTACACGGTCCCGGCCGAGCCGCCGCGGAGCGCGCGCGCCCCGAAGTCCCTGCCGGACGAGATCGACGTGGAAACGGCGACCGTCCGGGGCGCCGTCCTCGCCGAGCTCGCGGTCGAGCTCCGCGAGCGGCTCGGGCCGCGGCTCGCGCGCGAGGGGCTCGAGCCCCTCTTCCGTGACGTCGAGACGCCGCTCGCGCGCGTGCTCGCCCGGATGGAGCAGGTGGGCGTGAAGGTGGACCTGCCCGTGCTCGAGAAGGCGTCGCGGGACCTCGAGGCGGACCTCGCGTCGCTGGACCGGCGCGCGAGGGGGCTCGTCGGCAAGGACTTCTCGATCCGCTCGCGCGACCAGCTCGAGGCGATCCTCTTCGACGAGCTCCACCTGCCGGTGCTGAAGAAGACCCCGAAGGGCGGGCGCTCCACGGACGCAGAGGTCCTCGAGGAGCTCGCCCTGCAGCACCCGCTCCCCGCGATTGTCCTCGAGCACCGCGAGCTCGACAAGCTGAAGGGGACGTACGTCGACGCGCTCCCGCGCGCGGTGAACCCGAGGACGGGGCGCATCCACACGCGCTTCGAGCAGGCCGTGGCCGCGACGGGGCGCCTCTCGTCGAGCAGCCCGAACCTGCAGAACATCCCCGTGCGTACGGACGCGGGGCAGCGGATCCGTCGCGCGTTCGTGGCAGAGGAGGGGTGCTCGCTCGTGTGCGCGGACTACTCGCAGATCGAGCTGCGCATCCTGGCCCACCTGTCGGGCGACGCGCGGCTGAGCGAGGCGTTCCGCGAGGGGGGCGACGTCCACCGGCACACGGCGAGCGCGATCTTCGACGTGCCGAGGGACGAGGTGACCGCCGAGATGCGGCGGCGCGCGAAGACGATCAACTTCGGCGTCATCTACGGCATGGGCGACGCCGCGCTGGCGAAGCAGCTCGGGATCTCGCGGTCGGAGGCCAGCCTCTTCATCGAGCAGTACTTCGCGCGGTACGTGGGCGTGAAGGACTTCCTCGCCCGGACCGTGTCGGACGCGAAGCGCACGGAGAGCGTTCGCACGCCGATGGGTCGGCGCCGGTTCCTGCCGAACCTGCACTCGGCCAACCGGACGCTGCTGTTCGAGGCGGAGCGCGTCGCGCGCAACACGCCGATCCAGGGCACGGCGGCGGACATCATGAAGGTGGCGATGGTGGAGGTCGCGCGCGCCGAGCTACCGGTGGGGGCGCGCATGATCCTCACGGTGCACGACGAGCTGGTCTTCGAGGTGCCCGACGCCGCGGTCGAGGCGACGGGTGCAGCCGTGAAGGCGATCATGGAGCGGGCGATGCCGCTCGACGTGCCGCTGGTGGTGGACGTGGGATCGGGGAAGAACTGGGCGGTGGCGCACTGAAGAGGAGGCGCGCGGGTCCCGATCAGGACGCTCGCCTGCGCAGCAGGGTCGCGACCCCGAGCGCGATCCCCGCGAGCCCCAGCCCGTCGACGGGAGCGTTCCCCGAGGTCGAGCACCCGCCCGCCTGCGCGGGAGCGACCGCCGCGGGCGCCTCCGCCGGGGCCTCGCGCGAGGCCGGCAACGTGAACGAGGCCTTCTGTCCCGCCGCCGCGAACGCCTTCGCGAGCAGCTCCTGCTGACCCGCCGTGGACGTGTACACATGCCCGAAGTCATCGGTGCACTCGCCCGCGCGCGACACCACCCCGAAGACCTCGCCGGTCTGCTCGCTGATCGCCGGGCCGCCGGAGTCGCCCTGGCACGTCGACAGCCCGACCTCGAACTCGTGCGCGCCGAGCGGCGTGCGGCTGGCCGACACGCCCTTGCCGACGGCGAGCACGGGGACGTTGCCGCGCAGGACCCGCGTGCCGGTGGGGAGCGACTGGTCGTTCCTGCCGTAGCCAACGCTCCTCATCGTCTCGCCCGCGCGGAGGGGGCTGCCGACCCGGACGGGCAGGACCGGGATGTCGTCGATGTTGCGATCGAGGACGAGCACCGCGATGTCGCGATCGCAGAGGACGGCGCCCTCCCCGTGGACGATCGCCTTGCCTCGCGCGTTGCCCGCCTTCGCGAAGCTCGGCTTCCCCGTCGTGTAGACGGAGACGCTCGCCGGGTCGACGTCCGACGCCACCTGGTCGCCGCTGCCGGACGCGCCGTTCTGGTCGCAGACGATGGTGGGGGTCAGCATCTTGCTGAGGCAGTGGCGGGCGGTGAGCACCATGTTCGGGGCGATGAGCGCCCCCGTGCAGAGCTCGAACGAGCTGCCCTCGCCGACGCGGAGCGCGACGACCCCGCTCGCGGCGTCGTGGTCCCGCTCGCCACCGAAGATCCGGGTCGCGACGTGACCGGCCTGGATGGCGGGGACCGCTCCTTCAACCTGCTCAGGCTCCCCACCACAGGCTACAAGTCCTACCATGGAACACATGATCCACGCCAGGAGGGACATCGACGCACCAGGCAGTCGCGTAACTGCTTGATTGGAGGCGATTTTTAGTGTGTGAAGGGAGGGAAACATCGGGGGTTGTAATCCGAGGTTTCACTATGTGTGCCAAAGTGGTTGGGCGCGCAAGGAAAATGATCGTGTATCGTGGTGCGTCTCCTGACATCCCGGTCATGCTTGCTCCTTTGTCAGGTGGTCGGTGGACAGATCGAGGGTCTCGGGCTAGGGTCAGCCCCGCGAATTTCTCGTCCTTTCGGCGCGCGGTGGCCTCGAATCGCCTGGGCCCGGTCTTGCAGGGGTGCGTTCCTTCGTTTTTCTTCGAGATTTCCCTGGCATGAGTCCTCGCGTAAACCGCTCGGCCGCACTGCGCGCCCGTCCCGTCCCGTCCCTCCCGGAAGGGATGAGCGCGGGCGACGTCCGAGGGGTCGTCGAGGAGTGGATCGGGGGGCTCGCGGAGGTCGGGGACCGTCCGCTCATCCTGATCGTAGGCGCCGCCCTGTTCGTGCTCGCGGCGTGGCCGCTGTTCCTCGTCCAGGTGCCGCCCTACCAGGACCTGCCGAACCACCTGGCGACCGCCACCGTGATCGAGCACCGCGCGCTCTATCCGGAGCTGGTCTTCAACGGCTGGTTCAAGACGAACGGCGCGCTCTTCGCGTGGCTCGGTGTCGTCGGTCCGGCGGTCGGGCTGCAGACCGCCGCGAAGCTGTTCGCCCTCGGGGTCCTCGCCGTGACGGCGCTCGCCCTCCCGTGGTTCCTGCTGGAGATGGTCGGGCGTCGGCGGATGCTGGTCGCGAGCTTGTTCGCCTGGCCGATGATCCACAACTGGTTCGTCTCGACCGGGATGCTGGACTTCGCGCTCGCCGTTCCGCTGGCGCTCGTCACGCTGATCTACCTGCGGCGGCACCTGGTCGCGCCGTCCGGCCGGCACGTGGCGGGGGTGATCGTGGCGTCCGTCGGCACGTGGTACGCGCACTCGTTTCCGCTGCTCGTGATCGAGGGCCTCGTGGGCATCCACCTCGCCGAGGAGGCCATCCGGCGACTGCGCGGACGCGGCACGCATCCGTTCGCCGTCACCCTCCGCCGCCTCGCGATCCCGATGATCCCGGCCCTCGTGCTGTCGAGCTACGCGCTCTTCCTGCACCTGACCGAGCCGGGCGGCGCGATGAACGCGTTCCGCGATCGGGCGCATTTCCTCCCCACCTGGGAGCTCGTCTACAACCTGTGGGCCGAGTGGATGTGGGGGTACACGAAGCTCTCCATCAGCTCGATGGTGCCCACCGCGCTGCTCGCGCTCTGGGTCGCGTACGGGGCGTGGCGGCACCTCCGACCCACGGGCGCCGAGGAGGGCGTCGCGTCGCCGCCGCATTTCTTCTCCCCGTTCGCGCTCGCGGCGATCCTGGCCGTGTATGCGGTCGCGCCGTACGAGCTCACGAACTGGTACCATGTCAACTCGCGGCTCATCCCGTTCTTCTGGATCGCGCTCCTCGTCCGCGTGCCGGACGCGCTGCCGCGTGCGGTGAAGGGGCTGCTCGTGACGGCGGCGCTCGCGTACTCGGCGGGCATGGGCGTCGACACCGTGCGCCTCGACCGGGAGCGAGACGAGTTCACGGCCGGCATGTCGGCCGTCCCGGAGAACGCTCGCCTCCTCCCGTTGGTGTTCCGCGCGAAGCACACGAGCGAGAACACCCGGAACCTCCTGCACGCCTGGGGCTACTACGTCGCCGAGAAGCACACGTCGGCGCCGCTCCTCTTCGCGCACTCGCGGAGCTTCCCCGTCATGTACGCGACGCCGCCGTCGGTGCGGATGAACCACCTCATGCTGGAGGGGTACGAGCAGGTCATGGGGTCGCCGGGCTGGGTGTGCGGAGAGCTCCACCAGTTCGGCGTGGGGGTGAACGACTGCGCCGCCGAGTACCGGGCTCGCTGGCGCGAGTTCTGGGGGGAGGTCGGGCCCATCCACACGCACCTCTTGCTGTGGGACGCGACGAAGGCCGTCCTCGAGAACGTCCCCGCGGACTACAAGCTCACGCTGGTCCGTGGGCGGCTACGCATCTACGAGCGCATGCCGAGCGCGTCGGCGTCGGTCCCGTAGCTACTTCTTCTTCGTCGTGGGAGCCGCGGGCGGGCGCGTCTGCGTGGGCGGCCGCATCGTCGCGGCCGGCGTGGTGGCGGTCGCGATCGGCTTCGGCGCGTCGGGCTGGCCGGCGATGAGGAGGGGGCCGTCCAGCTTGAGCTTGTCGAGGCCCGAGCGCGAGGAGGGCGCGCGCGAGAGCGAGAGGGCGGCCTTTGGGCCCACGAGCGTCCCGTCCTTCGCCTCGAAGTCGACCGAGTCGGCCTCGAGGCCGATCTCCTTGCCCTCGAGGGTGGCCCCTTCGAGCCGCACCTTGACGCTGTTGCTGCCGTGAACGGCGGTGGCGCCCGTCACGACCGTCCCTCCCCGCAGCCGCAGCGTGAGCCCGGTGGAGCCGCCGTGCACACCCACGGCCCGGCCGGAGATCTTGCTGCCCTGGGCCTCGAGCGAGCCGGAGATGCCGAGGTCCACGCCGTCGGTGGCCCCGCTCAGCGCGGCCTGGTTGGAGAGCTTGATCTTCGCGTTCATGCCCGCGGCCACCGCCGTGCCCTGGCTCGTGATCGAGCACCCGTCGCACGTGAGGTCGAGGTTGGTGTCCGCCTTCACGCCGTCGTCCTTCGCGCGGATCTTCGTGCGGCGCAACGTCACGGTCGCGTTCGTGCCCACGTCGAGGCCGCGCCCGCCGGCCTCGATGTCGGAGTCCTCGATGACGATCTTCAGGTTCGGGCCGCCCTCGACGATGGCGCCCTCGGTCTTGCCCCTCACGCGCTTGAGGGTGATCTCGCAGTTGACGCCTGCGTGGACGAGCGTGTCCGTGACCGCGCCGACGTCCTTGCCTTCGACGACGACGCGGCCGTTGACGCCGCACGTCGTGGGCAAGCTCGTCTTTCGCGAGAGGACGCCCGTGCCGAGTAGGGCGCCCGGGATGGCGGTCAGCGCGACGACGCCCATGACGACGGCCCAGATGATCCAGGACGACGCGTGCGCCGCGTGGACCGCGGGCGTGAAGTGGTGGTCGTGGTGGCTCTCGCCCGGGCCCATCACGATGACGATGTTCGGCGCGGCCGGATGCATCGGGGCGCCGTGCCCGAACTGCGAGACGGGGGGCGGCGGGGGTGGCGGCGCCGGATCCCTCACGCGCACGGAGGTGCCGCAGTAACGGCACTGGACGTCGAGATCGTACGGGCCGACCTGGAGGGGCGCCGAGCACTTCGGACAGACGTTCGCGCGCAGGTCCGGCACGATGCGTCGAGACTACCGGAGAAGGATGCGGAGGTCCACGCGCCTGCCGACGGCGAGCGCGAAGAACGCGTTGCCCTCGCCTGCGCCGGCCTGCACGCTGGCGCCGAGCGCGAACACGTCGCCGTGGAGGCCGTCGTGCACGTCGTCGGCGGCGATCGTCGCGTGGATGCGCAGCCGGGTCGACGCGGCGCGCGCCACGAACACGCGACCGCCGATCAGGGCCAGCGTACGGGCGACACCCGCGCGGAGCGGCGTCGTCCCCCCGGTGGACTCGCTTGCCGCGATGCGGCCCGTGTCGTCGAGGGTGATCGCGACGTCGGCGGTGCCAGCGTCGCCGAGCGGCGCGGTGACCCACGCCGGATCCGCGCTCGCCGCCTGCGGGAAGGCGCGCGTGAAGGCGAGCACGAGATCCACCGCCGAGCGATCACCGAGCGCGCCGAAGAGGGTCGGGGGCTCGGGGCCCGCGATCGCGGGTGCTGCGCTCGACGAACGCGGGCCTGGCGGGGGCGTCGCCGCGGACGGTCCGGAAGCCCCGAGGGCGTTCGTGGACGTGGGCGCGCGCGCGGATCGCGGGGGCGCGATGGGGGGAGCGGCGGGCGGATCGTCGGCGGGAGCGGGCGGATCGGGCCTCACGTCTTCCATCTCGGGCGCGGTGAAGTGCTCGCCTGCCACGATCGCGGGCGGAGCCGGCGCCTGGCGGGCCGGGCGAGCCGCCCAGCCAGCGACGGCCGCGTGCACGGCGAGCGAGGCGAGCATGGCCGGGAGTGCCTTCTTCACGATCCGATGGGTCTACGATCGCACGGAGAAGTTCCCGCGCGCGACACTCTTTCGTGAGGCGCTATTCTCTTTACCCGTCGCGGTGACGTGTGCAAGGAGTACGGAAATGCGAGACATTTCCGGTACCGCGAGGCGGTCCTGCGGGGTGGTGCTCCCCCTGTTCGCCCTCCGGACGGCCGACGACTGGGGCATCGGCGAGATCGCCGCGCTGCCGGAGGCGGCCGCCTGGGCGAAGGAGGCGGGGTTCTCCCTGCTCCAGATCCTGCCGCCGCACGAGCTCGATCCGAACGAGACGAGCCCCTACGGGGCGCGCACCGCGTTCGGGCTGGACGCCATCTACCTCCGGGTGCCCGACGTCGCGGATCTCGATGACGCGGCGGTGGCCACGGCGCTCGGAGACGAGGGACGGCGCGAACTCGCGCGCGTCCGCGGGTCGGAGCGCGTGGATCCCCGGGCCGTGCGGGCGCTCAAGTCGAGGGTGATCGACGCCGCGTTCGACCGGTTCAGCTCGCAGGAGCTCGCGCACGACACGGCGCGCGCGCGGGAGTATCGGGCGTTCGTCGAGGCGGAGAGGGCGTGGCTCGATCGCTTCGCGCTCTACGACGCTCTCCGGGAGGCCCACGGGGGCTGGGGGTGGGAGACGTGGCCCCCGGAGGAGCGGGACGCCGCGCGGGCGACCGCGAAGGGCGCGCTCGAGGCGCGCGCGGAGCTGGCTCGGTACACCCAGTGGCTCCTGTTCGGGCAGTGGGATCGCGCGCGACGCGCGACGAACGCGCTCGGCGTCGCGCTCATGGGCGACCTCCCGTTCATCGTGGGAAACGAGAGCGCGGACGTATGGTCCCACGCGGGCGAGTTCCGGCGCGACCTCTCGCTCGGCGCACCCCCGGACGAGTTCTCCGATGAAGGGCAGAACTGGGGCCTCCCCGCCTACGACTGGGCCGCGATGGACGCGAACGGCCTCGCGTGGCTCCGCGCGCGCGCGCGGCACGCGGCGAGGCTGTACGACAGCTTCCGCATCGATCACGTGGTCGGCTTCTTCCGCATGTGGGTGCGAGGCCCGGGAGCGGGAGCCGCGAAGGGCACGTTCTTGCCGGAGGAGCCCGCCGCGCAGCGCGCGCGTGGCATGAAGGTGCTCGCCGCGATGCGGGACGCTGCGGCCGAGGGGGGCGCGCGCATCATCGCGGAGGATCTCGGCGTGATCCCCCCGATGGTGCGAACCTCCCTCCGGGAGCTCGGCCTCCCGGGTTACAAGATCATCCCCTGGGAGAAGGACGACGCGTCGCTCGTGCGCGATCCGCGCGCGTTCGATCCCGCGAGCGTGGCCGCGTACAGCACGCACGACACGCAGCCGATCACGGCCTGGTGGCCGGAGCTGCCGGCGCTCGATCAGGCGACGCTCGCCCGGTATGGCGGCTTCGAGGTGGGGTCGGCCGATGTCGACATCTCGCTGCTCGGGCTCCTCCTCGCGGCGGGCTCGGACCTCGCGCTCGTGCTCGTGACGGAGCTCGTCGGCGTGACCGACCGCATCAACCTGCCCGGCACCGTCGGCGATCACAACTGGACCTACCGGCTCCCCGCCCCCGTGGCGGAGCTCGCGCGCGATCCCGCCCTCCGCGCCCGCTTCGCCCGCCTGCGCGAAATGGCCGCGCGTGCCGGGCGGGTTTGACGGCATACTCGCTCGATGGAGCGCGTACGGCCGGGCCGGCACCACCCCCTCGGCGCCACGACGGACGGCGCCGGCGTCAACTTCGCGGTCTTCTCGGAGCACGCGCGGGCCGTCACTCTGTGCCTCTTCGACGCGCTCGGACGGGAGACCCGGATCGCGCTCGCGGAGCGGACGCAGCACGTGTGGCACGCCTACGTCGCCGGCGTGTCGCCGGGGCAGCTGTACGGGTACCGCGTCGACGGGCCGTGGGAGCCGGGCCGGGGGATGCGCTTCAACCCGAACAAGCTGCTCGTGGACCCCTACGCGCTCGCGGTCTCGGGCAAGGTCGATCCCCGTGGCCCCGTCTTCGGCCACGCCGCGGGCGATCCGACGGCGCGTTGCCCCCACGACAGCGCTCCGTACGTCCCGCGCTCGGTCGTCGTGCACGACCCCTTCGACTGGGAGGGTGACCGCCGGCCCGACGTGCACTGGCACGACACGATCCTCTACGAGGCGCACGCGAAGGGGCTCTCTCGCGCGAACCCCGACGTGCCGGAGGCCATCCGGGGCACCTACGCCGGGATCGCGCACGAGGCGACCATCTCGCACTTGTCCCGCCTCGGAATCACCACGCTCGAGCTCCTCCCGGTGCACGAGATCTGCGACGAGATCCCGCTCGCGCGACGCGGCGGCGTGAACTACTGGGGCTACTCGACGCTCGCGTTCTTCGCGCCCGAGCAGCGCTATGCGCCCCCGAACACCGAGCCCGGGGGGCAGGTGAGGGCCTTCAAGGAGATGGTCAAGGCCCTCCACCGAGCCGGCATCGAGGTCGTCCTCGACGTCGTCTACAACCACCCGTGCGAGGGCGATCGCATGGGCCCCACGCTGTCCCTCCGCGGGCTCGACAACGCCGTGTACTACCGGTTGAGCGAGAAGGACCGCAGTGTCTACGAGGACTTCACCGGTTGCGGGAACAGCCTCAACGTCGCGCACGCGCAGACGCTGAAGCTCATCATGGACAGCCTCCGCTACTGGGTGACCGAGATGCACGTCGACGGCTTCCGCTTCGATCTTGCGTCCACGCTGGCGCGCGACGCGGGCTTCGTCGACAAGCTGTCGTCGTTCTTCGACATCATCCACCAGGATCCGGTGCTGAGCCGCGTGAAGCTCGTCGCGGAGCCCTGGGACCTCGGACACGGCGGCTACC
>SXNL01000088.1 GCA_005777185.1 Myxococcales bacterium
CTGGTCCGCCCCCGCCACCAGCTCGATGCTCGCACGGTAGACGTCGAGTCGCACGTCGAGTCGCTCATGTTCGAACCCGTCCATGCCCGCCAGTCGGCACGAACCGCGGGTTCGTTGCGCAGGAATCGGGCTCGGGCTCGGACTCGGGCTCGGGCTCGAAAATGAGCGGATTCCTCAGGGGAGAGGGGGCTCGCCCCACCGCCTCCACGGAACATCTTTGCGCGCGAAGCGCGACGGGTGGGGGCACCCTCGCTCGAACGAATGCCTCATCCGAACGGCATTGACGTGCCGGTGGCGCCCGGCGGATTGCGGGCCCCTCGCCCAGGCCGACCCCGAGCGCGTCTTGACCTCGGCCGCGGACCGCCTACCGTTTCACCCATGGCTCGAGTGCACGCCCTCCACGCGATCGTCGCGACGGCCTGCCTGAGCGCGCTCCCGTCCTGCCAGAGCCTCGAGAAGCCGCCGCCTCCCCCGATCCAGGTGAAGATCTCCGTCGAGAGCGACCCCGGCCACGCCCTCCCCGGCGCGTCCGTGTGGCGCGAGACGCGCGAGCTCGGCGCGACGGGCGTCGACGGCTCGGTCGTCGTCCCCCTGCGGGGCCAGGACGGCGACTCGGTCGACCTCACGGTTCGCTGCCCGCAGAACGAGTACCTCTCGCCGCAGAAACCCATCTCCGTCGTGCTCCGCCGCACGCTCGATCAGAAGGTCACCGAGTACCGGACCGCCTGTCCGCCGCTCTACCGCAACATCGTCGTCGCGGTGCGCGCGGAGAACGGCCCCGGGCTCCCCATCTTCCACCTGAACCAGTTCCGCGGGCGGACCGACGCCTCGGGCGCCGCGCACTTCACCTTGCGCTCGAAGCCGGGCGAGTCGGTCGAGGTGCAGATCCTCACCAGGAACGAGAAGGCGGGCGAGGGCCTCTCGCCCAAGGATCCCACCAAGACCTTCATCATCAAGTCCCAGGACGAGGTCCTCCTCTTCGACCAGAAGTTCGACGTCGAGAAGAAGAAGGTGATCGTCGTCGGTCCGCGGCTCCCGGGTCGCATCTGATCCACCCATGGACTGCGGGTGATCCCGCTGTGGCCGAGCCGCGGAGCGCGACATGCGCTCTTCACCCACATCCTGATACCACCAATAATTCGCCGAATTTTCCAGGCTGACCGCTTCACCACTCCCCGGACTGGCGCTTGGACGAGCACACCCTGCTCCGCGCTCCCACCCGGGGTCGATGGAACGGAAGGTGTAGTGGTCGTCGTCAAGGAAACGCATGGCGACCCCCCCTTCCACGCTGCTAGCCTACGAGACGATGAAGAAGTCTCGTCGACGTCGTCGCGGCGCGGTGATGGTGGAGTACACGCTGCTCCTCACCACCGTCGGCGTGATGTCCGTGGCAGGGATCACCGCCGCGGGAAAGACATTGCTCCGTCACTACAACGACGGGCGGCAGTGGATCCTGCTGCCCGTGCCCTGAGCTCCGCCGGGTTCGCGCGGGCCGCCGCGGCCCCTCGAGCCCTCCATCCACCCCACCGAGTTCCCGTTCGAAAACAGAGAGAGGCGTTCACATGAAGAAGACCCTGAAGATGGTGAAGTCCCGCGGCGCGAGCATGGTCGAGTACGCGCTCTTGCTCGTCGCTATCCTCATCCTCGCGGCCGCTGCGTTCAAGACGCTCGGCGGCAAGGTCATGGAAGGCGCGACGAAGTCCACGCAGCAGTTCTAGGGACTCCCCCTCGAGCTCCCCTGGCGGCTGGGCACTGGCCTGGTCAACGGAGCAACCCATGCGCGGCTTCCTGATCGCGGCGATCGTCGTCGCCGCGATCGCAGCGTTCCTCGATTTCAAGAAGGGGTTGATCCCCAACTGGTTGACGCTGCCCCCGCTCGTCATCGCGCCCATCGCCCACTTCGTGCGGGCGATGGCTCTCGGTGCGTCGCGCGAGGGGGCGTTGCTCGAGGCCGGATCGTCCCTGTTCGGCGCCGCCTTCGCGGCGCTCGTGCCCTTCGTGCTCTACCGGCAGAGCGCGATCGGCGGCGGCGATCTGAAGGCGTTCGCCGCGCTCGGCGCCATCTGCAAGGTGAGCGTCGGCATCGAGCTCGAGATGTACGCCTTCATCCTGGCGACGATCATCGCCCCTGCGCGGCTTGCCTACGAGGGGAAGCTCGGCCAGACTTTGAAGAACGCGGGGACGATCGGGGCCAATTTCTTCCGGCCCAAGGAGAAGAAGAAGCCTGTGGACGCGGAGGCGATGACCTGGTTCCGCCTCGGACCGATGATGCTGGCGGGTACGCTCTTGGCGGCATTTTTGCATTGGGAAGCAAACGAATGAACGACGACCACGACACCGGACGGAGCGAATGTGGGCTGGTGCGCGACACACGCGGCGCGGTCCTCGCGGAGTTCGTGATCGTGTTCATCCCGCTGATGACGGTGTTCCTGTCGTTCGTCCAGTACGCGAAGCTCGGCACGGCGAACCTCGTCGTGAGGCACTCGGCGGTGGTCGGCGCCCGCGCCGCGGCGGTCGTCTCGAACGAGAAGAACAACAACCCCGGCAACAACGGCAGCAGCGAGGACATCAAGCGCGCCGTGAAGTCGTCGATGGGCCCGTTCTATTACCAGGGCGGCATCAACGTCACCAACGTCGACATCAAGGACCAGTCGACGACGGCCGCGGACAATGGCCCTTATGGCCTCGTCACGGTCACCGTCAGCGCGACGTACGACTGCGACGTTCCCATCGGTGGCCTCATGTGCGGCCTCGGCCGGCGCCACAAGTTCAAGGACATTCGCGCGAGCTTCCCGCACCAGGGCGCTCGCTACAAGATGGAGTAGGAGGACCCGTGACCACGACGATGCAGATGGAAGCGTCTCGCGGGTTCGCGAGGGACCTCTACGCCGACTGCCGTGGCGCCGTCATGATGATGGGCCTCTTCATGTCGACGTTCCTCATCGGATCGCTCTGGTACATGATCGGCATCGGCGACGCACTGATCACCCACGATCGCCTGCAGGAGGCCGCCGACAGCGTGGCCTTCACGTCGGCCGCCGTCCACGCGCGCGGCATGAACTTCATCGCCGCGATCAACCTCGTGATGCTCGCCCTCGTGGGCCTCTACCTCATCATGGGCATCATCAACGACATCCTCTTCGCCATCAAGACGGCGCTCGAGATCTGCTCGGCCACCGTCGCGGGCTGCCTCGTGTGCTGCGAGCCGCTGGCCATCGCCGAGCCCGCGTACCACATCGCCAACAAGATCTGGACCGGCTACGCGAAGATCATGAAGCCGGCCCTCCGGGTGATGGGCTACACGCAGTACGCCGCGGCCGTGATCTACCCGCTCGCGGGAGAGGCCGCGGGGCTCTACGTGGGGTCCAAGTACAAGCAGACGGGCCTCAGCGTGAGCCCGTCCATGATCCCCGGCAACGCGCTCACCGGCGGCCTCACCAAGAACGCCAACGGCTCCACCTACCAGGCGCCCATCAACACGGGCGTCCCGAAGCCACCCGACGCGGGCAAGGTCCCGAACCTCAGGGGCGCGGACAGCAAGATCGCCCTCCCCGTCAAGTTCGCGAAGATGAACAAGCTGTGCGAGCTCGCGATGAAGAACGCGATCGACGGCATCATGTCGCTCGTCAAGAAGATCCCGGGGATAGGGGCCATCATCAGCGGCGTCTGGAACGTCATCGGGAGCTTCGTCGAGGACGCCATCGCGTCCGCGGGCATGGCGCGATACTGCAACGAGGAGGGCCTCGGAGGCGGATTCGATCCCGGCTTCGACGAGTTCTGGGGGCTCAACGGCCCGAAGGTGATGTGGGAGCAGGCGTCGAACGGAAACGACTGGATGCAGGTCTGGTCGATGGTCCTGCCGCAGACCCAGGCCGACAACAGCGAGAAGAGGGTCGCGATGGCCCAGGGCCCGAAGAACTTCGGCGTCGGCATGCAGGAGCCGGTGGTTCCGATGTACACCGCCCAGGCCGAGTTCTTCTACGACTGCAACGAGGCCTGGGAGAAGTGCAACAAGTACGAGAACGCCATCTTCAGCATGCGGTGGCGCGTGCGCCTGCGCCGCGTGCGCTCGCCGGACTTCCTCAAGATGCTCGTGGACTGGGGCTCGAGCAGCATTCTCAACGGAGGCGTGACCGGCTGGCTGAAGGCCAAGGTGAAGGACAGCGCGATCTTCGACAGCGCCAAGAAGAGCGTCGAGGGCCTGGCTGGCAAGTGGGGCGCGGACAAGCTCTTCGGCTGGATCACGAAGAGCAAGAACGGCGACGGCGGCATGGACAAGCTGTTCGACGCCATCAAGGGCCCCTGGAAGGACGCTGCCTACGTGGGCGCCTTCGGCAAGGCCGCGGACCTCGGCGGAAACCCCGTCATACACTGAGCCTGTGAGCTGAACCGAAAGGCCGAGCGATGCGAACGACCCCCCGACAACCCCGATCGAGACGCCGCCAGCGCGGCGCGGCCATGGTCGAGGCGTCGTTCGTCATCGGCGTGATGGTCGTCTTCTGGGGACTGCTCACCTGGACGCGGCAGTCGTACTCCGACAAGCTCGACCACATGGCGCAGACGCGGGTGCGCGCCGCGAGCTTCGCCTCGAACAACTGCGAACAAGGCGAGGGCGCGACGGCCTCGGCGCAAGGCCCCCTCGCGGTCGAGGGCGACCCCGGGGCGGCGAAGGCGCTGCCCAAGCTCGGCGGCGCGGGCGGCGCCGACGGCGCGAACGAGAAGACGTCGCAGGGCCTCAACATGGCGTCGTCCACGAAGACGGGCACGACCATCGGCATGGCGCAGGCCGACCTGATCCGCGACGGCCGCGTCGCGCCGACGCCTTTCACGCTGCGCCGGCAGATGAGCACCGAGTCGCACCTGTACTGCAACGAGAAGCCCTACGACTCCGACCCGGTGAGCTGGGTCAAGTTCGCGGGCCGGTTCTTCATGACGGGCGGCGGGGTTCTGGGCAACTGAACATGAGGAGCCTTCGATGATCTGGAGCCTCGTCTGGGCGGCGCGAAAGAAGCTGGGTTACAAGCCTGGGCGCGAGAAGAAGCTCCGCGGCATGTTGCGCCTCGGCGTGTACGCGGGCGTGGTGATGTCGCTCGTGACGCTCGCCTCGGCGCACCAGGCGAAGGCCGACGTGTCGAAGGCCTCGCTGTCGTTCGGCCGCGAGCTGGCGCCGCTCGTGAGCAAGTGGGACGGCGACTCGCACCACATCAAGCTCAACGGCCAGGATCTGTTCATGAACATCTCGTTCGCGAACGAGCACGCCGGCCCCATCCTCGATCGCTACCAGGAGCAGTGCAGGAACGACCCCGGCGCGTTCGGGCGCGCGAGGGACGTGAAGCCCCTCGCCAAGGTCGAGGACCGGAAGCTCTCGAGCTTCCTCGAGCTCGGTGTGTTCCGTCGCGAGGAGCGCGGCGAGGGCTCGCTGCTCTGCTTCGTGGACGGCAAGAGCACGCCGAAGTCCTTCCTCGACGCGATGAAGCTGTGGTCGCAGTCGGGCGACCTCGGCGCGCTCGGCAAGGCGCGCTACGTGTACGTGACCAAGGCGTCCGACGGCACGCGGCGCGTCCTCACGCTCTGGACCGACGACACGTTCAAGTTGACCGAGCTCGTGCCCGACAATGGGCGCGAGCCCTCCGGCGCCGATCCCGTCGGCGTGCCGCGCCCCGAGAACGCGACGCGCGTGCTCTCCGCGGTGCTCGAGGGTACGCCGTTCGGCGTGTACGTGTACAAGACGGGTGACTCGCCCGAGAAGGTCACCACGGCCTACGACAAGATCCTCTACGAGCAGGGCTGGGTGGTCTTCTCGCCCGAGGTCGAGGGGGGCTCCGCGAAGGGCTTCTTCAAGGACGGCGTCGTCGTCACGCTCGGCGCGATCCACGACGAGTCGGGGCAGACGATGGTCTCCGTCGGTACGTCGAGCGTCGCGCCCGAGGAGGCGAAGGCGCCGGCGCTTCGCGCCATCACGCACTGAGCCGTCCGCGCACACCTCACCCTCCCAACCGCCGTCTCCCCTGAAGCGGGCTTCCCGTGGCGCCAGAACACGGGTAGGCTTGTCGAGAGGCAAGCCGTTGAATCCCATGAGCGTCTGCGCGGGTAAATCGTGAACAAGCGGGCGCTGGCCATCGCCCTCGTCGTGGGTGTCCTCGGCCTGTTCCTGCTGGTGCTCTACCAGAGGCGGTTCGAGATCGAGGCCTCGGGCGGCGAGCGCGTCAAGCTGCTCGTGGCGGTCAAGCAGATCGAGCGCGGCAAGGCCATCACGGAGGACGTGATCGGGACGCGCGAGGTGCCGCAGGCCTACGTCGAGGATCGGTCGATCCGCGAGTCGGACAAGTCCAAGGTCCTCAACCTCCGCGTCGGGCTCACGGTGCGCGCGAACCAGGGCCTCCAGTGGACCGACCTCGTGACCGCGAACGAGGACCGGCGCGATCTGTCGAGCCTGGTGCAGCCCGGCTACCGCGCGGTCAGCATCCGCACCGCCCGCGAGGACTCGAGCATCGCGCTCATCCGGCCGGGCGACTACGTCGACGTGATCGGCGTGCTCGGGGCGAACGCGAACACCGACCAGCGGTCGAGCGTGGTCCTCCTCCAGAAGGTCCTGGTCCTCGCGATCGGCGCGGACACGTCGGCCGACACCGACCAGCGCGACAAGCAGAACGATCGCGACACCCTCCTCACCATGAGCCTCACGCTCCCGCAGGCGCAGGTGCTCGCGCTCGCCTCCGAGCGCGGCCGCATCGCGGTCGCCCTCCGCAACCCCGAGGATCAGCGCACGGCGGAGCGCATCCCCGACATCGGCGTGAGCTCGATCCTGAGCCCGACCGACCGCGCGCAGTTCACAGGGAGGCCCCAGGTCGGCCCGACCCGCATCCCCGAGGGCAAGGACCAGCCATGATCGAGCGCAACGTCAGACGAGCGCTGTCCGTGGGCGCGGCGCTCCTCGTGTCGCTCGCGGCGGCGGACGTCACCGCCCAGCCGAAGACGCCGCCCCCCGCGGGCGGGGGCGGCGGTGGGCAGCACGAGGACTTGAGCCTCGCGGTCGGCGAGACGAAGACCATCGGCGCGCGCGACGTGAAGAACTTCTCGGAGGGCGTGCCCGGCATCGTCGACGTGCGCGTCGCGCCGGACGGCTCGCAGTTCATCGTCGTCGGCAAGCGGCCGGGCAACACGACCTTGCTCCTCATCAAGAACGACGGGTCGCAGGTCACCTACGACATCGCCGTCGCGCAGCGGTCTCCGCAGCTCGTCGAGCGCGAGGTGCAGCAGCTCATCGAGGGCATGCCCGGCGTGCGGGTGCGCCGCATCGGCGGCCGCCTCTTCATCGAGGGCGGCGTGTCCAGCGACTCGGACTACAAGCGCATCCAGCAGATCTCCACGCTGTATCCCGGGCAGGTCGAGTCGCTCGTGTCGCAGGGCCAGGGGGCGGGCGAGCGCAAGATCCTCGTCCGCCTCGACTTCTTCTACGTCCAGTACGAGAAGAGCTCGAGCTACGCGGTCGGCCTCGGCTGGCCGTCGGCGATCGGCGGCACGACGGCCGGCGGCGCCGACGTGGTGGGCACGAGCTTCCAGTTCGACTTCCTCGCGCGCACCACGACGTCGGCGCAGGCGTCGGTCGTGAACCAGCCGCTCCCGCGGCTCGACATCGCGTCCCGTCGCGGCTGGGCCAAGGTGCTCCGGCAGAGCACGGTGATCACCTCGAACGGCGCCGAGGCGGTCTACAACTCGGGCGGCGAGCAGAACTTCCTGCAGAACGTGGGCCTGACGACGGGCCTCGTGAAGGTCGCCTTCGGCACGAACGTCACGGTACTACCGCGGTACGACACCAACTCGAAGGACGTCGAGATCAAGCTGAACGCGGAGGTTGCCGACCTCACGCCGCCCGCCGCCGGCACGGTCCCCGGGCGCAACACGACCAAGCTCGAGACGCTCGTGACGCTCAAGCTCGGCCAGGCGCTCATCCTGTCGGGCATCAAGACGATGGCGCGCCGGCAGACCGTCACCGGCCTCCCCGGCCTCTCCGAGATCCCCGTGCTCGGTCTCCTCTTCGGCTCGCACTCCAAGGATGAGCTCGAGACCGAGGGGGCCATCTTCATCGTCCCGTCCGTCATCGACAGCGTGCCGAAGAGCGCGCTCGACCTCATCAAGAACGCGATGGCCTCTTACAAGGACTACTCCGGCGAGATCGACTCCGTCGACGCCTACTCGAAGACACCCCCCTCGGCGAAGTGAGGCCGATGTGAAGGTCCAGATCGTCATCCAGCACGACGATGGCATGCAGCGGACGGAGATGCTCGCCGTCTCGGGGCCCATCACGATCGGGCGGCACCCGCAGTGCGTGCTCCGGCTGGATTCGGATCTCGTGTCGCGGCAGCACGCGGTGATCCAGCCTGGTTCGAGCTCGTTGCGGGTCGAGGACGTGTCGACGAACGGGACGATCGCGGGGGACGCCCTCCTGCGCCGCGAGTCGATCGAGGTGCCGTACGGGACGCCGGTCGTCGTGGGGGACTACACGGTCACCCTCTACCCGGAGAACGCCCAGCTCGGACGACCGCGCAACCCCAACCAGGGGACAGTCCCGCCCAAGAACCGGGCCCCCGCTCCCGCCCCCGCCCCCGATCCGCGGACGATGGCGGCCGATCCGCGCGGCATGGGCGTCGACCCGAGGACGCTCGCCGCCGATCCCCGCTCGCTCGGCGGCCCCGACCCGCGCACGCTCGGCCCCATGCCCGGCGATCCCCGCGCGATGCCCGGCGATCCGCGGACGATGATGGATCCGCGCACGATCTCGAACGGCATGAACGGCATGCAGACCGCCATGCGCGGCCCGATGCCCATGGCGTCCGGCGCGTACGGGGCGCTCGGTCAGACGTCGGGCTCGGTGGTGGCGGCCCTCTCCCAGTCGAGCCCGAGCATCGCCACCATCCAGAGCTTTCCCCTGCGCGGCAACGACCCGATGCGGGACAAGGACGTCGCGCTCCGCCGGGAGATCCACAAGATCCTGCTCGAGCACCTCGACCTCGCGACCATCGACGCGAAGAAGCTCGACGACCCCTCGATGCGCCCCAAGGTGCTGAACGCCCTCCGCCGCATCGTCGCCCAGATCGACGCGCGCATCCCGCCCGAGATGGACCGCGACACGCTCATCGGCGAGCTCGCGGACGAGGCGCTCGGCCTCGGGCCGCTCGAGCGGTTCCTGTCGGACGCGACCATCAGCGAGATCATGGTCGTCGATCCGAACACGATCTACATCGAGCAGGGCGGCAAGATCATCCTCTCGGAGGCGCGCTTCACCGACGACGAGCGCGTGCGGGCTGTGATCGAGCGCATCGTCACCCCCCTCGGCCGGCGCATCGACGAGTCCTCGCCGCTGGTCGACGCGCGCCTGAAGGACGGCTCGCGCGTCAACGCGGTCATCAAGCCCATCGCGCTCCGGGGGTCGTGCATCACGATCCGCAAGTTCGCGAAGGTGCCGCTGTCGCTCGACAAGCTCATCAGCTTCAACACGCTGACGCCCGCGATGGGGCAGTTCCTCACCCGCTGCGTCATCGCGAAGAAGAACATCGTCATCTCGGGAGGCACCGGCAGCGGCAAGACGACGCTCCTCAACGTGCTCTCGGGGTGCATCCCGGCGGATGAGCGCATC
>SXNL01000012.1 GCA_005777185.1 Myxococcales bacterium
CCCCTCTCCCTTCAGGGAGAGGGGGACGGGGGGTGAGGTCTGCGCCGGCGCCCCACCGCCTCCACGGAACCTCTTCGCGCGCGAAGCGCGACGGGTGGGGGCACCCTCGCTCGAACGAATGCCTTATCCGAACGGCATTGGGGCTAGCCGCCGACCCGATCTGCGAGCTTGTGCTCGTCGGCACAAACTCGTAGACAGGCCGGCATGTCGTTCGAGGCCAGGCTGAAGGAGATCCTCCGTCGCGTCGAGGAGGGCGGCGCGCCCAAGTACCACCAGAAGAACGCCGAGGTGGGCAAGCTGTTCGCGCGCGAGCGCATCCAGAGGCTCGCCGACGCGGGCACCTTCCTCGAGGACGCCGCGCTCGCGAACAACGTCGAGGGCGACCTCCCCGCCGACGGCGTCGTCACCGGCACGGCGAAGCTCCACGGCCGCCCGATCGCGATCATGGCCAACGACTCGACGGTCAAGGCAGGCTCGTGGGGCCGGCGCACCGTCGAGAAGATCCTCCGCATCCAGGAGACGGCGGGCCGCCTCCGGGTGCCGCTCTTCTACCTCGTGGACTCGGCGGGGGCCCGGATCACCGACCAGATCGAGATGTTCCCCGGGCGGCGGGGCGCGGGGCGCATCTTCAAGAACCAGGTCGACATGAGCGGCGCCGTGCCGCAGATCTGCCTCCTCTTCGGCCCGAGCGCCGCGGGCGGCGCGTACATCCCCGCGTTCTGCGACGTCGTCATCATGGTCGACAAGAACGCGAGCATGTACCTTGGCTCTCCGCGCATGGCCGAGATGGTCATCGGCGAGAAGGTCACCCTCGAGGAGATGGGCGGCGCCAAGATGCACTGCTCGGTCTCCGGCTGCGGCGACGCGCTGTGCAAGAGCGAGGACGAGGCGATCGCGTTCGCCCGTCGCTACGCGTCCTTCATGCCCGAGAGCTGCGACGCCGAGCCCCCGCTCGCCGAGTCGCGCCGCCCCAAGGCCAGCGGCAAGAGCCTCGCCGAGATCATCCCCGCCGACGAGAACAAGCCCTTCGACATGATGCACGTCGTCCACGAGATCGTGGACGAGGGCTCGTTCCTCCCCATCAAGGAGCTCTTCGCGCGCGAAGTGATCACGGGCCTCGCGCGCATCGACGGGCGCGCCGTGGGCATCGTCGCGAACCAGCCGAAGTGGCTCGGCGGCGTCCTGTTCGTCGACTCCGCCGACAAGGCGGCGCGCTTCATCTGGCTGTGCGACGCGTTCAACATCCCCCTCGTGTACCTCGCCGACGTCCCGGGCTTCATGATCGGCACCAAGGTCGAGCGCCAGGGCATCATCCGCGCGGGCGCCAAGATGATCGCCGCCGTGAGCGAGGCCACCGTGCCGAAGATCTCGGTCATCGTGCGAAAGGCCTACGGCGCCGGGCTCTACGCGATGTGCGGCCCCGCGTTCGAGCCCGACGCGTGCATCGCGCTGCCGAGCGCCTCGATCGCGGTCATGGGCCCCCAGGCCGCCGTGAACGCCGTGTTCTACAACAAGATCCAGGAGGTCCCGGCTGGGCCCGAGCGCGATGCCTACGTCGCAAGGCTGCGAGAGGAGTACCGCGCCGACATCGATCTCATGAAGCTCGCGTCCGAGCTCGTGGTCGACGCGGTCGTGCCGGGGGACCGGCTGCGCGTGGAGATCGCGCAGCGGCTCGCGAGGTACGCGGGCAAGAGGGAGCCGCGGCGGCACAAGAAGCACCTCGTCCCACCCGTGTGACGCCCGGAGCCCGGCGGCGTCACGCCGGGAGGGTGCGCGCCCCGAAGACGGCGCTTCCGATCCGAACGATCGTCGCGCCGCAGGCCACGGCGATCTCGAGATCGTCCGACATCCCCATCGACAGGTCGCGGACGTCCGGATCTGCGATCTCGTCGCGTACGCGGCGCACGCGATCGAAGACGGCTCGCGCCGCGTCTGGATCGCCCGCGGGCGGCATGGTCATGAAGCCCACGAGGCGGAGCGTGGCGTCGGCGCGGATCGCGCGCGCGAGCTCCGCGGCGTCTCCGGGCGGCACGCCTTGCTTCTGCGCCTCGAGCCCCACGTTGAGCTCGATCATCACCCGGAGCGGCGCGCGCCCGGCCGCGAGCGCCCGCCTTCCCAGCTCGGTCGCGAGCGCGGCGCCGTCCACGGTGTGGACGAGGTGGGCGTGACGCGCGACGACGCGCGCCTTGTTCCTCTGCAGGTGCCCGATGAAGTGCCACCGGAGATCCGCGAGGTCCCCGAGCGCCTCGGCCTTCGCGGCGAGCTCCTGCGCGTAGTTCTCGCCGAAGTCGCGCTGGCCCGCGGCGTACGCCTCGCGGATCATCTCCGCGGGCTTCGTCTTGGAGACGGCGACGAGGCGGATCTCTGCGGGGTCGCGCCCCGCGGCCCGCGCTGCGCGGGCGATCCGCTCGCGCACCTCGGCCAGCGCCGCCGCGACGGAGCTCACGCGAAGCCTCGCCGCGCGCGCGTCACGAAGACCATCACGTCGCTGTCGTCTTCGAGCGGGCCGCCCTGGAAATCGCCGTGCGCGCGCTCGACCTCGAGGCCGTTGTAGTGGAGCAGGGCCTCCATCTCGGCCGGGAAGAACTGTCTATGCGCGAGCGGGAGCGTGAAGCGGCGCTCCGGGCGCGCCACGGGCTCGAAGCGCATCGACACGAACAGGACCTGCCGCGTGCGATCGTAGTCGAAGTACTCCTCGTACCGAACCACGCCCTCGCCCGGGTACACGAAGCGGGGCGCGCGGTACGCACGCTCGGGCGAACGCGCGAGATCCTTCATCATCGGCATCGAGACGTCGAACACGAAGCGCCCCCGCGGCGCGAGGTGCGCGCGCACCCGCGCGAGGAAGCGCTCGACGTCACCGCGCGTGTAGAGGTGGAGGGCCGCGTTGAAGGGACAGATCACGAGCGGAAACCGCCGGCGTACCCGGACGGCGCGCATGTCACCCTCGCGGAGGCGGACGCGCCGGCGGACCTCCGGCGGCTCCTCGCCGAGCCTCCGTTTGAGATCGGCGAGCATGGCGCGCGAGTGATCGACGCCGACGACCTCGACGCCGTGACGCGCCACGGGCAGCGCTACGCGCCCGTTTCCGACGCCGTACTCCAGCACGGCCCCGCCGGAGGCGATGGCCTCGGCGACGTAGAACTGCACGTCGTCGATCCGCTTCCGGTAGGTCGCCGTGTAGAAGTCGGGATCCTCGTAGTGCGCACGCGCCCCGACCTCGAGCTCACGGTCCGCGCGCGCGTCCGCTGGCCGCCGAGAGCGCGTGGTCATCGCGCCTCCGTCTGGCGCGCCGAGGCGTTGGGCGTCAGATCAACCCGGCGCGCTGCTGCGCGTCGATCCACTCCTGGACGACGTCGTTCGTGGGGCGGTCGTAGTGGACCTTGCCCGCAGCGATCTCTCGGAGCGCCGTCACGGCGGCCTTGTTCTTGGAGTGGACGAGCGGCTGTCCGCCCTTCATGAGCTGCCGCGTACGCACGGCGGCCAGGATCACCAGCGCGAAACGGTTCTCCTCGCGCTCGAGACAATCTTCGACGGTGACACGGGCCATGGTCGCTCCTCCGGGGGGGGCGTGAAACCTAGTCCACCCGCCGGCCATCTGGCAAGTGGTGCGCGATAGTGGTGTGCTTTCCATGGTTTACGTGTAGGCTGCGACGCGATGGAAGGCCCGGGCCCGCGCCTCCTCGTCGTCCGACACGGCGAGACCGAGGAGAACCGGGTCGGCGTGTTCCAGGGCCAGCGCGGCGCGGGCCTCAACCAGGTGGGGCGCGCCCAGATCGCGCAGCTCGGAGCCCGCCTCGCCGCCGTCCCGATCGACGGGATCTGGTCGTCGGACCTGCTCCGCGCGCACGAGTCTGCGTCGATCCTCGTCGCGAGCCTGCCACGAGCGCCCTTGCCGACGATCCAGACCGACGTCCGTCTACGCGAGGTCGACGTGGGGGCGTGGACGGGGCTCTCGTTCGCCGAGGTGGAGGCGCGCTTTCCGGAGGAGTGGGCGGCGTGGCGTGCCGGTCTCGACGTGCCGCGCGGTGGCGCGGAGACGTACGCCGCGCTCGCCCGCCGCGTCGAGGAGGCGCTCGAGGACATTTCGCGCGGGATGGAGGGCGCGGGCAACGTGCTCGTCGTCTCGCACGGCGCCGCGATCAAGAGCGTCGTCGCCAGGCTGCTCGGCATGTCGGTCGCCGGCGCGCAAGCGATGGCGCCGATGAGGAACGCGAGCGTCACGGTGCTGCAGCGGCGCCGGGGGCTCGCGAGGTTCCAGCTGGTCTCGTGGAACGACACGAGTCACCTCGGCGATCCTCTTCACGAATGATGCGCCGCCGCGAGATCGTGGCGCTCCTGTCGCTCGCGTGGCCCATCGCGCTCACGCAGGTGGGGCTCGTGTCGCTCGGCCTGGTCGACGTGGCGGTGCTCGGAAGGCTGTCGGTCACCGATCTCGCGGGCAGCTCGATCGGCCGATCCATCGGCTTCGTCGGCGTGGGGATACCCATGGGTGTGGCGGCGGCGCTCGAGCCGATCGCGTCGCAGGCGGTGGGCGCGGGCGAGCCGCGACGCGCGTGGGCGGGGCTCCGCGCCGCGCTCCCGGGTTGCGCTCTGGCCTGGGCCCCGTGCATGCTCGTGGCGCTCGTCGCGACGCGGTTCCTGGAGCCGCTCGGCATCGAGACCGCGGTCGCCGATCGGGCGCGCGCGTTCCTGGTCGGGCACGCGCCGGGGCTGCTCTTCTTCTCGTGGTTCCTCGCGCAGAAGGCCTACCTGCAGGCGCACGGACGGACCGCCCCGCTCGTCCTGGCGGCCGTCGTCGCGAACCTCGTCAACTGGATCGTGTGCAACGTCCTCGTTCGTGGCGACGGGTTCCTCGCGGCGCTGGGCCTCCCGCGCGCGGGGCTCGCACCGATGGGCGCCGTCGGCGCTGGAATCGCGAGCTCGATCGCGTGCTTCGTGCTCGTCGTCGCGACGGCGCCGTTCGTGCGAATGGTCGAGCGCGAGCAGAGCGGGGACGTGGGCGCGCCCGTGCGCGTGACGCGTCTCCTCTCGCTGGGCGCTCCCATCGGGCTCCAGCTCGTGGCGGAGATCGGCGTCTTCGCGGCCGTGGCGCTCGCGGCGGGGCGCATGGGCCCCACCGTCATGGCCGCCCATCAAGTCGCGATCGGGCTCGCGAGCTTCACCTTCATGGGAGTGCTCGGCTTGAGCGGTGCCACGTCCGTCCGCGTGGGCCACGCCGTCGGCGAGGGGCGCCCGGCCCGCGCGCGCAGCACGGGGTTCCTGGGCATCGGGCTCGGGGCCCTCTACATGCTCGTGTGCGGCGTGGTCTTCGCCATCGTCCCGGCGCCGCTCGTCCGCCTCTTCACCGTGGACCCGGACGTCGTCGCGCTGGGTTCGGACCTCGTCCGCGTCGCCGCCCTGTTCCAGGTGGTCGACGGCGTGCAGGGTGTGGCCGCGGGCGCGCTGCGCGGCGCAGGCGACGTGCGACAGCCCTTCGTGGCGAACGTGGTCGGCCACTGGATCATCGGGCTCCCCGTGGCCGTGCTCCTCGGAGGGCCTGGCCGGATGGGCGCGCGTGGACTCTGGCTCGGACTCACGCTCGGTCTGGCGGCCGTCGCGGTCGCGCTCGTCGTGCGATTCGCGGTCGTCTCGAGGACCGCGGTGCGGCGGATCTGAACGGCGCGACGCGACACCATGGCAGCGGAGGAGGAGAGATTCGAACTCCCGGTGGACTCACGCCCACGGCGGCCTTCAAACTCTGACCCGGCGTCTGCACGGAGTTGCGCCGAGCGGAAACCCGGAGAGAACGAACCCTCCGGGACCACGATTCTGGCACGGGACGGCACTGGGCGGCACCGAGACCCAGCTCCGGACCAAGGCGCGGACCACGGGACCAAAACTGGGCTTGGTCTCGGCGAGCTGGCCGAGGAGCTGCTGGCCGCCGTCGCGGATGGCTCGATGTCGAGCGTCGACCTCGCGCGTGCGCTGGTGACCGCGGTGCTTGACGAGCCCTTCGTGGCAAGGGCGATCGCACTCGACGAAATGCTTCGGACGCGAAGCCCGTTCGCGTTGTGCGGGCGGTCGAGCTTGTCGAGGTGCTGTTGGCGCAGGTCCGCAACGCCAAGAGCGCATCGAAATGATCCGCTCCTCGCTTAGCCTCGTCGTCCTCGGAGTCGATGCTCGCCGGCGGATCGGTCCACAACGCCTCCATGGCGATGCTCTCCCTTCAGGGAGAGGGGGACGGGGGGTGAGGGCATGTGAACGGGAGAATCGCCTCTCGCAGGGTCTCCCGGTTCCGTCGTGCGTTCTCGAGGCGAACGACGGGGACGCCACGGCGCGCGAGGATCGTCGTGCGCCTCGCATCCCGTTCGGCCCGCTCCGCGTCGTCGTGGACGGCGCCGTAGTCCACCTCGTAGCCGCAGAGCACTTGCTGCCGGCGGAACTTCAGGCCGAGCATCGTGCGGTCGCGCAGGAGCCGCCAGGCGACCACCTCGGCGCGAGTCGGACGGCGGCGTAGGCCTCTCGCCCGCCTCACCTTGCGCGCATCGGTCGCCGCCCGCCGAACGCTCGGCGTCGGCCTCGCGCTCGCCTCGTCGCTCATGCGCGCCCCCATCGGTCGGCCCCGCGTCGCGTTGCCCCCCATCGCACCTCGAGGGTCCTTCCTGAGACCGATCCGTGCCCGCGCTCCTCCCTCTCCCTTCAGGGAGAGGGAGGCCGGGAGGGTGAGGTCTGCGCGGAGCTCGCGGAACCTCTTCGTCTCCCCCTGAGCGCGCG
>SXNL01000089.1 GCA_005777185.1 Myxococcales bacterium
GCTGCCCGCCCGAGAGCTGCTTCGGCAGGCGGTCGAGCAGGGCGCCGAGCCCGAGCATGGCGCTCGCCTCGTCGACCCGCTTCGCGATCTCGACCGCGTCGGTGCCGCGGAGCTCGAGGCCGAAGGCGAGGTTCCGGCGCACCGTGAGGTGCGGGTAGAGCGCGTAGCTCTGGAAGACCATCGCGACGTCGCGCTCCCGCGGCGCCAGCTTCGTGACGTCGCGCCCGGCGAGCTCGATCGTCCCCTCGTCCGCCTCCTCGAGGCCCGCGACGAGCCGGAGCAGCGTGGATTTCCCGCACCCGCTCGGCCCGACGAGGACGGTGAAGCTGCCCTCGGGGATCTCGACGTCGACGCCCTTCAGGATCTGCGTCTCCCCGAACGCCTTCTTCACGCCGCGCGCCGCGCAGCGGATCGTCGCCGGCGCCCCCCGGGCGCCGTCAGCCTCGGCGACCGGCTGCGCCGCCGGGGCGGACGCGTCCGGGAGCTCTGTCGACGGCGAAGCTTCGAGCATGAGGACGGCGGACTCTAGTCCACCCCCCGCGTCGAAATCCACGCGATCGCGTCCACAGGCGTGGGGCGTCCGCCGTCCGCCGTCGTCTTCACCCCACGGCCACCCTCTCCCGCTTGCGGATCATCCTCAGCAGCCGCCATCGCGCCCGCACGCCCCGCCGCGCGTGCGGGACTCCCCACGCGAGGATCATCATGATGGTGATCACCGACACGAGGGCCCCACGCCGGAGCCTGGAGTCGCTGAAGACGAGCTCCACGCGGTGGTCTCCGGGCGGGACCTTCACGCTCAGCACGCCGCCGTCGCTCACGACGGCGCCGATGTTCGCCTTCCACGCGCGGTTGTGGTTCTGGTTGATCGCGACGCGGACGCCTCGCTCGCTCTTCACGTGGAGCACGATCTCGTTGGGGCTCCACGAGACGCGATCGACCGTGGCGGACGGGTCGTCCATCGCGCGCTCCTCCTTCGGGAGGTCGCCGCGCAGGTAGGGCGACTCGAAGAGCTGGTTCTCCTCGAAGCAGTGGAGCGAGCCGCGGCTGCCCATCGGCCACACGTGCGCGTCCCACCGGTTGCCGCGCGCCTGCCGGAAGCCGCCCGGATCGTCCCATCGCGCGATCTCGTCGAAGTTGTAGATCGTCGTCTCGCGCACGACGTTGTGCTCGACCACATCCTTCGCGCCCTGGTAGGCGATCGAGAGCGCGAGGACACCGCTCCCGAGGCCGAGCATCAGCCGCGGGGCCGTCGCGGCGAGGGCCCGCGCACGTGTGGCCTCGTTCCCCACCGTGCGCGCGATGATCCTCGCGAGCAGAGCGGGCAGCGCGTCCTCGATGCGCGTGAGCCCACGCGCGGCGGCGAGGGCGACGAAGAGGGCGGCCACGACCGTGTAGCGGACAGGGAAGCGCAGCTGCTCGTAGAGCGGCAGCTTGTGGAGGAGCACGTACGGCGCCACGTCGGTCGCCTCGCCGGCCGCGAGCGCCATGAAGAACACCGAGAGGAACACGAAGCGCCCCGCGCGCCGGTCGACGACGACGACCGCGAGGAGCGCCAGGAACGCGGTCGGCCAGCCCACGTAGAACTCGCCTGCCCCGGCGCCCCACCCCGCGTGGAGGTGCGGGAGGAAGAGCCGCGACAGGACGGAGAAGGGCCCGTCCATGTCCACCTGGTCGACCTCGCGCGGGCTGCCAAGGACGATCGCCAGCATCGGGAGCGTGCGGATCGCGGTCAGTCCCAGGGCGACGACCGCCATGGTCATGAGCGAGAGCGTCGGCTCCCAGATCCGGGCGGAGCGTCCTCCGTCGAGCCCGAGCCCCGCGCGTCCCGTCTCGATCACCCACAGGAGCGCGAGCGCGAGCGCGGTGAACGGCGCCACGTACGTCCCCCCGCACATGACGATCCACGCCATGAAGAAGCCGCCCCAGATGCGCCACCCCTTTCGCCGGACCCCCTCCTCGAACGACAGGAGGACCCACGGGATGAGCTGGTACACGTACATGAACACCCAGCCGTCGACGAGCAGGGTCACGTAGTGGCCCGAGCAGGCGAAGACGATCCCGGCGAAGGCCGAGCCGACCGTCGAGGCGTCGTGCCGGCGTGCGTAGCGGAACACGCCCTCCATCCCCAGGAGGCACAGGAAGAAGACGGCGAGCCGCCGCCCCGGCGCCGTGCCGAACAAGACGCGCAGCAGGAAATCGGGCGCGAGGCTCGTGTCGGGCGGGTTCGCCAGGCCGGCGATCCCGCCGCAGAACCACGGGTTCCACGCCGGGATCTGGTGGTACTCCGCGATCGTGCGGCGTGCGGCCTCCTCGTGCATCACGCAGTTGTGTTCGTCGTGGTAGCCCGCGATGGTGTGCGGGGGATCGTTCAGCACGCCGGGAAGGAACGCCGCGGCCGCGATGCACCACACCACGAGCCTGAGCCCGAAGAGCTGGAGGAGACGGTCGGTGAAGCGCCGCGTCCGCCCGAGGCGGACATCGAGGGCCGCCATCAGTACTTCCTCCGCGGCTTGAGCGGGATCGTCGTCGCGTCGAGCGGCTTGCCGTCCGGGCCCGGCCACTTCTCGCGGATGCCCTCGTCGAGCACGAGGTAGATCTGCGTCAGGCTGACCGAGTGCCGCGTCGCGAGGTTCCTGGCGGCACCGCGCTCGAACGAGCCGCGGTGGTCCTCGGCGGACCAGCGCTCGGTCGGGAACGAGGAGAGCCCCGCGGCGCGCTGGCTCGGCTCCGCGAGCGCGAACTCGCGGAAGATTTCCTGCCGGGTCGCGAGCGTGAGGCCGAACCGGGCGTCCCCGGGGCCGTCCGCGGGGATCGTCCGCGGCGGCGGGGCGTGGAGGAGGTGTCGCGTCGCGCGGTGCACGGTGTGCAGCCCCACGCACAGCGCGGCGAAGGCGATCAGCGACGGGAGCATGGCGTCGAGCGAGGTGCGCGCCTCGAAGCGCGCGTCACCCAGCCAGAAACGCGCCAGCCTGTTCAGTCTCTCGAGCACGCTCAGTCCTTCGGTCCCTCGTTGTAGCCGCGCGGGCGGTGCTTGGGATCGACGCCGTTGTGGGTCTCGCCGTTCGCGAGGATGTCCTTGACGAGGTAGTCTAGCCAGGAACCGCTGCGGGCGTCGCCCATCTTGTCGAGCTCGCCCCGGAGCGGCGCGTCGGGCACGAGGGCCTTCTCTTCCCAGAGGCACTGGAGCGCCAGCGCGATCAGGTTCACCTCGCCCGGCGCCAGCTCGAACCCCTTCTTGTAGTGGGGGATCGCCTCGGCGGCCTTGTGCTGCCGGCACAGCGTGTCGCCCAGGTAGATGCTGGCCATCGGCCACTCCGGCGCCAGCTCGAGCGCGCGCCGGCTGGAGGCGGCGCGCGCGTCGAGGTCGCCGCGCGCGCCCTTCATCACGGAGTAGTTGAGGTGCGCCTTGGCGCTGTTGGGCACGGCCTTACGCGTGGCGTCCCAGAACGCGAGGTCGTCCTTGTAGTCGTTGGCGTGCCTGCGCGCGCAGATGCCCTGGAAGACGATGAACAGGGTGACGACGGCGACGGACGCGATCCTGCGGCGCCGCTCGCCGCGCCACTCGTCGAGGAAAGCCTTCGCCGTCAGCGCGAGCAGGAAGCTCGTGCCGATCGCGGGGAAGTACCAGAAGCGCTCCGCGCGCACGGTGGGGAGGAGGATCGGGATGTTCGACACGGGGAAGTAGGAGACGATGATCCACAGCAAGGCGACCGCGATCGCGGGCCTGACGTCGGCCTCCACGATGGGTCTCGCGACCACCGCGGCGTCGCGGTACGGGCCGTCGCCCGCCTCGCCGAGGTCGACCGGCGAAGCGGCCTTCTGGCGGCGCACGCTGCGCCAGCCGAGGAACACCAGGATCGGCGCGGCCACCACGGGCGCCACGAGGAGGGCGCCGCCGATGACGCTCTCGGGGAAGAGGAGGCGAGGAGGGATGGGCTCCTGCGGCGCCGAGTAGTCTCCCGACAGCGTCCACGGGAAGAGGATCTGCCAGAGCCCGCGTACGTAGACGCGGAGGCCGCCCGCCACGCGCAGATCGGCCGACGCGTTGACGAGCGGGTTGTTCAGCGGATCCCTTGGCAGGACCGGCTGCGCGTACCACCGCATGATGGCGCCATACGCCCGCTCCACCCCACCCTTGTCTCGCAGCGCTTCCACGCTGAAGGCCGCGGGCAAGGGCGCCGGGAACATGCGGCGCCGCGCCTCCACGTAGAGCACGAACGCGCCGCACGCACCGAGGAGCGCCAGGAACGCGCGCAGCCAGCGCCGCGGGCGATCGGGGAACAGGATGTCCGCCGTCGCGAGCGCGGCGAAGGGCACCATGGGCACGCACACCATGGCGCTCTCCTTCGAGTAGAGCCCGAAGAGGGTCGCGAGGAAGACGCCAAACGGCAGGAAGCGCAGCGGTAGCGCCACCGCGGCGAGGGCGAGGATCGCGCCGAGGCCGCCGAACACGTCCGCGATCCCGACCACGCCGGTGACCGCCTCGGTCAGCACCGCGCAGCCGGTGAACAGCGCGCCCGTGAGCCACGCGGTCGTCTTGTCGCGCGTGATCTTGTGCGCGATCACGACCGCGATCGCGCCGTTGATCCCGTGGAAGAGGACGTTGATCCAGTGGTGGAGGAAGGGCGTCTGATCGCGGGCGCCGATCGCCCAGAGGGCGCGCCAGATCAGGTTCGGGATGGGCCGGTACGAACCGATGCTGCGCTCGGCGGGCAGGCCCCAGAAGTCGCGGTAGAACGCGTCGATCCACCGGAACTTGGGCTGCGCGTCGGCCACGCTTCGCACGTAGGGGTTCGCGAGGAGGGCCTCCTGCTCGTCGAAGATGAAGTTCGTCTTCGTCGGGTGCCGCGTGAAGAGCAGCATCGAGAGGAACGCCATCGGGACGATCGCGATGCCGAAGGTGGGCGGCTCGGCGTAGAAGTAGTCGCGGATCCAGCTGCGGAACGTGATGATGAACGGCCGCGCAGGCGCGTCGGCAGCGGGGGCGGGGGACGGCGTGGGAGCGGGCGCAGGAGCACCGGCGTGTGCGATGTCCGCGGGCGGGGCCCGGAAGGGATCGGGCTCGGGCTTGGGCTCGGGCTCGGGCTCGGACACGGCTACCTGTCGGGGAGGGTGCGGACGATCTCGGGTACGGGAGCCCGGGGATCGTCGGGGATGATCCAGTTGTCCCCCCAGAGGTGCGCGCCCCCGTCGATGTACCAGGTCTCTCCGGTCACGAACCACGCGGCGTCGCTCGCGAGGTACGCGATCAGCTCGGCGACCTCCTCGGCGGTGCCGATCCTCTTCATGGGCGTGCGAGCGCGGCTCATCTCGACGAGCTCGGGCGGGTACTGATCGGTGCCGGACGTCCGGATGATGCCGGGGGCGATCGCGTTGGTCTGGACGTTGTGCTCGGCCCACTCGATCGCGAGCGTCTTCGTCATGTTCTCGACGCCCGCCCGGGCGGCGCCGGTGTGGATCATGCCCGGAAAGCCGCGGGCCATGTTCGCGATCACGTTCACGATCCGGCCGCGGCGCGCCGGGATCATGTGGGCCTTCGCGACCGCCTGGGTCATGAAGAAGGTGCCGTTCAGGTTGTTGCGGACGACCGCCTCCCAGCCGCGGGGCGAGACGCTCTCGGCCGTGGTGGGGAACTGGCCGCCCGCGTTGTTGACGAGGATCGTCGCCCGGCCCAGGGCGGCGCCTGCCTTCTCGACGAAGGCGACGTCCTGATCGGCGTCGCGGATGTCGCACACGTCCGCGAACGTCGTGATGCCCTGGCTTTCGAGCGCCGTCTTGCCCGCCGCGACCCTTTCTGTGCTCCGCCCGCAGATGGCGATCTTCGCGCCGAGCTCGCCGAGCGTGAGCGCCGTCGCGAGCCCGATGCCGCTGCCGCCGCCGGTCACGATCGCGACGTGGCCGCTGAAGAGGCCTCCCCGGAAGATGCTCGCCATGGCCCCGGTTCTTACCCGCTCGGAGCCCGGGGCGGAAGGGCCGACCCAAATGCGTCCCTCCCGTGCTGGAAGGTGACAAAACCCGTCACATCCGCCGCAGGGGTAGCGGAAAACGAATTGGTCCGAGGGTTGCACGTCCGCGACCATCGTCGCACCTGCGTTCTCGATCCGGTGGGGCGATCGTGGTCCTGAGGCTTCTCTCCATGCCACCTTCCCTTCCACCCCCACCACAAAGTTCCGCGGCCGTGTCCCCGGCGACCCTGAGGAGGCTGGCCCTCCATCCGGACTGCGCCGGTGCGCGCGACGCGTTGCTCGCGAGCGCGGAGGCGTCGGCGACGCTCGCGGGTCGGCGATCGGTGCTCGGCATGCTCTCGCTGTCGGTGACGCACCCGCCGTCCGTCGGGCGGCGTCGCGAGGTGTTCGACGCGGCGGGGGCCAAGGGCCTCGGGAGCCTCGCGCGCTCCGAGGGCGAGCCAGCCGCGCTCGATCCCATGGCGAATGCCGCGTACGACGCGACCGGCACGACGTACGACTTCTACGCGTCCGTGCTGCGCCGCGACTCGATCGACGGCCTGGGCATGCGGATCGAGACGACCGTCAACTCGGGGTTCGCGCCCGACAACGCGATGTGGAGCGGCAGCCGGCTCCTCCTCGGGGAGAGGACGCCGAAGGGGCCGTTCGTGCGCTGCTTCGCGACCGCCCTCGACGTGGTCGCGCACGAGATCACGCACGGCGTCCTGCAGTACGCCGTCCCCGGCGGGGGCCTCTCGCACGAGGGGCAAGCGGGCGCGCTCGCGGAGTCCTGGTGCGACGTGCTCGGGTGCGTGGTGCTCCAGTGGCACCGGCAGGAGGTCGCGACGGCCGCCGAGTGGGCGATCGGCGGCGGGCTCCTCGATCCGGGGTTCGGCGCCGCGCTGCGGTCCCTGGCCGCGCCGGGCACGGCGTGGATCGGCGACGACCAGCCGAGCGACATGAGCGGCTACGTCAACGGCGGCGATCCTCACACGAACTCGGGGATCCCCAACCACGCGTTCTACCTCGCAGCCACCGCCCTCGGCGGGCGCTCGTGGGAGAAGGCCGCCCCGATCTGGTACCGCGCCCTCGCGCTGCTCACGCCGAGGGCCACGTTCGCGGAGGCCGCGCAGGCGACGGTGGACGCGGCGACCCTCCTCTACGGGGCGGGGAGCCTCGAGGTGGAGGTCGTGACCGAGGCCTGGCAGAGGGTGAAGGTCCTCTGATCACATGACCGCCTTCGGGCGGGCGAGGACCTGCTCGGCGACCGCGTGGTCCTGGGTCTTGTGGTGGCGGTACGACGGATCGACGAGGCGGAGGGGGTGCATGCCCTCGACCTGCCCGAGGAACGGGGGGTGGATGCCGTACCCGAGCATCGATCGCCCGCGATCGGAGCACGTCCGCGCGACGTCGGGCGGCGCGATGAGGAGCTGCGACTCCTGCGGCCTGAGCCAGGGCTGGCAGTACTGCGGCGAGATCGCGAGGCGCGTGGCGGACGACGTGTTGAGGCCGCCGCGGTGCCAGAGCGCGCCGTCGAAGACGATCACGGATCCACGCGGCATGACGGCCTTGATCGCGCCGCGCGCGTCGTCGTGCGGCGTCTCGTCGCCCCAGAGGTGGCTGCCCGGGATGACCTCGGTCGCGCCGTTCTCCTCGGTGAAGTCCTCGATGGCCCAGATGGTGGAGACGGCGAGCTTCGTGCGCGGGCGGGGGATCGGGTAGAAGCCGTCGTCGGTGTGCCAGGGCTGGGGCGTCTCGCCGGGGTGGATGCGGATCGACTGGAGGTTGGAGAGGAGCCAGCTCGGGAGGAGGAGGCGATCGACGAGCGAGAGGACCCGGGGGTTCTCCGCGAGGCGCATGAAGATCTCGCCCTTCGCGGCGAGGCTGTACACGCGGTGGGTGCGCTCCCCCTCGAAGTCGTTGCGCCCCATGGGGCGGCCCGCCTCGTACGGCGCGAGGGCGGCGGCGAGGGCCTCCGTCTCGGCGCGCGAGAGGAGCTCGCGGAGGATGACGTAGCCGTCGCGCTCGAAGGCGCGGAGGGTGGAGGGGAGGTCGAGGTCCATGGGGCGAATGCTACGTCAGGCGGGCCCGCACCGCGTCCCACACTAGGGCACCGATCAGCTTGATTGGCACAAGGTTCCGATCACTTGGGCACCCCCGGCTGAAGCCGGGGGCAGCAACCTCAAGTGATGCAACGGGTGTGAAGCCCGCCTGCGCGGGCTTCCTGCGGTCTGTGGGTCCTCACCCGAACGCCAGCGCGAAATGGAGCAGCCGCGACGCGGATCACAATCGGATCACGGACAACGCGAAGCCCGCGCAGGCGGGCTTCACCACGGACAAGAAACGTGAGGTTGCTGCCCCGGGCTTCAGCCCGGGGTGCCCCAAGTCCTGGACATCGCTCGGACTTCAACCTGTTCGGTGCTCTAGGACATCCCTCGTGCCCGTGCCCGTGCCCGTGCCCGTGCCCGACTTTCTGCGGTCGGCCGTCGCGCGAACGCTAGCCCTTGGCCCGCCACGCTCCCCTCCGCGCCGGATGGGGAGCACCGGGATGCCATCTTCGTCGAGGACGACGCGCTCACCGACGGCGGCGTCGTGTCGGATCGCCACGCTCCGCCCACGCCGATCGCGGCGCAGCCCCTCACGGGCAACGAGATCGTCGCGCCCGGTGGCTCGGTGCAGGACGCCAACGCGACGCTCGTGCGCGCCGCGGAGCAGGCGCTCGCCGACAACGACCTCGAGCGCGCGATCCACCTCGCGGGGGAGGCGATCGACGCGCACGAGGGCGACGCGGGCCTGCGCGGACGCATGTGCGCGGTCCAGGCGGTGGCGCACTTCTGGCTCGGCGCGTACGGAGCCGCCTGGCGACGGGCCTTCGTCGCGCTCCAGCACCTCCCTCGCGGCAGCGTGGGCTGGTACGCGGCGAAGGGTCACATGGCGATGGCGCTCGGTCAGGTCGGCCGGAGCGCGGACGTGCTCTCCTTGGCCGACGACCTCGCATCGGCGGCGCCGGTCGCCGTGGACTGGGACGCCCAGGTGATCGCCCTCGCGCGCACGACCGTGGTGCTGATCCGCGCGGGCTCCATCGATCGCGCGACGACGCTGTTCGGGGGCGTCGAGCGGGAGGGCCGCGACCCGACGGCGGTCGTGGCGCGCGCGTGGGTGAACGTGGCGCTGGCCGAGTTCGCGCGCCACAGGGGTGACCCGGTCGCGAACCTCGCGCACACCGAGGCCGCGGTGGCTGGCTTCGCGTCGGCCGGCGACCTCCGGAACGCGTGCCTCCAGCGGGCCAACGTGGGGAACGCCTACGCGTTGCTCGGGGCCTACGATCTCGCCGAGAACCGTGTCCGCGAGGCCCTCACCGTGGCGGCGAGCATGAGGCTCGGCGGCTTCGTGGAGAGCGCGCGATCCAGCTGGGCGCTCGCGCTGGCCCATACCGGGCGGTTCGTCGAGGCGGTGGCCGCGCTCGAGCAGGTGATCGCGACCTGCGCGCAGAGCCGCTACGTCCGCCACGAGGCGCGGGCGCGTGTCACCCTCTCCTGGGTGAGGTCGATGCAGGGGGATCACATGGCCTCCGCGGACGCGGCGACGCGGGCGCTCGCCGCCGATCCATCCTCGCCGCACATCCGCGCGCTCGCGCTCGTGCTCGTCGCTCGTTCGCTCCTCCCGGACCGCGATCGACGCCGCGCGCTCGACGCGTCGGCCGAGGCAATGGATCTGATGGTCGCGATGGGCGGCATCGACGGCGTGGAGGGGCTCATCCGCTTGACGCACGCCGAGGCGCTCGACGCGGCGGGCCGCGCACACGAGGCTCGCGCGGCGCTCGCGGAAGCGCGGACACGGCTCCTCCACCACGCGGCTGGTATCCGCGACGAGCGGTGGCGGCGATCCTACCTGGAGCACGTGCCCGAGCACGCGCGGATCGTCGAGCTCGCGCGGGCCTGGTCGGTGGCCAGCTGATCGATGCCAGGGGCCAGATCGCGGTGGCCTTCCGCCCCGACCCGTCGGCCACGCCGACCTCCCCGCGTGACGAACGCTCAACCTCCGGCCGACTCCGCCTCCAGCGTCCTCCCGTCCGTCACCACCCACGCGGTCCGCACGTCGCGCTCCGTGAACGGGATGTCCACCATCACCTGGTAGTCGTACGCCACCGCCACCGCGATCGCCGGCGGGCAGTACACCGGGAGCGTGCGATCGTACCACCCCGCGCCGTACCCGATGCGGTGCCCCGCCGGATCCACCGCGAGCGCGGGCACCACGATCACCTCCAGGCCGACGGCGAGGGGGATCTCGGGCGACGGCTCGCGGAAGCCCCTACCGCGCTCCGCCATCGCGCCCGGATCCTCCACGAACCGCATCCGCATCTCCCCGCGCTCCGGATCGATGGACGGATAGGCCACCTGGAGCCCGCGCCCCCGGAGCGTCGCGTCGAGGGCGCGGAGGTCCACCTCGTTTCGCCCCTCGATCGGCCAGAACAGCGCGACGGCGCGCGCGTCGCGGACGAAGGGGAGCCCGAGGAGCCCGTCCACGATCCGCGCCGAGCGCGCCGCGCACGACTCCGGCGTGGCGGCCTTCCGGATAGCCCGCATCCGCTTGCGGAGCTCGGCCTTCACGCGGGCCCTGAGCGCGTCCTCGTCCATGCTCGCGCTCAGGCCTTCGCGCGCCGCGGCGCCTTCTTCGCGCGGCCGGCGGGCCCCCACGTGTCGACGAGGAGCTCGGCGGCGGGCGTGCGCGTGGAGCCCTCCCGGCTGATCGAGCGCCGCGCCGACACCTCGCTCATCGCGAAGTGGCGGTAGAGCTCGAGCGTCCCGGGCGTCTTGTGGTTGGACAGGAGCGCGCGGACGCCCGCCGCGCGGAGGCGCGCCAGCTCGGTGACGAGCCGCTCCTGGTCCGCCGGACCGAACCCGTCCTTCGCGTACGCGGTGAACGCGGCCGTCCGCGAGAGCGGCACGTAGGGCGGGTCGAAGTACACGAAGTCCCGCCGGTCGACGTCGCGCGTGGCGAGGGTGAAGTCGCCGGACACGATCTCCGCCCCCGCGAGCGCGTGGCTCGCGGCGCGCAGGCCCTCCGGATCGTGGATGCGCGGGTTCGCGTACCGGCCGAACGGCACGTTGAACTTGCCCTTCGAGTTCACGCGCCACAGCCCGTTGAAGCAGACCCGGTTCAGGAACAGAAGGCGCGCCGCGCGCGCCGTGTCGGACCAGCGCCGCGTGTCCTTCTCGCGCACCTCGTAGAAGAGGGCCTCGTCGTGCGTGTACTTCGCCAGGGCTCGCAGCACGCCCTCGACGTCGTCGCGGACGGCCGTGTAGCACGCGATCAGCTCCGCGTTCTGGTCGCACACGATGGCGCGCTCGAAGCGGCGCGGCTCCTCCGAGGCGAGCGCGAAGAAGAGCGCGAGGCCCCCCGCGAACGGCTCCGCGTAGGTGCGCATCGACGGGGGGACGCGCGTGATCAGCTCGGGCAGCAGGCTCCGCTTGCCACCGGCCCACTTCACGATGGGGCGCGCCATCACGACGGCTCCCGTAGCGTACGACGCGTGGGGATTCAATCCTCAACGTAACGAGGTCACCGACGACACCTGGAGCGACACCCCGTCGGTCTCCACGACGACCGCGCCCTCGCGATCGGTGCGCCACACGCGTATGGGCCGCGCGCCGAGCGTCGCGAGCGTGGCTGCGTGGGGGTGCCCGAAGCGGTTCCGGACGCCCGTGGAGAGGACGGCGTGGGCGGGGCGGACCGCGTCCACGAGGGCGGGGGTCGTGGACGTGCGGCTGCCGTGGTGTCCCACCTTGAGCACGTCCGCGCGGAGATCGGCGCCCGCCGCGAGCAGCCGGCCTTCCTCGGCGCGCTCGGCGTCGCCCATGAACAGGACCGAGCGGTGCCCGTGCGCGATCCGGATCACGAACGAGTTGTCGTTGGCGTCCGCGTCCTCCACGAGGCCCGGGCAGGGCGCGAGGACGTCGACGATCGCGCCGCCCAGGACGTGGCGCCCGCAGAGGGACGGCGGCGCGCGGACCGGCCGCCCCTCGCGTCGCGTGCGCCCGAGCCACGCCGCGTACTCCCCGGACACACCCTCGCGCTCGCCCTGCCCGGTGTCCCACGCCTCCGCCCACCGCGCGCGGAAGAGGCCACGCCCGAGCCCCATGAAGTGATCGGGGTGCGGGTGCGAGAGGATCACCGCCGCGAGGTCCTTGCGGCGGCGTGCGCGGAGCACGGGCGCCACGACGCGCTCGCCCGGATCGAGCGGGCTGCCGACGAGGCCGCCCGCGTCGAGCAGCAACGCCTGGCCGTCCGGCAGATCGACCAGCGCCGCGTCGCCCTGGCCGACGTCCAGGAACGTCACGCGCAGCTTGCCCGTCGGCGCGCCGGCTCGCCTCGCGACGAGCTCGAGGAGGAGGATCGCGAGCGCGGCCCCGCACACGACGGCGCGCCTCGGCCCACCCGCGAGGAGGAGCCCCACGACGCACGCCAGCACGCACGCCTGCGCGGCGGTGACCGGCGGAACCTCGATCTTCAGGAGCCCGATCGATGCCGTGAGGCGCGCGATCTCGCGCACGCCGAGGAGCGCCCCCGACGCCAGCACGGCCGCCCCATGCTCGAGGCGCGGCGCCGGCCAGAGCAACGCATGTATCATGCACACGGGCAGCGCGAGGGCCTCACCGATCGGGACCGCGACGAGGTTCGCGAAGATCCCGCCGATCGAGAGGGTGGGTGCGATCGTCGACAGCACGGGCGCGCACGGGATCGTGGCGGCGACGGTCTGCGCGAGCGAGTCGCGGACGACGGGCGGGGCCCACCCGAGCGCGCACCCGATGGGCCGTGCGAGGTGCATCAGGCCGATCGTCGCGAGGACGGACAGGACGAACGAGAGATCGTACGCCACGAGCGGATCCGCGACGGACATCACCGCGAGCGAGGCCGCGAGCGCGCGAGCGGGCGCCGCACGTCCGCCGAGCCCGATCGCCGCGAGCCCGGCCGCCATCATCCAGCCGGCGCGCAGCGCGGATCCGCTGCCGCCCGCGAAATCGGCGTAGCCGATCGCGAACACGACGCCGATCGTCGCGGCGTACCGCGCGGCGTGGACGGGTCCGCGCGCGAGGGCAGGGATCCGCACGAGGATCGCGGCGACGAGCCGCACGAACCCGGCCACGACGATCACGAGGTGCATGCCCGAGACCGCGAGGAGGTGCGCGAGCCCGCTCTCGCGAAACGCGGCGTCGTCCGCGGAGGGGAGATCGCTCTCGCCGAGGACGAGCGCGCGAGCGAGCGGATCGGCCTCCGGTGGAAACGTCGCGTGGATACGGGCGCGCGAGAACGCGCGGGCGTGGTCGATCCAGGCGCGAGGGCCGCGCGCGGCGTGTGTCACGCGGACGTCGAGGGCCGCGCCGGAGGTGGGGACGTCGCGGCGCGCCTCGCGGCCCCATGCGTGGACGCCGTCCGTGTTCGAGAAGCGCTCGCGGGGAGCCAGCTGGGCGACGAGGTCCACGACGTCACCGCGGGCGAGGACGGGCGCCGGGCCGCGCAGGGCGACGCGGCCGTCGTGGCGTCCGGGACCGACGTCCCCGTCACACTCGAGGCGCGCGTCGACCACGACCGCGGTCTCGCCTCCGCTCTCGACCGGCGAGCTCACGATCTCCCCGCTGCCCGAGCAGCGTACCGGCCCCTGGAAGCTCGCGATCAGGGCGCGGTGCCGTGCCTCGTAGGCCTGCATCGTCCCGCGCGCACGCGCTCCCTGCACGATCACGATCCCGACCACGATCGTCGCCACGACGATGCGCGTCGTCGTCTTCCGTGCGCGTTCGCCGTTCGGATCGCGGCCGGCGACGAGGCACGCGCACCACACGCCCGTGACGACGGCGACGGCCACCGGGTGCTCGAACCCGAGCCCTCCGAACGCGCTCGCGAGCGCAAGGAACACCGCCGCATCCATCGCCGACCCGCGCGAGCAGTTCCCGTACCACTCCAGATCGGAGCAAGGTCGCGGGGTTGCGCGTGCCGGAGGGTGCCCAGGCCACTTCGGGGGGTGGCCATGGCCACTCCTTTACGCTGGGGGACCTCCGGGCATACTCTCGGAGATCTGGTCGCTGGTTCATGAGCCACAGCCGCTTCATCCGTTGCCCGCACTGCCGCCTTCCGCACGACGCGCGCATCGAGGTGTGTCCGACCACGGGACGCTCGCTCCAGCCGGCCACGATGCGGATGGACGTGTCCGGGCGCGCCTCCGCGCCGCCACCCGAGCCGGTGGTGCCGCGTGCCCCGCGGTCCGCGCCCGCCTCCGACAAGTCCACCCGCGCGGTGAACCAGGAGCTCGTGGGGCATCGCCTCGGCGGAGGCCGCTACATCGTGCGTCGCCTCCTCGGCGAGGGCGGGATGGGAACGGTGTACGAGGCCGAGCACGTGGGCCTCGGGCGGCTCGTGGCGATCAAGGTGCTGAACCCGACGCAGGCGAGGAAGAAGGTGGCCGTGCAGCGCTTCCAGCAGGAGGCGCGCGCCGCCGGCGCGATCGGGCACCCGAACATCTGCGAGGTCTACGACCTCGGCACCCTCGACGACGGCTGCCCGTACCTCGTGATGGAGAAGCTCACGGGCCGCACGCTCGCCGACCGGCTGAACGAGGAGGGCGCGCTGCCGTTCCTCGACGTCCTCGACATCCTCGCGCAGGTGCTCCTCGGCCTCTCCGCCGCGCACGAGAAGGGGATCGTCCACCGCGACATCAAGCCCGAGAACATCTTCCTCGCGCGTCGTTCGGGGCTGCCGGACATCGCCAAGCTCCTCGACTTCGGCGTCTCGAAGATGATCGTCCGCGGCCTCGGCGACGAGGAGATGAGCCTCACGCGCACGGGCATGGTCATGGGCACGCCGTATTACATGTCCCCCGAGCAGGCGCGTGGCGACCGCAACCTCGACGCGCGCGTCGACATCTACGCCTGCGGCGTGATGCTGTACGAGGTCCTCACGGGCCGGCGCCCGTTCACGGCGCCGAACTACAACGCGCTGCTCCTCTCGATCATCCAGACCACGCCGCGCCCCGCGCGCGAGCTCCGCCCGCACCTTCCGGTCGGCTTCGAGATGCTCCTCGGGCGCTCGATGGCGCGCTCCCGCAACGATCGCTACCCCACCGCGTTCGACTTCCACCGCGACGTCGTCAACTTCCGCGACCAGCTCGCGGCGGTCCCGCCCCCGCCCACGCGCGAGGAGAAGGAGCGCGCCCGCATCTCGCGTCCGGTCAGCATGCCGTCACGCCCGGCCGAGGAGCTCCCGAGGCTTCCCGCCCCCTCGTCGTCGTCCTTCAAGGCGGCGCCCGAGGAGGTCACGCGCCTTCACGTGAGCCGCGCGCCCGGAGGCGCCTCGCGCCAGCAGGGCGGCGGCGCCGACTTCGACGATCTGCCCACCCAGATCCACCGCCCCGCCGAGCCGTCGCGGCCCGCGCCGAGGGGGAAGCCGCGCGCCGCCTCGAAGAGCGCCGACTGGGACGCGCCCACGATCGCGCGCCTGGACCAGCAGCTCGGCGGGCAACCGCTCGATCCCGACTCCACGGTGCGGAGGGAGCCCCGCCGCCGCCGGTGACAGGACCGCTTCGCGCAGCCGTCAGAAGACCGCGTCGTAGATCACCAGCGCCACCCCGAGGAGCCCCGCGAGCAGACCCATCCCCATCATGACGAGGCCGATCACGAACCCCCAGAACAGCTTCGACACGAGCTGCTCCTCGGTCTTGTTCGTGAGGATGAGCTCGCCGGCCGGGCCTGGCATCACGTACATCTCGAGCTGCGTGCCCGGCGCGTTGCGGTAGCCGTCCTGCACGGGCGGCCCCGCGCTGCGCGTCGAGGGCCCGAGCGCGTACAGAGGATCGTGTGCCGCGAGCACCTCCTCCTCGTAACGCATGCTCTTGTTGAAGCCGAGCCAGGTCGTGGCCGAGAGGCCGCGCGACGCGAGAAAAGCCTGCAGGTGAGGCGGCGGATCGTTGAACGTGCCGCTCGAGCCGATGCCCTGCCGGTCGAGGATGATGTTCGCGTTCTGGGGGTGGATCCGCGCCATCTGGCCCGAGCCGTCGTCGACGTAGAAGGGCCGCCCGTCCGTCTCGTTGCACACGGTGGCCCAGTAGCTGCTGCGGCCCGTGGAGCGGAGCTCCTGCACCAGGACGCGCACCCACACGCACTGGCGCCCGCTGAAGGGCGCCATCACGAGGCCCTGCTCGCCGGGGACGATGCGGCCCTTCACCTCGACGAGCGCGTTGCCGGGCGCCTGCGCGATGGGTGAGGTGGGCGTGTTGAGGATGCGCTGCCGGCGCTTCCAGTTCTTCAAGTTCGACAGCGTGACGATGACGCCGATGAGCAGGAGGACGCCCCCGACGATCAGCACGAACGTGAACTCACTCATGGCGTCGCATGATACCGCATGAGGCTCTCGGGCTCACTGCTGACTCACGGACGATCCACCCGAGGCCGGGTCCCCACAGCGTCTCTGAGGGTAACAAGCCGCGTTTTTCGTGATCGAGGTGGGCGCGTCACGCGGCGCGATGCTTGCAGGATGGAGCCGCATGAGCGGAATCTCTCGCGGCGCGGTGACGGTCCTCGCCATGGGTTTCCTGGTCGGCCTGCCGGCCACCGCGGACGCCAAGGGGCCCAAGGCCCCCAGGCCCGCCGCGGACACGGGCGCGGCGTTCAACAAGGACGCCGCGCTGAACGCGCTGACGTCGGTCGACCTGGTGAAGTGCAAGGTGTCCGGCGGGCCACGCGGCGAGGGCCACATCACGGTCACGTTCGCCCCCAGCGGTGCCGCGACGAACGCAGCGGTCGATCGCGGGCCCTTCGTGAAGTCCCCCGTCCAGCGGTGCATCGTCGCCGCCTACAAGAAGGCGTCGGTCCCCGCGTTCAAGGGGGACGCTGTGTCCGTGGGAAAGTCGTTCCGCATCGACTGAGCCGTCTGTAAAGTGGGCCGGTGCCTCGTCGGTTCCCGGGCGCTCTCGCGGGCGGTCTCTTCGCGGTCGTCGCCCTCACGCACGCCTCGCCGACCCCTGGCGCGCCTCCGCCGACGGAGACGGTCAGCGGCGTGTCCGCGTGTCGCGAGCTCGTCGCGAAGAACGAGCGCGAGCTCGAGGCCTGGTCCAAGACGCAGCCGGCGACGCCCTACCGGTACCCGCGGCCCGAGACGCTGTTCACGGCGCCGTGGGGGGCCTTCTTCGACTGGTTCGGCGGCAACGTGGACCTGCTCGCCGCGACGTTCATCCCGCACGCCGGCGCGCAGCTCCGCGGTCCCAACCCCGCGTCGGTCATCTCCTGGCCGTGGACGCTCCCCTTCGGGCCCTCGTACTCCTGCAGTCGCCGCATCGGCACGTACGACCTGTACGGGCACAAGGCGCACAGGCTGATGGTGGAGCCCGGCGCCGTGGCGTCCAACGTGGGCGCCGGGTTCTTCACGCGCTACGGGTACCGGCTCCTGCTCCACCCGGTGGAGTGGGTCGTCGGCGTCGGCGGAGGCGTCGGCTCGACGATCGAGTGGATCGGCAACAAGGAGCCGCTCCGCGCGTCGCTGAGCCCCGAGGTCGTGCTGCACTTCGGCCACTGCTGCGAGCGGAGCTACTTCACGCTCACGGGCCGACCGGATTTCTTCTTCGAGGGGAGGGAGCGGCGCGTGTTCATGGTGAGCCTCGGGTACACGTTCTTCTGACTCGGGTTTCGCCCTTTCTGGGCACCCCGGGCTGAAAGCCCGGGGCAGCAACCTCACTTGAAGAACCCACGTCGAAGCCCGCCCGAGGGCGGGCTACCTGCCGAGGCATGGGTCTGCGCCGTCGACGGTCGCGCGA
>SXNL01000090.1 GCA_005777185.1 Myxococcales bacterium
GGACGTCCACGCGCGGCTTCGACGCGCGGGGGCGCGGCACCGGCGCCTCGCCGTCGCGGGGCTCCGCCGTCCGTGGTCCTCCGTACGCCGTCCGCCGGGCGCTGTCCGCCGTACGCTGTCCGCCGTCCGCCGGGCGCTGTCCGCCGTACGCGGGCCGCCGTCCGCCGTCCGCCGGGCGCTGTCCGCCGTCCGCCGTCCACCGTCCGGGCGCCTCCGGCCCCCGGCCGCGGAGATCCCCCCAGTCGCGGGAGATCTTCACCCGCGGATCGCGCGGATCAGGCTCGCGGGTCCGCGCCTCGAACCCGTCGGCCACGTCGGCGGCGACCTCGATGGTGGAGTAGTTGCGTTCTACACGTATCGCGCCGATGTCCTTCCCCTCGATCTCGCCGCGACGGCAGGCCATCGCGAGCAGCCGGCGCGGATCCGCGCCGTGCATCGCCCCCCACGAGACGCGGTACATGGCCCACGCTCCTCGCGCCGTCCCCCGCCCCTCGCCTCTCGGTCCGCGCGCCTCGCCTCTCGGCCCCCGGGCGTCCTCGCCACGCGCTTGCACGCGCGCCTCGCGCCCCTCGCCGTCCTCCCCTCTCGCTCGCTCCGCCGCTTCGAACCCCTCGATCCGCGGCGGCGGGCGCGGCGGCGCGAACGAGCCCAGGGGGGGCCCCCCGAACTCGCCCTTCCCCGGCGTCACCGTCTCGCGGTGCAGACGCTCGCGGCGGCTCTTCACCGCAGGCCCGCTCTGGTGCGGCTCGATCCTGCGCACCGCGCGCGGCTCCGCGCGCTGCACGCCACCCTTGCGGGAGAGCAGGCGCGCGATCACGCGCGTGGGGTTGCCCTCGGCGACGAGGCGCTTGGCGAGCGCCCACAAGCGCTCGTCCATCCCGGGGTGGCCCTCGGGATCCTCCGCGACCAGCTCCGCGACGAGGCGCCCCTCGGTCGACCGCCGCACCTCGTCCGCGGTCGGCGCGGCGACCACGCGGAACTCCACGCGCGCGCGCTGAAGCAGGTACGACGTGCGCGGGACGCCGCCCGGCGGCACGAGGATCATGCTGACGCCCTTGCGCCCTGCCCGCCCCGTCCGCCCGCTGCGGTGCGTGTACGTGTCCGCGTCGTTCGGCGGCTCCATCTGGATGACCCGCGCGATGTCGACGACGTCGATGCCCCGCGCCGCGACGTCGGTCGCCACGAGCGCGTCGAGACCGCCCCCCTTGAACGCGGCGAGCGCCCGGTTGCGCGCCGCCTGCTCGAGCTCGCCGGAGAGCGCCGCGACCCGGAAGCCCGCCGCCGAGAGCTCCTTCGTGAGATCCGAGACACCCGCTCGCGTGCGCGCGAACACGAGCGTCTGCATCTCCGGCTCCGCGAGAAGGAGGTTCACGAGCACGCTCGCCCGCTCGTGCGAGTCGCAGAGGACCAGCCGGTGCTCGATGTCGACGTTGGCGACGCCGAGCCGCGTGCCCTCGACGTGCACCGCGTCCTTCTGCACGCGGTCGGCGAGGCGCTTCACCTCGCGTGGGAAGGTCGCCGACATCAGGATGCGGCGCCCGCCCTCGGGGACCTTCTCGAGGATCTGGTCGAGCTCGTCCTTGAACCCCATGTCGAGGAGCCTGTCGGCCTCGTCGAGGACGACGACGCCGAGCTCGGTCACGTCGATGCTGCCGCGCGTGAGGTGATCGACCAGGCGCCCCGGCGTTCCCACGATGACCGCCGGCGACGCGGACAGCGCGCGCCGCTCGTCGCGAAAGAAAGCCCCGCCGGCCACCGACGCGACCTTCGCCCCCACCGGGGCGAAGAGCCACGTCAGCTCCTCCTCGAACTGCTTCGCGAGCTCGCGGGTCGGTGTGACGACGATCGCGCAGGGCGCCTTGGGGCCCTCGCCGCGCGTCACGAACTCCTCGATCAGATCGCGGATCGCGAGTCCGACAGCCACGGTCTTGCCGGATCCCGTCTGCGACGTGACGCGGAGGTCCTTCCCCGCGAGGTCAGGGTCGAGCACGGCCTTCTGGACGGTCGTGAGCTCGGTGAAGCCCCGCTTCTCGAGCGCGGCGGCGAGCTCGGGCGACAGGAGCGGCGACAGGGGCTGGTCCGGCATCGGACCCGCCGCATTAGCACGAGGAGGCCGAAACCACGGCGATTTCGTGCGGCCCGCGCCGCGAGGGACACGTGGATCTGCTAACCTCGGCGGTGATGCCCTCTCTCGTCCCCCGGTCTGACGCCGCGGCCACCGCCGCTCCGACACCCACGAAGGAGGGCTTCATGTCGACGGCGGCCAAGATGTCGCTCGCCGACATCGCGCTCGCCCTCCGCGACGAGCAGATCGAGGCCAAGGTCGTCCACTACAAGGCCGAGCTCCAGACGAGCCCCGAGCTCGATCTCGTGACCGCCCGGGTCGTCGAGGAGCTGCGCGCGCTCCAGGCGTCGAAGCGGCCGTCGGGTGGGCGCGGAAGCGCCACCACCGCGACCGGCGCCCGCGATCGCGCGGAGGTGGAGACGGAGCTCATCCAGCACCTCAAGGAGATGCTCGCGCGCATCTTCAAGCCGGGCAAGCTCGCGACGTTCTGCCAGCGCAAGCTGGCCGAGTCCCAGAAGCGCTTCGCCCGCGTGTTCTTCGAGAGCGAGCTCCACGAGAAGATCCGCGGCTCGGCGGGCGAGACGAAGACCATGCGCTTCGCCGAGCAGGGCCTCTACCACGTGCTCGCGCGCAACCAAGACTACATCGTGAGCCAGCTCGACGCGTTCGAGTTCGCGCGCCCGGAGACGAAGGAACGCTCGCGCGAGCTGTTCCTCGAGATGGTGAAGGAGCTCCGGAACGACTTCCTCTCGAGGACGACGCCCGAGCTGAACGAGCTCGTGAGGTTTCTCACCGAGGTGCTCACCAGCTTCTTCACACGCGAGCTGCCGCCGATGATCGGCGAGCTCGCCTGGGAGGTCGTGAAGGACGCAAGGCTCGCGGACGCGCGCACGAGCGCGGGGGCGTACAAGATCGACTCCGGGGCGTTCGACCCATTCAGGCACGCCTTCGAGCGGCGGTTCCTCCAGCGGCTCGTGCCGTTCACCGCCGACGAGATGCTGAAGCGCGTGCGCGCCTCGCAGACCCCGTTCCGCGAGGAGACGCTGCGCTTCGTCGCGGATCCGCACATCTTCAGCGAGGTGTGCGAGATCATCTGCGATGCGATCTACGACATGCTCTACAACGACGGCTTCCTCGACCTCCCGTCGGACTGGCGCGCGCGGCTGCAGGGCGCGGGAGGCTGACCGTGCGGTGCGTCCTGGCCACGGACGAGGATCGGGCGGTGGTGACGCACATCCTCCGCCACCTCAACGAGCGCGGCGTGAGGGTCGAGCGCCTCCCCACGGGGATATGGGCCAAGGTCGCCCTCGCTGCGGCGCACGCGGTGTCCGAGAAGCGGGTCGACTTCGCGATCGTTTGCTGCTGGACGGGCACCGGGGTGTGCATCGCCGCGAACAAGGTCACCGGCGTTCGAGCAGCGCTCTCCGTCGATCGCGAGACGGCGGTCGGAGCGAGGAAGTGGAACGACGCGAACGTGCTCGCGATCAGCCTGCGGCTCCTGTCCGAGCCCGTCGCCACGGAGATCCTGGACGCCTGGCTGGACACGCCGTACGGCGGGACCGAGGACGAGAGCTTGTTCGCGATACGGGCCGAGGAGGCGCTCTAGCTGCCCCTCGGCCCCGCCCCGTTCTTCTTCCCCAGGCGCACGAGCTCCCCCCCGGGTTCCTCCACCCCGTCGACGGCCTCGAGCTCACGCGCCGCCGCGGCGATCTCGTCCATCGTCGCCGCCCGCACGCTCTTCACGACCACCTCGTATGCGAGCGCCGCCCCGGCGAGCGGGTGGTTGCCGTCGACGAGCACGCTGTCCTCGCGCACCTCGATCACGACCACGACGGCCTCCTCACCCGACGCCGACTCGGCGACGAGTTCGTCCCCGATCTCGACCTTGTCCGGGTTTGGCAGCTCATCACGGCCGATCTCCATCACGAGCTCCTCGTCGTGATCCCCGAAGGCCTCCTCCGGGGACACCGCGATCGTCCTCCGGTCCCCCTCCCGGAGCCCGACGAGCCCGCGCTCGAGGCCCGGGACGATCATCCCGTACCCGTGGACGTATTCCATGGGGCCCCCCCCCTCCGCGTCGGAGGCGTCGAGCACGTCGCCATCCTCGCCCTTGAGGACGTAGTCGAGCACGACGAACGCGTTGGGGCCGATGCTCTCCACTGGACCAACCTAGCAGGGCCTCGCCCTCACTTGAACTTGAACGAGTACACGACCCGGGTGGGACCGTTCTTCGCGGGGAAGCGCCACGCCTTGATCTTCTGGACGAGGCACATCGCCACCGCAGCGTCCGACGTCTGCGCGTTCGAGGGCGTCGCGCCCTCCACCGCTCCGCTCGGCTTGATCGCGATCACGACGTCGACCACGCCATACGCGCGCGTCTTTCCCTTCGCCTGACACGCGCGCACGTCCGCGCCGTGGGCGATGATGACCGGCAGCACCTGCCCCGCGTCGAGCGCGCCGGTGACCCACTGCCCGGGTTCGGGCTCCTGTTCGACGCCCGTCGTCGCGGGCGCGGAGGGGGCCTTCACCGCGACCGCCCCGTCCCTCGTACCGCGGCACCTCCCCTCGACGCACGCGCACGCGTACTGGGATCCGGCGTAGGGCGCGCACACGATCTTCGAGGCATCGCAGTGGGCGAACGCGCGGGGCTCGCACTGCGAGGGCTCGATCGCGTAGCAGCAGTTGTGCGGCGCGCAGTCGTCGTCCTTGCGGCACTCGGGGGGCGCCGGCGGCGCCGAGACGGCCGGCGGTGGAGGCGCTGGGACGGGGTCGTCGTCGCGGTCGGCGCGCTTGCCGGAGCAGCCCAGCGCGACCACCACGAGGATCCACGGGACGGCGCGCATCGCCCCCGAGAATACGCGATCCGCGCCGCGTCAGGAACACGCCCGCCTTGCCGCCCGGCCGTCCGCCAGCTCGAGGCGATCGACGCCGCCTCCTCCCCCGCGAGTGCCGTCACGTGGCCCTGGCCGCCCGCCACGGCGCGCTCCGTGTTCGGTGCGCCCGCGCCGAGGTCGCCGCTACTCGTCGCCGGCCGGAGTGCTCGGAGCCGGCGGCGGTGGCGGTGGCGGTAGCGAGCGGTCGATGTACCGCGCGACGACACGCTGGAACGCGAGCAGCCCCTCCGAGTCGAGCGCCTCGAGCCCGATGTGATCCTTGCCCAGTCGCTCGTTGCGCCAGACCACCTGCATGGTCACCGTGACGCCCCCCTCCTGGGGGTCGTCGAACCCGACGGCCACTGTGCTCCCGACCTGGATCGAATCGCGCGGCGCGACGACGAGCATGCCGCGCTTGCTCATGTTGCCGGCGTGCGCGACCGTCCGGATCTCCTGACCCTCGATCCAGATGTCCTGCTTGGTGTCGACGCGCGCGTCTCGACGTTTCTCTGCCGCCATGCTTGTCCCGTCCGATGAGCGTACGCCGATCGACGTGGGGAGTCTACTTCGCCCCGCACACGCCCAGCACGCAGGTCGCGGTCTTGCCGATGCAGGGGTCGAGGAAGCACGCGACCACCGTGCCGTCGCACTTGGGGTCCGGATCGTCGACGCGGAGCCCGAGGCACGTGCAGGGACGGAGCTTCACGCCGTCGCAGTAGCTCCCGAACAGGCGGCACTCGCCGTCGGCCGAGCACGTCGAGGCGGCTGCGTCGCCGGCGTCGAGGGAACCGGCGTCGGACTTCGCGTCCGGCATGGCGTCTTCGGAGATCGCGGCGTCGGCGTCAGGGCCCGCGTCGGACGCTTCGCGGGCGTCGGCGCCCGTGTCGGAGCGTGGCGCCCCGACGTCCGCCTTCGCGTCGGCCGGCGAGGCGTCGCCGGAGACGATGCCGGGACCGCTCGGCGCCGTGGTGGCGCACCCACCGACGACGGTGACAACCAGGATGGCGGCCCTGCGCACCCTCGAAGCATGGCGCAGGCGGGGGCTCGTCGCCAGGGTCAGATCTCGGCCGGAGAGCCGATCCTCCCGAGGATGGCGCTGGCCGCCACGACGTACGGGCTCGCGAGGTAAACCTGACCGGGGCCGCTCCGCCCCGGGAAGTTCCGGTTGATCGCGCTCACGGTCACCTGCCCGGGCGAGTCGCTCACGCCGGGCCCAGCCTTGATGCAGGCGCCACAGGAGGGATCGACGAGCTCGGCGCCCGCGCGCGCGAACACGTCGAGGTATCCGCGAGCCTCGGCGTAGCGGCGGATGTCCTGCGATCCGAACTGGATGTAGAGGTGTACGCCGTCCGCGACCCGGCGCCCCTTGGCGAGCGCGTCCGAGAGGACGCCCGCGTACATGTCCATGTCCGCCTTCTTGCCGCCCGTGCAGGAGCCACCGTAGGCGATGTCGATCGGGATCGCGGCCGCGCCGTCCGGCCCTCGAAGATCCTGGAGAGGGACGCCGTTCCGTGGATCGCCCGGCGTCGCGACCATCGGGCGCACGGCGCCGAGATCCACCTCGAACGTCGCGACGTACGCGGCGCCCGGATCGGCTCGCACGATCCGGCGGCGAACATCGTCGGCGCCGAGCCCTCGCTGCTTCACGAGGTATTCCACCACGACCTCGTCGGCCTCGATGATCCCGGTGAAGCCGCCCGCCTCGACCGCCATGTTGGTCAACGTCGCGCGCTCGTCGAGGCCCATCGCGGACACGCCGTCGCCCGCGAACTCGAGGACCTTGCCGATCCCCGCGCCCGACTTGAAGAACGGCTGCGAGAGGACATGCAGCATGACGTCCTTCGCGGACACGCCCGCCAGGAGGCGACCCGTGAGCACGAAGCGCGCGGTCTCGGGAACGGTGACGCGCACATCCTTGGTCAACCACGCGTTCGCCATGTCCGTGGAGCCCACCCCGAACGCGAAGCATCCGAGCGCGCCGGCCATGCAGGTGTGCGAGTCGGTGCCCGCCACGAGCTGGCCGGGGAGGGCGAGCTCCTCGATGACCTTGTTGTGGCAGATGGCCTCGCTGCCGACGAGCTTCCCGTCGCGGTGGACCTCGCCATAGAGCTTGATGCCGTGCCTCGCCACGAAGCCCTCCTGGACCGTGGCAAGGGACGCCGCCTGGCTGGCGAGCCCCATGTCGCGGTGCGCCTTCGGCATCACGAGATCGAGGAACGTGAGGTGGTCGCGGAAGGCGAAGACGCTCTCGGGATCGGTGACCCGCGCTTCGGCGCCGAGGCCCTCGACGAACAGCGACTCGGCCATCGGGGTCACGTATTCGTGGCTGAAGCGCACGTCGGTGCGGGCGAAGAACGCGTCGCCGGGCTTGACGGCCGGGACGCCGACGGCGCCCTCTTTCGCGTCGGTGATCACGTGGGCGGCGAGGATCTTCTCGGCGAGCGTCATCGGGCGAGGCGCGGTCGCGACGGCGGGCGGCGAGACGGCGCCCGCGAGGCGCGCCTTGTTGTAGGCGAAGAGGCCGCCGTGCTCGACGATGCCGGCGCTGATGGGATCGAGGCCGCGCGTGAACTCGGATACGGCGATCCTCTCGCCCGCGAGGATGCGCGGGACGAGGCCGAGATCCGTGCTCGTGAGGAGACCGATGTTCTGGGCGTTCTGGCGGTAGATCTTCTCGATGCTGGGCGCGATCACGAGCCGCACGCCCGCGCCGAGCTCGCTGTAGGGCGCCGTCTCTCGGCTCGAGCCGCAGCCCTTCGAGGGGCCGCTGACAATCACGGAGAAGCCACCGCCCTTGACGGCGTCCTTCTCGACGACGCCGCCCTTCAGGCCGACCAGGCAGTAGCGCGCGAGCGTCGCGTCGTAATAGTAGCAGACCCACCCAGGCGTGAGCTCGTCGGTGGAGATGTTCGCGCGGAGGGGGCGATCGGGATCCCACGGCAGGTCCTCGCCCGCGAGCTGGCGGCGGAGCAGCTCGGGATCTTCGGTGACGAACAGCACGCGGCCCGGGAGATCGACGTCTTGAACGCTCATTTTCGACGGGAATTCGTAGCACAACGGGTAGGGTTCGGGTCGTGAACGTCGCGTTCGTGACGACGAGCTACCCCGCGTACCCGGATGACCCAAGCGGCCACTTCGTGCGCGCGGAGGCCGAGGCGCGCGCGCTGGGGGGAGACGAGGTGACGGTCATCACGCCGGGGCACGCCCGGATCTCGGCGGAGGGTCGGATCCGCGTCGTGCGGATCGGCTGCGAACGGGCGTACGGTTGGCCCGGAGCCGCGACCCGGCTCGAGGCCAACCCCGCGCTCCTCACCGAGGCGATCTCGTTCGTGCCGCGTGCGCGGCGCGCGGCGGCGGCGGTCCGTCCGGACGTGTGCGTCGCCCACTGGGCCCTCCCCTCGGCGCTCGTGGTTCCCCGCGCGTGCGCGCTGGAGATCGTGTCCCACGGCGCGGACGTGCGGCTGCTCGCCGCCCTGCCGGCTCCGCTGCGAGATGCGTGGGTCGAGCGCGTGGCGGCCCGGTCGACGACCTGGCAGTTCGCATCGGATGCACTCTACACGCGTCTATCGGCCGCCGTCTCGCCCCGGGCCGCGCTCGCGCTCGCGCGAAAGGCGCGGGTGAGCGCCCCGCGCATCGAGGTGGCACGTCCCGACGAGGCCGCCGTGCGCAAGCTCCGGGCGAGGGCGGCGGGCTCGCCGCTGTACGCCGTCGTCGGCCGCCTGGTCCGCGACAAGCGGGTCGATCACGTGGTCCGGCACGTCCACCGGGCACAAGAAGAACGGGCCGCGCTCGCGGTCGTGGGCGATGGCCCGGAGCGCGCGCGGCTCGAGGCCGAGGCGCGGGCGCTCGGCGTCCGCGCGCTGTTCGTGGGCACGGTCGGCCGCAGCGAGGCGCTCTCGTGGATCGCGGCCGCCGACGCTCTGCTCTTCGCGTCGCGCGCCGAGGGGCTCTCGACGGTGCTCCGCGAGGCGCACGCCCTGGGCGTGCCCGTCGTGCACGTCTGACGGACGCTACTGGTTCTTGCGCTGGAAGGTCGGGACGTCCCAGTCCCCGTCGAAGATCGGGAACGCTCCCGAGCTGCGCTCCGAGGCGGCGGCCGAGGCGCGGGCCGCGGGCCGCGCGCTCTGCGAGAGCGGGGCGAACGTGGCGCGGGGCGCCTCGACCTGCTGGGCCGGCGCAGGTCGTGCCTGACGGACCGAGGGCGGGGCCGGGGGCACCTCGCGGGCGGGCGCCTGCGAGCCGAAGAGGTTCCTCGACGACATCGTCTGCGGGGCGCTGCGCGGGGCGCGGGCCTCGGTCTCGAGCGGGATGACGGACTCGGCGGTCTCGAAGCCCGTCGCGATGACGGTGACCTTGACGCTGTCGCCCAGCGTCTCGTCGATCGAGGCGCCGAAGATGATGTTCGCGTCCTCGTGGGCCTGCTCCTGGATGAGGGCGGCGGCCTCGTGGATCTCCTTCATCTTGAGATCGGCGCTGCCCGCAATGTTGATGAGCACGCCCATCGCGCCCTCGACCGAGATGTCGTCGAGCAGCGGCGAGGAGACGGCCATCTCGGCCGCCGCGCGCGCGCGGTTCTGGCCCTTGGCGTAGCCGGTTCCCATGAGCGCGCGACCCATGTTGCTCATGATCGTCTTCACGTCCGCGAAGTCGACGTTGACCATGCCGTTCTGCATGATGAGGTCGCTGATGCCCTTGATCGCCTGGTAGAGCACGTCGTCCGCCGTGCGGAAGGCCTCGACGAAGGACAGGTCCTCCTCGCCGAGGAGGAGCAGCTTCTGGTTCGGGATCGTGATGAGCGTGTCGACCTGCTCGGCGAGCTGGGCGAGCCCGAGCTCGGCGCGGCGCGCGCGCTGGCGGCCCTCGAACAGGAACGGCTTGGACACGACGCCCACGGTGAGCGCGCCCTCCTCGCGGGCGATCTGCGCGTTCACGGGGGCGGCGCCGGTA
>SXNL01000091.1 GCA_005777185.1 Myxococcales bacterium
CCGCCGCCGCCGCTGCCGCCGCCGAAGATGTTCATCGGTGCTTCACGTAGCGGAACCCTCCGGCGCTGTCGCGGAAATTCGACTAGGATTCCGGGCGATGATGCGCCCTCCGGCCGCCGCGAACGCGCTCCTCGTCGCCGTCCTCGCGGCGCCGCTCGTCGTGGCCGCGTGCTCGCGCGCCGAGAAGAGCGCGACGACGCCGGCGGCCAACGCCGGTGGGAAGAAACAGGACACGCACAGGCCGCCGGAGCTCCTCGCGAGCGCCTCGGCGGCGCCGCCGGTCGAAGCGGAGCCGACCACGACCTCGGCGCGGGCTCGCGGGAAGGTCGAGCTCGGCGAGCCGGAGATCCTCGACCCCAAGCACAAGAGCGCCAGGTCCACGCAGGACCCTGGCGCGCTGTCGGCGAACCGCCCCAAGGGGCCCAAGGTCGCGAAGGCGGACCTCGGGGACGTCGCGAACGTGCAGCGCGCGGTGCAGGCGCGATTCGCGGACTTCCTCGCGTGCTACGAGTCGGCGCTCGACAGGAACCCGAAGGCCGCCGGTGTCGTGCGGACGCGGTTCACCGTGGAGAAGTCGGGTCACGCCGCGTCTGCGGTGGAGGACGCCGGGTCGACGATCGCGGACCCGGACCTCCTGCGCTGCGTGCAGAGCAAGTTCCGCCAGCTCGAGGTGACCCCGGCGCCCGGGAGCGCTGTGACCGTGGTGTACCCGCTCGTGCTGTCCCCGGCGAGCTGAGCGGCCGAAGGCGCAGCGCGTCACGAAGGGATCACAGATCGTCGCCGCTGAGCACCGCGCGCGCGTACGAGAGGCACGCGTCGCAGATCGTCTTGATGCCCTGGCCGCGGATGGGGGGCTGGAGCGAGTTGCACAGGCTGCACGGCAGCCCGTGGGTCGTGATCGCGTGGTTCTTCAGCACGCAGGCCTCGCAGAGGGCGTGCTGGCCCGGGTGCGAGAGGAGCGGGCTGGGGGGCCCGTCGCAGAGCGCGCACACCGGAGGTAGCCCGGACTCGCGCCGCTCCTGGTCGCGCTCCCGCGCGGCCTGCTGGATCGACCTCAGGTCGAGGGTCGGCTCGCTCTTGTGGAAGCCGAACTGCCGGGGCCCGTCGCCGGCTCTCATTCCGCGCCGGCCTCGGTCTGGACGGCCTCGAGCGTCGCCGCCGCACCCTCCGGCGGCATGTTCTGCTCCGGCCGCGCGTCCCCGCGCTCGGTCGCACCCTGGATCTGGTACGGCGTGCCGAGGATGCGCTGGATGAGGTCGTGGGTCCGCTTCTTGAAGTACGCGTTCGTGAACGGGATCGACTGCTTCGGATCGAGGTAGGGGTTCCGCAGCCCGCCGAGCTTCACCAGCGCGAGCACCTGCTCGGCGACCGAGACCGGGCAGCCCGCGAGCCGGATCACCTGGTCGTTGCGCTTGCGGTAGAACTCCCACTCCACGCCGGCCATCTTCGCGAAGATGTCCGGGGACTTCGCCGTGTACGGGCTCTTCTTCGAGCGATCGAGGTACCGGCTCTCGACCACCACGTCCTTGCCGGAGATCTTGCCCTTGAACGTCGCGCAGTCTCCGATGAAGACGACGCGCTCGCCGGGCTCCGCCTTGATCTCCCCGTCGTACCCGCCGAAGACGACGTGCATCTTCGCCATGCGCTCGTCCGTCTTGCGGTCGAACACGCGCAGGATCTCGATCGCCTCCTCGATGGCGCCCGGGCAGCCGCCCCAGCAGTAGTCCGTCGTGTCGCTCGGGGGGCGCCCCGCGTAGGCGGTGATGTTCGTGCCCTTGAAGTAGTCCTCGACGCGGATGAGGCCGACCTTGAAGCCCGTCGCGCGCTCCTTCGCCTCGTCGAGCGACACGCCGCCGACGACGTCGATCTCCGAGAGGTCCACCGGCCCGAAGCCGCGCTCGTGGGCGAGGCGGAGGTGGGGGACGTCGAGCGGATCGAGCCCGATGATGCGGCAGCACACCGCGTCGAACGCGAGCTGGTTGTCGCCCATGAGGACGAGCTTCATGTCGAAGGGCATGGGCGTGAGCATCCGCCCCTCGCCCGCGACGATCGCGTCGATCGCGATGAACTGCGGCTGGATGATGTACTGCAGGTCGGCGACCTTCTCGTCGAGCTTGTGATCGTGATCGAGCAGGCGGTGGCGGTCGTCCTGGATGCCGATGTAGTTCTTCATGCTGAACGTGACTGTCGTCCAGGGGTGCGCCTTGAACTTCGGGCAGTTCACGAAGAAGTCAGCCTTCGCGATCGGCTCGGGCGTGAAGAACGAGTCGCGCAGGCGCTCGGGGTGGTAGAGCGGGATCTCGACCTGCGGCACCTCGTCGAAGTGGTAGGCCTTCACGTCGCGGACGCGCTTCTGCATCGCGTAGTAGCCGCCCTGCTCGAAGGCGAAGCGGGTGGGGACCGTGATGCCGCAGCGCTCGCCGAACGCGAGCTCGGTCATCCCGTGGCTCTTGGCGCGGAGGGCGCGCAGCACGCCCTCGACGAACTCCGGCCGCGTGTACGCGTGGGGGAAGTGGGGCCCCGCAGCGACCACGTTCGGCTTGAGGAGCGTGCGGCCATGCGGGCGGAGGCCCAGCCGGTCGAGGCCGCCCTCGGCGATGCTCTGGATGCGCGCCGCGTCGTACTCGGCGCAGTGCTCGAGGATGACGGTCGGGCGCTTCTTCTTGCTGGGTGCCATCGAGGCGAAGGGTAGCATGATTGAGCAGGGGCGCCGCCCGGGGTATCCATGGCGGCATGACGTACGACTACGCGCCGGCCGCGCCCCCGGATCTGGCCACGCTCGGGGGGATTCTGAGCCACGGGTTCGGCTTCCCGGAGTCGGCCGCGCCCGACTGGTTCGCGCGCTCCGGGCACGAGAACCTGCGGGTCCTCAAGCGAGGCGACGCCGTCGTGGGCGGGCTCATCTCGATCCCGATGGGGCAGTGGTTCGGCGGTCACGCGGTGCCGACCCTGGGCTTCGCGGGCGTGGGGATCTCGCCGGCGTTCCGGGGGGAGGGGGCGGCGACGCAGATGATGCTCGCGGGGCTGCGCGAGGCGCGCGCGCGGCGGATCCCGCTTTCGACGCTGTACCCGGCGACGGTGACCCTGTACCGCCGCGCGGGTTACGAGCGGGCGGGGGCACGCTACGCGACGCGGCTCGACCTCCGCGCGATGCGGTTCCGGCGCGATCCGGGGCTCGTCGTGCGCGAGGAGCAGGCGGTGCCCGAGGTGTTCCGTGCACTCTACACGCGCTTCGCGTCGGCCCGGCAGGGGTTCCTCGACCGGGGGCCGTACGTGTGGCAGCGCGTCTGGCAGCCGCGCGACCTCTCCACGCGTTCGTTCGGCCTGTACCGTGGCGACGCGCTCGAGGGCTACGTGGTCGTGGCGAACAGGATGGGCGAGGGCGAGGGCGTGATCACCGTGACGGACATGGTCGCGATCACGGCGGCGGCGGGCGAGAGCATCCTGTCGCTCCTGTGCGACTACCGCTCGATCGCGCCCGCCGCGACGTGGCACGGGCAGCCGGGCGGGATCTTCGGCATGCTCCTCCCCGAGCGACACCACGAGACGACGCTGCGCGACTTCTTCATGCTGCGCGTGGTCGATCCCGAGCTCGCCCTCGCTCAGCGCGGCTACCCGAGGCGGGGCGCGGCGCGCGTCTCGTTCGAACTCGACGACGGCTCGCTGCCGGAGTGCTCCGGTACCTATACCGTGCGCGTGGATCACGGGAAGGTCAGCGTGGAGCGCAGCACGTCGCCGGCGCGCGCCCGGATGAGCGAGCGCGCCCTGGCGGCGCTCTACGCGGGCTTCCTCGGGCCGGACGAGCTGGCCGTGCTGGGAATGCTGGACGCCGAGGAGGTGGACCGCGAGTCGATGGCGTGGCTGTTCGGCTCGGCCTCCCCGCCGACCATGAGCGACATGTTCTAGGGAGCGTCCTCGTACTCTCGGCCGAGCCCGAGCCCGAGCTCGAGCCCGACCGTTCTGGTCGACGGGGTCGCGTAGCCGGGCGGTCCCCGTCGGACCGTCGTTAACGGTCCGCGCCCCGGAGCGTCTGGTAGCGTCCCCTTGCTGGCCTCGACCTCCACCTCCGCTCGCGTTCGCGCCTCCGACCGCGCGCTCGCGCCCACCTCGGACGCGGTGCTCGTCGCGTCCGCGAAGTCCGGGGACCGGGCCGCGTTTGCGACGCTGTTCAGGCGGCTCCGGCCGCTCGTGCACGGCATCGCGCTGGCGCGGGGGCCCGTGCAGGACGCGGAGGACATCGTCCAGGAGGTGTTCGCGGTCGCGCTCGAGCGGCTCGCCGGGCTCGGAGACGACGCGGCGGTGAGCGCGTGGATCGCCGCCATCACCCGGAACCTGATCGTGGACCGCAGGCGGCGCTCGAGGCCCACGTCCGGGGAGGTGGACGATCTCCCCGATGGGCGCGCGGCGAGCGATCAGATCCTCGAGGCGCGTCGCGTGCTCGCGGTCATCCAGACCCTGCCCGAGGCGTACCGCGAGACCCTCGTGCTGCGGCTCGTCGAGGGCATGAGCGGGCCCGAGATCGCGGCCGTCGTCGGGCTCACCCCCGAGTCGGTGCGCGTGAACCTCCACCGGGGGATGAAGCTGCTCAAGGAGGCGCTGGGGCGATGAACGATCCCGAGAAGGACTACCTGTTCGATCCGCGCGGGGCCGAGCCCGGCGAGGACGATGCGCTGGTCGTGGAGCTCGAGAAGAAGCTCGCCGTGCTGCGCGTCCGGGAGGACGAAGACCGGTCGCGGACGGCGGACAGCGGACAGCCGACGGCGGACGGTGGACAGCCGACGGCGGACGGTGGACAGCCGACGGCGGACGGTGGACAGCCGACGGCGG
>SXNL01000013.1 GCA_005777185.1 Myxococcales bacterium
CCGAGCCCGAGCCCGAGCCCGAGCCCGAGGCGCTGGCGTCGGGGGCTGTGGCGCCTGCGGGCGTCGAGGTGGCGTCGTCTACCGGCGAGAGCGCGTCGACCGAGGAGCACGCGTCGAGCGAGACGAGCGCGTCGACCGAGGAGGGCGCGCCGACGGAGGTCGCTCCTCCCGCGGCGGGAGCGGCGCGGGAGCCGATCCGGCCACGCGTCATCCTCGAGCCCGGCGCGCCGTTCGTCGGGGTCGTCCACAACGATGGCGGTCGGGGAGGTTGCGTGGTCCTGACGCACCACCCCAAGCGCGTGTCGCGCTCGAAGCCCATCGTCGCGGCGGCGCTCCGCGACAAGGGCGAGGTCGTCGGCCTCGTCACGGGCGCCATCAAGGGCGGCGTCGAGGTGGACATCGACGGGCTACGGGCCTTCGTGCCCGGCTCGCACATGGACCTTCACCTGGGCGCGCCCCTCGCCGCGTACGTCGGCAAGCGCTTCGCTTTCCACGTCACGCAGTACGGCAAGCGAGGCCGTGACGTCGTCCTCTCCCGCCGCGCGATGCTCGAGGTCGAGGCGAAGCAGCTCCGGGAGGCGGCGCTAGCGAGGCTGGAGATGGGCTCCGTGGTGGAGGGCGTCGTCCGGTCCGTCGTGCAGTTCGGCGCGTTCATCGACCTCGGCGGTGTCGAGGGCCTCGTCCCCTTGTCGGAGATGAGCCACGACCGCGGCGATCACCCGCACGACGTCTTCAAGGTCCACGAGACCGTCCAGGTCAAGGTGCTCCGCCTCGACGAGAAGGGTAAGCTCTGGCTGTCGCGCAAGGCCGCCATCCCGGATCCCTGGGCGGGCGTCGCCGCAAGGTACGCGGTGAACAGTCGCCACACGGGCAAGGTCGCCCGCCTGCAGCCGTTCGGCGCCTTCATCGAGCTCGAGCCCGCGGTCGATGGACTCGTCCACACCGAGGATCTCTCGCTCAAGCGCATCGAGCACCCGAGCGAGGTCCTCAAGGTCGGCGACTCCATCGAGGTCGTGGTGACGAGCGTGGACGCGGCGGCTCACCGTATCGCCCTCTTCCCGGCCCCGACGGGCGACGCCGCAGGGGAGATCCCGCAGCGTGTCGCGCTCCACAAGGTCGTGAAGGTGGCGGTGGTCTCGACCGAGCTGCAGGGCCTCCACGTCCGCGTCCTGGGAGCCGTCGGGCGAAGCTCGCGCGGCTACATCACCGCCGCGGCGACCGGCACGCTCAAGGGCGCCGATCTGCGCAAGCTCTTCCCGATCGGCAAGGAGCTCGAGGCCAAGGTCATCGACATCGATCCGAGGCGTGGCGAGGTGAAGCTCTCCCTCAAGGCCGTGAGCCAGGACACGGAGCGCAACGCCTACCAGCAGTACCGCGCGCAGGTGAAACGCGAGGCGAAATTCGGTACGTTTGCCGACCTCCTGCAGAAGACGCTGAAGACGGACAAGCCCGACCAGAAGTAGAATCCAGGAAGAGAAGGGACTGTGGTGATGAAGCTTCCCAGGCAATCGTTCCTCGCGCTCGCGGCCATCGGCTGGGTCGACGGATCCCTGCAGCGGATCGAGGCTGCCGGCCTCATGCGCGCGGCGTGCGAGGCCGCGCTGTCGCCGGAAGATCTCGCCGAGGTCGAGAAGGCGACGAAGACGAAGGTCGAGCTCGCGTCGATCGACGTCTCCGGGATGAGCACGTGGGAGCAGGTCCTCACGTACGCGCTCGCGGCGTGGTTCGCGCAGCTCGACGGCGTCGTCTCGACGAGCGAGGCCACGACGATGGCCGAGCTCGGCGACGCGCTCGGGCTCGCCGACCCCCTCCGCAAGCGGGCGGCGGCCGCAGCGTACGACATCGCGTGCCTGCCCGGCGGGGGCAAGCCCGAGCGATACGACTTCCAGCAGCTCGCCGCGCGGCTGCGCGAGCGGCTTCCCCAGCTCGAGTAGGCCCCTCTCTCGACGCGACGGGACGAGGGTCGGGTGCATCGCGTGTGGAATCGCGGTCCCGGCCCTGGCGTTTTTTCGTGGAAGCGGAGAGAGGGAGAATGGCGAACAAGCACGCGTGGGTCGGGCTGGTGTGTCTCGTGGGGGGCGTGCTCTTCTCGCCGAGCCTCGGCTGTCGCGGCGTGGGCGGGCCCCCGCCGATACCCCTGGAGCTGCCGGAGAGGCCTGCAGGGACGCTGGTGTTTCCCCCCCCCGACGGTGGCTGGGAGCCGCGGGCAGCGCTCGGCGACGGCCACGGCGGCTTCTGGAACGCCTCCAACGCCCTGCGCGTGCGGGAGCCCGTGCTCGACGCGAGGAAGCACTTCGAGGTCACCGGCCAGGTCGTTCGCATCGAGCTCGACGACGACGCCGTCGGGGATCCGAAGGACACGAAGCTGCCGCTCGTCGCGGTGACGCCCGCGGTGCCGGGCCGCACGGTGTGGACCTCGAGGAGCACGGTCGAGCTCCGCGCCGATCGGCCGTTCGATCCCGCGACCGAGTACACGGTCCGGTTGCCCGAGATCGTCGCGCCCTCGAAGAAGACGCTGGTCGGCGGCTTCGAGGGGACGTTCAAGGCGAAGCCGGTCGTCGAGATCGCGGGCAAGACCATCCACTACCTTCCGCAGCCCGGCGTCCCGCGCGTCGTCTACGTGCGCCCCGGTGAGGACTCCGACATCGGCCCCGGACACGAGCTCGTCGTCATCTACGACCAGCCGATCGACCTCGCGGTCGCGCAGCCCTTGCTCACGATGACGGACGACAAGGACCGCAAGGTCCCCCTCGCGCTCCGGCACCCCACCGGCGACACGTTCGAGGGCATCAAGGTGGACCCGCGCGTCCTCGTCCTCGCGCGCATGGCGTCGCCGCCGAGGTCCGGGACGGCCCTCCGGTTCGCAGCGAAGGGCAGGAAGGATGGCGACGAGGCGGCGACCCGCGCGTTCAAGATCCCGGATCTGCCGCTGTACAAGGGGATGGAGTGCAACGAGTGCCAGGTGAAGGGCAACCTCGCCAAGGGGCCCTCGAGCAACTGGGGCGTCGGCTTCGAGTTCACGAACTCCCTCGGGTGGCATGACATGAAGAAGTTCGTGCGGGTGACGCCCACCCCCCCGAACTTCTCGGCGAGCGGAGAGGGCCAGCGCCTCGGCGTCCACGGGAGCTGGGCGGCGGGCGCGACGTACGCGATCTCGATCTCGGGCGCCACGGACCGCTTCGGGTTTGCGCTCCCGCCCGTCCAGGCGATTTTCCAGGTGCTCCCGCGGGCGGCGAACACGGTGATGCGCGACGGCGTCCAGATGCTCGACGAGGCGCACGCGCGCGACTTCTTCGTGACGACGCGCAACGTGAAGAAGGGCATGATCGACGTGTGGCCCGTGGAGCCCGGCTCGGACGCCCTCGAGGCGGCCCTGCGTCTGTCGCGAAGGAACGAGGTGCCGTCCAGCCCGAACCTGGAAATCCCGTTCGACGGCAACCCGACGCCGAACGTCTACGTCGAGACGCGGATCGATCTCACGCGCAAGCTGGAGCCGGGGCGGGCGTACCTCGCCAGGGCGCGCACGGTCGAGGGTGCCTACGGCGCGCCGGTCGCGTCCGGATCGGGCTACACGACCTTCCTGCCGTCGGTGCCGCTCTTGTTCATGGCGCGCAAGGACGCTGTCGGCGCCCACGTCCACGCGGTCGCGGACCGCGCCATCGTGCAGGCCTACCGGATGGGCACGGGCGAGCCGGCGGCGGGTGTCTCGCTCGTCCTGGGCGCCGCGCGTGCCACCACCGACGCCGCCGGCACCGCGCTGCTGGACCTGGGGAAGCCGCGCGCGGACGATGGTGCGCGGGGAGCGGCGAGCGGGGACGGCGCGCTGGTGATCAAGGACGGCGCCATCGAGACGCTGCTCCCGTTCACCGACAAGACCCGGACGGACGCGCGCTCGCTCTACCCCGAGCTCGTGGCGATCCCCCGCGACGATCCGGGGGCGGGCGAGGGCGACGCACCCGCGGATCTGCGCGCAGTGGGCTTCGTGATCACGGACAAGGGGATCTACCGCCCGGGCAGCGTGATCCAGGCGAAGGGGATCGTGCGGCGCGGCGACGGCCAGGGCGTCGTCGCCGTGAAGCGCGTCCCCGTGCGCCTTCACGTCACCGACGCGTCCGGTGGCGACGTGATCGACGAGGCGCTCACGACCTCGGACGCCGGGACGGTCGCGCGGGAGATCCCGCTCGCAGCAGGTGCACGGACCGGCCGCTACCACGTGCGGCTCGAGACGGACGCGAGGCCGCGCACGCTCCTCTACGACGAGATCGTCCGCGTCGCCGAGTTCGAGACACCTCGCTTCAAGGTCGACGTCGAGCCGCGTGACGGCGCGGTCGATCGCCTCCAGGCCCGCATCGTCGGTCGCTACTTCTTCGGCGCCCCGATGTCCGGCGCGGACGTGCGCTGGTCGTTGAGGAAGAGGGCCGCCCCTGTGAAGGGGGGGCCGCTCGGCGCCGCGGGCCTCGCGGTCGGCGCCGAATCGACGGAGTACGACGGCTGGGGCGCGCCCCCGCCGAAGGACGAGCTCAAGCCGGTGACGGGGGAGGGCAAGCTCGGCCCGGACGGCGCCCTCGACGTCTCCACGGTCCTCGGGCCGCTCGCGAAGGGCCCGACCCTCGTCGTGCTGGAGGCCGACGTGACCGACGCCTCGTACCGCCACGTGGCCAACCGGACGGAGACGATCAAGCACCCTCACACGCGCTACGGGGGCCTGAAGCTCGAGCGCCAGTGGGGCGACCTCGGGCCCCTGAACGTGGATCTCGGCGTGGTCGACACGACGGGGAAGGCCGTGGTGGGCGCGAACGTCGAGGCGCGCCTCGACCGAATCGAGTGGAAGCGCGAGGCGGCGCGCGGCGAGAGCGGCGCCGTGCTGGAGTCCTACAGGGCGATGCCTACCCCGGCAGGAACGTGCGCCGTGACGAGCGACACCGGGCCCCGTCGCTGCGCGATCGACGTGAAGCGCGGGGGTAGCTACCGGGTCACGGCGCGCGTAGACGGTCACGACGATGGCAGCGTGACCTTCTACGCTTACGGCGGCGGCGGCGACGCGGCCGCCGTCCCCTCCGCGGGCAAGAAGGTGCCGGTGCGGACCGACCGCAAGTCCTACCGCCCGGGCGACACCGCGAGGATCCTCGTCCAGAACCCCTTCGCCGACGCCACCGCGATCCTCGCCGTCCAGCAGGGCGCGCTCCTCCGCCACGAAGTCCGACGCGTCAGGGGCGGCGCAACCACGTTCGACGTCCCGCTGACCCTCGCGAACGCCCCGTTCTCGCACGCGGAGGTGACGCTCCTGCCGATCGGCGCGCAGGAGCCCGGCTACCGTGTCGGCGCGGTGCGGATCCCCGTGGGGCTCGACGAGACGCGCCTGGCCGTGTCGGTGGTGTCGGCGAAGAAGATGTACGACGCCGGCGAGAGCGTCGACGTCACCGTCGAGGTCAAGCGCGGCCAGGAGCCCGTCCGCGGCGCGGACCTTACCCTCGCCATCGTCGACGAGGCGATCCTCCGCCTCACCAACCACCACGCGAAGGACCCGACCGAGGCGCTCCATCCGCCGCGTCCGCTCGGCTTCAGCGCCGTGGACAGCCGCGAGCTCCTCTTCCGCCGCCGCGAGAAGGCGCACGTCGCCGGTGGTGGCTCGAGCGAGGAGGCGGACCTCGTCGACACGCGCAAGGACTTCGTGGAGACCCTTGCGTGGCTCCCCGCGCTGACGACCGACGCGAGCGGGCGCGCCACCGCGCGCGTGAAGCTGAAGGACAACCTCACCGAGTTCCGCATGATGGCGACGGTCGTCGACGCGTCGGGGGGCGCGGGCGTGGCCGAGAACGGGTTCGTGGTCGCTCGTCCCTTCCTCCTCGATCCGGTGATGCCCGGGTTCGCGCTGGCGGGCGATCGTCTGGAGATCGCCGCGATGGTCCACAACAACACCGACCGCCCGATCGTGGCGCGCGTGAGGGTCGTCGACCAGACGAACGACGTGCCCGTCCCCGCGCGATCCCGCGCGAAGGTCGTGGCGCCGCTGGTCGCGGACGTATCGCGCAAGCTTTCCTTCTCGCTCGAGGTCGACGGCAAGCTGGTGGATCGCGTGGAGCGCGGTCTGGACGTGCAGGCGCCCGGCTCCGCCGAGCACCCGACGCTCTCGGGCGTCTTCCGGGACCTCCAGGTGATCGACCTCGCGATCCCCGGGGACGCCGTCTTCCCCCCCGACGCGAAGCTCGTGCTGAAGACCGGCTCCGCGCTCTACCCGGAGCTCGGTCACCGCCTCGCCTACCTCCTCGACTACCCCCACGGCTGCGTGGAGCAGACGACGAGCGGCACGCTCCCGCTCCTTGCGGCGCGGAAGATCCTGCCGTGGACGGGCGCCGAGCCTCTCTCCGACGACGAGATCCAGAAGCGGATCAAGGCCGGGGTGAAGCGCCTCGCGAGCATGCGGACCGACTCGGGGGCGCTCGCGTACTGGCCGGGCGGCACGGAGCCGCACGTCTACGGGACGGTCTACGCGACACGCGCGCTCATCCGCGCGAAGGAGCTCGGGGTCGAGGAGGCGGGGCTCCTGACAGGGGCGCTCGAGTTCCTGCGCGATCGCCTGAAGAAGGAGAACGATCCGGTCATCAAGGTGTCCATCGCCGAGGTCCTCGCGCAGGCGGGCAAGCTCCCCGAAGCCTCGGCGGATAACCTGTATGATACACGCGACCGGCTCGACGCCTTCGGGCTCGCGAGCCTTGCCCTCGCGCTCTCGACCCTGCCGAAGCAGGACGACCGCGTGGCCGCCCTCCTCGACAAGCTCGAGGACTCGTTCGACGAGCGCGGCGCGTCGAAGGTCCCCCACGGCAAGGGCGACTACCACTACTGGGGCTCGAACGACCGCGATCGCGCGCAGGCCCTGATCGCCCTCTCGAAGCTCCGCCGGGGCTCGCCCCTCGTCGCGCGGTTCGCGCGGCAGATCAGCCAGCGGGTGGAGACGTACGCGACGCAGTCCGTCGCATGGTCGCTCATGGGCTTCGCCGACTTCGTGGGCAGCGAGAAGCCTCGCGGCACGGTCGACGTCTCGGTGGTGCTCCCGGGAATCCTGTTCGACGTGAACCGCAAGCTCGGTGGCGAGAACAAGGAGGTCCGGATTCCGCTCTCGGCCCTACGCGGCAAACGCGTCACGCTCCGCCTCGAGGGCGACAGGGCGACGCCGAGCGCGTTCGCGATGGAGGCCCGATACACGCGCCCGTACGCGACGGCGCCGAAGCACGCCCGGCGTGAGGCGAAGGGCCCGAGCGTGTATCGCGTGTACACGGACCCCTTCGGAAGAGCGATCGACCCCGGGCACGTGAAGGCTGGCGACGTCGTGCGCGTCGCGCTCCGGGCGGATCTCTCGGGCGTCGCCGACTGGCGGCAGCGCTACTTCGCCCTCACCGACCGCTTCCCCGCGGGCTTCGAGCCGGTGAACCCGGATCTCGCGACCGTGGCCCAGGCGCCGGAGATCTCCCGGGACCACCCCTTCCACGACGGCCTCGCCGGGGGGGGCCACAGCGGGCCAAGCCACCTCGACCTCCGCACAGACCGCGTCAACGTCTACTTCGATCACGTATACGGGCACGCGACCGTGTACGCCACCTACCTCCTGCGCGCGACGACGCCCGGCGAGTACGTGCTCCCGTGCGCGAAGGGAGAGCTCATGTACGAGCCTGGGAGCGAGGGCTACTCCGAGTCGGGCAAGGTCGTGGTCACGCCATGACCCCGCGGCGCCGAGCCCTCCTCAAGATCATCCTCGCGGGCGTCGTCCTGTGGGCGGCGTGGAGGGGCGTGCGCGTCGCCGCCGGCAGCCCTGCCAAGGAGCTCGGCCTCCAGTGGACGGAGGGCACGCGCGTCCTCGCCCGGGACGGGCGGGTCCTCGGCGAGCGCCGCTCCGCGTCGGGGCTCCGGGGTCGCCACACGCGCCTCGGCGAGGTGAGCCCGCGCCTCGTCGACGCGACCCTCGCGAGCGAGGATCGCGCGTTCTTCTCTCACGACGGCGTCGATCGGCTCGCCATCCTGCGCGCCGCGCTCCTCAACGTGCGGCGCGGGCGCGCCGTGTCCGGGGGCAGCACCGTCACGCAGCAGCTCGTCAAGCGGATCGATCATCGGGGCGAGCCCCACGGGCGCACGATGCCCGTCAAGATCCGCGAGGTGGCGCGCGCGCAGAACCTCGAGGCCGAGGTCGACAAGCGGACGATCCTCGAGGCCTACCTCAACGCCCTCGACTACGGCCACGGGCTCGCCGGGCCCGCCGCGGCCGCCGAGGGATACTTCGGCGTCTCGGCGAAGGACGTCTCCCTCGCGCAGGCCGCCTTCCTGGCCGTGCTCCCGCGCGCGCCGACGGCGCTCGATCCCTACAGGCACCCGGAGCGCGGCCTGAAGCGGAGGGACGCGCTGCTCCGCGCCATGAAGCATCAGGGGAAGATCTCGGGTGCCGATCTCGACCGCGCGCTGGCCGAGCCGCTCGCCCTGGTGCATCCCGACCGCTCGCGCCACCTGTTCGCGCCTCACGTCGTGCTCGCGGCGTCGCGGACGGACGTGGGCGACGTCCGGACGACCCTCGATTTCGATCTCCAGAAGGACGCCGAGGCGATCGTCCTCGGACACCTTGGCCCCCTTCGCGCGCGCAGCGCGACCAACACGGCGGTCGTCGTCGTCGACAACGCCACCGGCGAGGTCCTGGCCGAGGTCGGCAGCGCGGGCTACTTCGATCGGAGCATCTCGGGCGCGGTGGACCTCGTGCGAAGGAAGCGTCAGGCGGGCTCGACGCTCAAGCCTTTCGTCTACGCCCGCGCCTTCGAGCGCGGCCGAGGTCCGATGGACATGCTGGCCGACGTCCCCACCGAGCTCGGGCGCACGGGCGCGGTGTACGCCCCCGACAACTTCGACGGGGCCTTCGTCGGCCCGATCTCCGCGCGGGAAGCCCTCGCGGGAAGTCTGAACGTCCCCGCCGTGCGTCTCGCGGCGGAGCTCGGCCCAGCCGAGGTTGTCCGCGTGCTGAGACGGAGCGGCCTCGAGCTTCCCGGCGGTCAGGAGCGGTACGGCCTGTCCGTCGCGCTCGGCAGCGCGGAGGTCTCGCCATGGGAGCTCGCGACCGCCTACACGACGCTGGCCCGCGGCGGCGAGCACATCGCCCTCGTCGATCGCGCGGGGGCGCCGGCCCGCGAGCCCGCGCGCGTCTTCGACGCCGTGGCCGCCGCCCAGATCGCGGAGACGCTCGCTGATCCCGTCGCGCGGATCCGCGGCCTACGCTCGCGTGGGCCCTTCGAGTTCCCGTACGCCGTCGCGCTCAAGACGGGCACCAGCACCGGCTACCGCGACGCGTGGACCGCGGGGTACACGCGGGAGCGGACCGTCGTCGTGTGGGCTGGCAACGCGAGCGGCGCGCCGACCGACAAGCTCACCGGCGCCGTCGCCGCGGGCCCCATCTTCCTCGACGTGATGAAGCGCGCCATGCGCGACGTCGCGACGCGCGCCGCTCTCTTCGACGCCTCGCTCCTCGAGGAGGCCGAGGTCTGCCCCCTGTCGGGGGGCGTCCCCGGGCTCGCGTGCCCCGCTCGCGTGAAGCGGAGCTTCGCGCGCGGACACGCTTCTCACGAGGTGTGCACGGTGCACAGACACGCCCGCGCCCGCGAGGCCCCCGCGGGCGAGCCGGGTGTCGCGTGCGAGCTGACGGGCTCGATCACCATCGCCGTGCTCCCCGACGCCTACGCGCGCTTCCTCGGAGAGCGACCGCCGGGCGCCCCCGGCGTCGATCCGAACGGCCACGCCTGGTACCTCGCCTCGCGTGTCCCCGGCTGCGGCGCCGCCGCCGAGGCGCAGCCGCGCGTCGTCCTCGTGAGTCCGCGCACGGGTTCCGTGTTCCACGCCGACGAGCGCGCGGGCGAGGCGGGTCGCGCGGACCCCGACGTCGTCAAGGTCGTCGCGATGACCGAGGGCCTCCCCGATCGCACGCCCCTCGAGGTCCTCGTCGACGGGGACGTCGTGCTCCGGCTCGCCGACCGGCGGGAGGGGCTCGTGCCGATCGGGAGAGGCGATCACGATCTCGAGGTCCGGCCCGTGGATGGTCGCGTCTCGGCGCGGCTCGCGCGGGCCCAGATCTCCGTGCGGTAAGCCCTCGTTTCCACTCGGAATACGGGCTCCGGCAGGAGCGCGCGCGGGGCGCGTGAACCAGCGTTCACGGGGGGGTGGATCAATGGACCATCCCCACTGTGGGCGACGAAAATGTTTTCGATCGGCCCCGTCTCTCCCGCTGCGCGATTCCACAACCCCGCGCCTGTCAGGGAGGATTCTTCATGAACGTGATCCGTGTTCTCGGGGCCGCCGTCTCCATCGCTTCGCTCGCCGCCTGCACCATCTCCTCGGACGACCCCAACGCCCAGGTCGACGCCGTCACCCTCGTCGGCACGTCCGTCACGAGCGAGCTGTACAGCGCGGGCGCCTTCGGTGTGCGGACCATCCCGACCAAGGGCGATGGCTCCGCGGTGCTCTCGAACAACCTCGCGGTGAACATCCGGGTGTCGTCTCCGGCCGGCGTCACGGTGTCCGTCGACAAGACCGAGTGCAACACGCCCGACCCGGGCTCGTCCGTCAACGTCGGCGTCATCATCGACGACTCCGGCTCGATGTCGTCGAGCGATCCGAGCCGCAAGCGCAAGGACGCGGTGCTCTCGTTCCTGAAGACGCTCCGCGACAAGGACGCGGTGCTCCTCACCGACTACGGCCAGAGCTCGTCGACGGGCAAGCCCCTCCGCGATCTCGTCTGCGCCAGCAGCGGCGGCGGGAGCTGCGCCGTCTCCGCGCAGGGCTTCACGAGCGATCGCGCCGCGCTCGAGAAGGCGGCCGATCTCATCCGGGCGTCGGGCGGCACGCCGCTGTTCGAGTCGTGCGTGCAGATGCTCGAGGTCATGGACGGCGTGAAGTCCGGCCGTCGCGCCGTGCTCCTCCTCTCCGACGGCCAGCCCAACTCGATGACCCAGCGCGACGCGTGCCACAGCGCCGCGAAGGCCGCGCAGATCCCCGTCTACACCGTCGGTCTGGGCCCGGCGGCGGAGGGCGACAAGGGCGCGAACGACACGGCCGTCAAGGTTCTCCGCGAGCTGGCGAGCGACACCTCCGCCGCGTACGCCAGCGCCGACATCCCCGAGCAGCTCGACCGGCTCTTCGTCTCGATGGGCGCCGCCGTCACGAAGGGCAGCTGCTCGTCCGCGGCGCGCGTCTCGGGCGTCGAGAAGATTCTCCCTGGGACGAGGGTGAAGGGCGAGATCGAGGTCGGCGCGAAGGGCGCGAAGACGCCGTTCGAGTTCGTCGCCCCGAAGAAGTAGCCCACCAGCGCGCTTCCCTCCGGCCCACGCGGCGCCTATGTTCGGCGCCGCATGGGCCACCGCTCGCTCGCTGAGTGTCTGGGCGATCTCGATCGGAACGGCCATCTCGTCCGGGTCCCCGATCTCGTCGATCCGCGCCTCGAGATGAGCGAGATCCACCGGCGCGTGTTCCGGGCCGGCGGCCCGGCGGTGCTCTTCGAGCGGGTGAAGGGCACGCCATTCCGTGCAGTTTGCAACCTCTTCGGCACGCGAGCCCGGACCCGCTTCATCTTCCGCGGCGCGCTCGAGGCGGTACACGCGCTGGTCCGCGCGAGGGTCGATCCCGCGGCCGTCCTCCGCGATCCCCGCTCCCTCCTCGCTCTTCCGCGAGCGGCGCTCGACCTCGCGCCGCGGCCCTCGTCGCGCGTCCCGGTGCTGGCCCACGAGACGTCCCTCTCGCGCCTGCCACAGATCGTCTCCTGGCCCGACGACGGCGGCCCCTTCGTGACCCTCCCGCAGGTCTACTCCGAGGATCCCGATCGCCCCGGCGTGCGTCGCTCGAACCTCGGCATGTACCGCGTGCAGCTCGCGGGCAACGCCTACCTGCCCGATCGCGAGGTGGGGCTCCACTACCAGATCCACCGCGGGCTCGGTGTGCACCACGCGGCCGCGATGCGGCGAGGCGAGGCGCTTCGCGTGAACGTCTTCGTGGGGGGGCCCCCCGCGATGACGCTGGCCGCGGTGATGCCGCTCCCGGAGGGCCTGCCCGAGGTGGCCTTTGCCGGCGCGCTGAATCGCCGCGCCATCCGCATGGTCCGCCGGGGCCCGGGCCCGCTCGTCCACGCCGACGCCGACTTCTGCATCCAGGGCCGCATCGCCGCGGCGACGAAGCCCGAAGGGCCCTTCGGCGACCACCTCGGCTACTACTCCGGCCGTCACGACTTCCCGGTGCTGGAGGTCGAGTCCGTCCACCACCGCGAGGGGGCCATCTGGCCCTTCACCACCGTGGGCCGCCCCCCGCAGGAGGACACGATCCTTGGCGAGCTGATCCACGAGCTCACTGCGCCGCTCGTGCCCGAGGTCATCGCCGGCGTGTCGGCGGTGCACGCCGTGGACGCGACCGGCGTTCACCCACTCCTCCTCGCGGTCGGCAGCGAGCGGTACGTGCCGTACGAACCCACCCGCCGGCCCATGGAGGTTCTGACCCAGTCGAACGCCATCCTGGGCACGGGCCAGCTGTCGCTGGCGAAGTACCTCTTCATCGCTGCCCGCGAGGACGCGCCGGCTCTCGACGTGCGCGACGTGCGCGGGTTCCTCGAGCACGTGCTCGCGCGGGTCGATCTCGCGCGCGACCTCCACTTCCACGTCAACACGACGATGGACACGCTGGACTACTCGGGCACCGGCCTCAACCTCGGCTCGAAGCTGGTCGTGGCCGGGGTAGGGGAGCCGCGCCGCCGCCTCGGGACGCATCTCGGCGGGCTCCGCCTGCCGGATGGCTACGGCGATCCGGCGATCGCGATGCCCGGCGTCGTCGTCGTCCGGGCGCCTCCCTTCACCGGGGCCACGGGCGACGCCGCGTCGCTCGCGGGCTTCTCTCAGGCCGCGCTCGTCCCGCCCGAGCTTCCGCTCGTCGTGCTGGTGGACGACAGCGCGGCGACCTCGCGGACGCTCGACGACTTCCTCTGGGTGACCTTCACCCGCTCGAACCCCGCCGTGGACGTCTCGGGCACGCGCGCCTTCACGGAGCACAAGGCGTGGGGCTGCCGCGGATCGCTCGTGATCGACGCGCGCGCGAAGCCCCACCACGCGCCGCCGCTCGTGGAGGATCCCGCCGTCTCGCGCCGCGTCGACGCCCTGGGCCTCAAGGGCCGCGCGCTCCACGGGTGGGTGTAGAATACACCTATCCGTGCAGCTTGCGGTACTTGACGCGCGTGGGCCGCGCGTCGCTGCCGAGGCGCTTCTTCCGGTCCTCCTCGTAGGCCTGGTAGTTGCCACCGAAGAAGGTGACGCGGCTCTCGCCCTCGAACGCGATGATGTGCGTGGCGATCCTGTCGAGGAACCACCGGTCGTGGCTGATCACGACGACGCATCCAGGAAAGCCGAGGAGCGCGTTCTCGAGCGCCTGCAGCGTCTCGACGTCGAGATCGTTGGTGGGCTCGTCGAGGAGGAGGAGGTTCCCGCCCTCCTTGAGGAGGCGCGCCAGGTGCACACGGTTGCGCTCCCCGCCGGAGAGGTCCTTCACCTTCTTCTGCTGATCGGACCCCTTGAAGTTGAACCAGGAGCAGTAGGCGCGGCTCGGCACCTCGCGCTTGCCGAGGACGATGCTCTGCGCGCCGTCCGACACCAGCTCCCACACCGTCTTGTCCCCCGCGAGCGCGTCGAGCGACTGGTCGACGTACGAGACCTTCACCGTCTCCCCGAGGCGCAGCTCTCCCCGGTCGGGCTTCTCCTGCCCCACGATCATCCTGAAGAGAGTCGTCTTGCCCGCGCCGGTCGGGCCGATGACGCCGCCGATGCCGCTTCGCGGGAGGAGGAACTCGAAGTCTTCGAACAGGAGCTTGTCGCCGAACGCCTTGGTGATCCCCTTCGCCTCCACCACGAGCTCGCCCAGCCGGGGCCCGGGCGGGATCGAGATCTCGGTCGGGTCGGCCGGCCCCTTCTGCGCGGCGGCCATGAGCGCCTCGTAGGCGTCGAGGCGAGCCTTGCTCTTCGCCTGCCGCGCGCGCGGCGAGGCGCGCACCCACTCGAGCTCGGCCTTCAGCTTGCGCGTACGCGCGCTCTCGGCCTTCTCCTCCTTCTCGAGGCGGGCGGACTTCTGGTCGAGCCACCCGGTGTAGTTGCCCTTGAAGGGGTAGCCGCGCCCGCGGTCGAGCTCCAGGATCCACCCCGCCACGGTGTCGAGGAAGTACCGATCGTGCGTCACCGCGACGACCGTGCCGGTGTAGTCGTGCAGGAAGCGCTCGAGCCAGGCGAC
>SXNL01000092.1 GCA_005777185.1 Myxococcales bacterium
ATCGCGGAAGGCGCCGGGGAGTTCGCTCCGGCGGACAAGGCGCGCTTCTACCGCATGGCGCGCCGCTCGGCGACCGAGACCGCAGCCGTCCTTGACGTTCTGGCCGTGCTCGGGCTCGCCGATGCGCAACGCTTGGTGGCTGTGTGAGCCCTCCTCTTGCGGATCACGGCGATGCTCACCGCGATGGTGCTGAAGCTCGGCTCGTCTTCGTCGGGCTCGGGCTCGGGCTCGGGCTCGACGTGAGGAAGATGAGGGGATGCCTCAGGGGGCGCGCAGCACGCAGCGTAGCGGTGACCGGACGCGCACGCGCAGAGCTTCTTCACGCCTCGGGCGTTAGCACGCGACGCGCACCATGGCTTCGCCAACCGGGCAGGGGGTGGCTGAACGCGTCACGCTCCGAGACGGGACGATGTCACGCCGCGCGGCGGAGGCGCAGCAACTCGTTCAGGTCGTCCGACATGCGGGACAGGAACGCCGCCCCGTTGGGCCCGACCTCGCCCTGCCCGATGACCTGGCCGCCGATCGCGAGCTGGCCGGCCCCCGTGAGCCCCGCGCCGAGCTGCCCGAGGAAGGCGATCGGGCCGATCGCCAGCTGGCCGATCGCGATCATCCCGGCGCACGCCTGCCCCATCGCGAAGAAGACGCCCACGCCGTAGAAGCCGAACTCGACGAGTCCGACGCCCCAGCCGAGGACGATGACGCCCTGGCGACCCAGGGAGATCCACGCGTAGTCCGACGCGGCGCGGTCGTCGATCACGGGAATGTCGAGGAAGCGCGTCACCTCGTCGTCCGTCTGCCAGCTCGTGAGCGCGTAGAGCGCGATGCTCATGACGAATACGAGGACGACGCGGATGACCAGCTGCTTCACGGGACCTCGCGCGGACGGAAGCGTACGCTACCGAGTGTACATGAACCGGGAACTTCTCCGAACCTTCGTCGTGGTGCCCGGGCCCGCGGGCGCGGAGGAGCGCGTCCGCATCGGCGACGCGCCCGAGGAGCGCGCGGCCCCGGTCGACTTCTTCCTCGAGGAGGGTGGCGGCGTCCTCACGCACCTTCGCCGGGCCGCCGGGTTCCCTGTGCGTCACATCGGGCGAGCGCTCCTCTTCACCCCGCTCCTCCTCGTGGCCAAGCTCGCGCTGGCACCGGTCGACCGCCGGGCGAGTGACCTCCTCGTCCCCCTCTTCGCCACGCTGGTCACGCTCTTCTTCGCGTCGCTCTGCCTGTGGATCGTCGTCTCCTTCGTGTGGTGGCTCGCCGCCGGGCGCAAGGGAGCGCGCGCGGTGGTTGCGCGGAGGGTGGACGCCGATCTCGAGGCCTTCGAGGGAGTCGCGCGGGGGCTCTCCCCGGACGCGCGCGTGCTCGCGGTGATCGGCGAGCTGCCGGACGTGCACTTCGCCGGGCTCGAGGTGTTCGCGGTCGTCACCGACGAGGGCACGCCCATCATCGTGGCGCCGAGGCGCTTGCCGCGCGGCACCGGCGACGCGGAGAGGTTGGCGGGGACGCCTGAGCTCGTCCCGCAGGAGGTCGCGCAGATGTTCGCGTCGCGCGAGGACGCGCCGCGCGCCGTCGTCGTCCGTCCCGGGGATCGCGTGCGTGTGCGAGGCGCGCGTGCGGGCGACGTCGCCAACGTGGAGAGCTTCATGGTCGACGGGGCCCCGGCGGCGCTCGTGTCCCGCGCCCACGAGGGCGCGTACCGGGCCTCCGCGTCGAGGCCGGGCATCCTGCTGGGCGACGGACCGGACGCTCGCATCGTCGTGGAGAAGCTCGCCGCTGCGCCGTGATCCCCAGCCGTCGACTGTGCGCTGCGATCCGTTCGCGGTGTCTCGCTCGCCGGGCCTCCGGGAGGTGTTAGATCTGGCCGATGCGCCGCACCACCGCACGGATCGCGGTCCTCGGCGTCTTGCCTCCGCTTACCCCTGCCAGAGCCACAGCACGAACATGGTGCTCGGCGCGAAGGCGGTCACGACGGTCGCCAACCAGGTGAAGGAGGTCGAGCGTACGATCGCGTCGAGCCTCACCGCGACGACGGTCGGCGCGCGCTTCAAGCTCGCGCCGGGCGTCGCGCTCTTCTTCGCGTCGCGAGTGGTCGCGCGCGTCGACGGCGCGCGAGAGGGAGCGCAAGACGGGCTTCACGTACCAGAAGCTCGAGGGCCACCCCGAGCTCGGCGAGGAGACGTTCTCCGTCGAGAAGAACGTCACGACGGGCGCCGTCGTCGTCGCGCTGCGCTCGTGGTCTCGTCCGGGAAGGCCCTCGCCCGCGCGCTCGCGCCGCTCGTGCGTGGGTTGCAGGTCCGCGGCTCGCGCGCCGCGCTCGATCACCTCGCGGGTGTTTCGACGCGTGCCCGAGGGTGATTGGAGCGCGGAACAGGTTCCGTGAGGGAGGGCGGACGCGGTACGCTCTCTCGTGGAGGTCGTGGATGGACCTGGAGCGATGGGCGCGCCGCTGTACGAAGTGCGGGAACGACAACCACCATCGCGAGGCGCTTCCGCCCGTCGAGATCCCCCTCGCGAAGCGGTTCGAGTGCTTCGTCCACGGGGTCCGGCTCCCGCGTCACGCGCCGGCCGAGTCCGTGAACCTGTGCATCGACTCGGACAGCCGCTCCGACACGTACCGCCGCTGGTTCCGGTGCCTCACGTGCGACGCGCGGTACATCTCGGAGATGCAACAGGACGTGAACGTCGGCGAGATCGAGGGCGGGATCCGCGACCACGGCTATCTGGTCGAGGTCGCGGAGTACGATCGCTCCCTCGCGCTCGCGCGCAGCTGTCCGCGCCCCGGCGACGCCGCGTGCACCTGCCCGGCGCACACGACGAGGCCCGTCACCGTGCAGAGCGCCTGGTACGTCACCTGACGCGCGCGTTCGCCTCGTGTACGAGCGCGCCCAGCATCGCCGCGCACGTTGCCCGAGCGCGCGACCCCAGCTACGATCCTGCCCGAGTCATGATCTCACCCGGCGCTTCATCGACGTCAGGCGCGGGCCTGCGTTCGCGACCCGGGTTCCCCGGGGCCGCGACCTGCCGCGCCCCGCGACCGGCGCCGACTTCACGAGGGCGCTCGGGCATGCCGTCCATCCGCCCGCGTTCCTTCCCGTTCCGAAGACCGCGCTGCGCATCGCGTTCGGCGAGATGAGCGAAGTCTTGATGGCCTCGGATCCGCGATGAGCACGAGGACCATCGTCTGGTTTCGCGGCAAGGACCTGCGCATCTCGGACCATGCGCCGCTCCGGGACGCGGCGGACGCAGGCGAGGTCATCCCGCTGTTCGTGCTCGACCCCTATTTCTTCGCGCCCGATCGCGCACGCGAGCTGCCACACCGCATGCAGTTCCTGCTCGATTCGCTCGGCGCCCTCGAGTCCGCGCTCGCAGAACGCGGCTCGCGCCTGCTCGTGGTTGCGGGCAGGAGTGTCGAGGTCGTCCCGCGTCTCGTGCGCGCGTGGAAGGCCGATCGCGTGGTCGCGCAGCGATGGGTCGAGCCGTTCGCGCGCGAGCGTGACCGGCGCATACGCGAGGCTCTCGGCGAGAGGTTCGAGCTGTACGAGGGGGAGACGCTGTTCCCGCCCGGCACGCTGCGAACGGGAGCAGGAAAGCCGTACTCGGTGTTCAGCCAGTTTGCCCGGGTCTTTCGTGTGACGGCGAGGATCGGCAGGCCGTTGCCTCCACCGCGCACGCTGCCTCCGGTGCCGAGGGACGTTGGCGCCCGAGGGACCGTCATCCCGACCTGCCAACAGCTCGGCATCGAGCGAAATCCGGCTCTTGGCCACGGGGGAGAGCGGGCCGCGAAGGCGCGGCTCAGACGATTCCTGCGGGAAGCCGCGGCGACCTATCCCGAACACCGCGATCGCATGGACCTTCCCGGTACGAGTCGGCTCTCGGCGGATCTCAAGTTCGGCACCATCTCGGCGCGCCAGGTGTGGACGGCCGTGGCGAACGCGCTCGACGGGACACCGGCGGCGCAGTCGTTCCTGAACGAGCTCGTGTGGCGCGAGTTCACCCACAGTACGTTGTGGGATAGGCCCGAGCTTCTCGAGAAGCCCTTCCGGGCCGGGTTCGCTGGCTTCCCCTGGAAGTACGACGAGGAGCTGTGGCAGGCGTGGGTCGTCGGCAAGACCGGATACCCGGTGGTGGACGCCGCCGCTCGCCAGCTACTCGGCGAGGGCTTCGTGCACAACCGCGCCCGGATGATCTCGGCGAGTTTCCTCTGCAAGCACCTGGTCATCGACTACCGGCGAGGCGAGGCGCACTACATGAAGCACCTCACCGACGGGGACTGGGCGCAGAACAACGCCGGCTGGCAGTGGTCGGCCGGCTGTGGCTGCGACGCGCAGCCCTACTTCCGCATCTTCAACCCCGTCACGCAGGGCGAGAAGTTCGACCCCGAGGGCAACTACGTGCGCCGCTGGGTTCCCGAGCTTGCGACGATGCCGTCGCGCTACATCCACAAGCCGTCGGAGGCACCCGAAGCCGTGCTCTCCGCCGCGGGCGTGAGGCTCGACAAGAACTATCCGCGCCCCGTCGTCGATCATCGGTTCGCGCGCGAGCGGTTCCTCGCCGTGGCAGCGCAGCACCTCAGTACTGCCCGCCCTTGGTCTTGCTGATGGTCATGCACACCGGGGAAGCGCTCATCGTCAGCGTGCACACGGTCCCGATCGGGCACCTCGCCGACGCACACGGGCTCGGCGGGGTGACCGTGGAGAGGCAGCTCGCGCGGCCGTCGCTGGCGTAGCCGCACAGCGTGCCTGACGGGCAGAGGACGTTGATGCAGGTCGCCGGCCGCACCTCGCACACGCTGTACCCGTTCTGGAGGCGCGCGATCTGACCGGCGCCACAAGCGAGCGCCGGGTTGATGACGGGCGGCGTCGAGCTGCACGAGTGCGTGATGCGGTCGAACCAGAGCTGCGGGGTCTGCGCGGGCGTCGCGGAGATCTTCCCGTACACCCACCCGTCGTCGCCGATCGGCGTGACCGCGAGGCAACCCGGGATGTCCTTCACGCCGACCACCATCATGGTGGCGCCGGCGGGGTGCGCGACGATCCGCATCTTCGTACCCGACGGCCAACCCACCGGCCGGTACGAGACGACCCACTCGCGAGAGAAGTCCACGCCGGGGGCGGAGGTGCCGAAGAACGACACGTGTTGCGAGGCCGACCTGATGACCGTGAGGTCGGGCGGGCCCGTGCGCGGCGGCTTCGCGAGCGCGGTGAACCTGCCGTCGCCGGGGAGGACGGTGAACGTGAGCGGGTCCTCCGCCTCCGCCGTGTCGGGCTCGTCGCCGGTCGCCACCGCACACGCGGGGGCGAGGGCGGCTGTGGCGAGGGTGGTGAGGGTCAGGAGGAGGAACGAGGAGAGCCTGGGGATGTTCATGACGCCCCCCTGAGCAAGGGGCGGACCAGGTGAGGATCGCAGAAAGACCCGGCAGAAGGCAGCGGCCCGCGTGGTGACAGCACGCAGATCGTCCGAGACGGTCCGGGACAGCGTCTGGTGTCCGGGTCGCTGGGTGCGTGGCGGTGAGAGGCGTCGCGTCGCGCACATCCGTCGAGCATCCTTCCGGCGCTACCATGCCCGGATGGACTGGCTCTTTCTCGGCGCGGCGCCCGTCCTCGCCCGGTGGCAAGCGCGCGGGCCGGCGCCCGGCGTCCTCGCGGGGCCGCAGGGCGGCGATCGACGGGACGTCTACGAGCGCGAGGTCGGCCTCGAGGCGCCCGGGGCACCCGAAGGGGACGGCGCCTTCGCGCGGTGCGCGCGCGCGATCCTCGGCTACGACATCTTTCCGCCGGCCATGCTCGAGCGCGTCCTCGAGCGCGATCCCGTCGAGCTCGGCGACACCGTCGGCGCGCACTTCAAGCTCGCGCCGGGCGTCGCGATCTTCTTCGCGTCGCGGGTGGTCGCGCGCTTCGAGGGCGCGCGAGAAGGAGAGGTCCACATGACGGGCTTCACGTACCAGACGCTCGAGTGCCACCCCGAGCTCGGCGAGGAGACGTTCTCCGTCGAGAAGAACGTCACGACGGGCGCCGTCGTCGTCGCGCTGCGCTCGTGGTCTCGTCCGGGAACGGCCCTCGCCCGCGCGCTCGCGCCACTCGTGCGTGGGTTGCAGGTCCGCGGCTCGCGCGCCGCGCTCGATCACCTCGCGGGTGTTTCGACGCGTGCCGGAGGGTGATTTCTAACCGTCCATCCGGGGTCGCGGCGAATGCGTCCGGCTCGCGGCGCGCGCTCGAGAGATGGGCCGACGGGCTCCTGGCGAAGCGCGCTGGCGCCTCCATCGGAACCGTTTCCTTGGCGGCATCCCAGGAAAGCGAACTTGTCCAAGGCAAGGTCGCGGCGTAGGCTATGGGTCGGGCCGTCTGGGCCCGGACCAAGGAGCTTCCCATGCAAAAAATTGGCATTATCACGAGTGTCGGTTTCGCCGCTCTCGCCGTCTCCCTCGCGATCGCCTGCAGCAGCAGCACCACACCGACGCCGGCGGTGACCGACGGCGGCGCCACGACCGACGGCAGCGCCACGACCGACGGCAGCGCGAAGACGACGACCGACGGGTCCACGGGCACGGACGGTTCGGCGTTGTGCGGCGTGTCCGAGAACGCCAAGGTCACCGCCGTCTCCAAGACGACCCCCTCCGATCCCGGCTGCCCCGACGTGACACCGGCGGAGCTGAACGCCGATGATCCGGACGCCGGGCCCGACCCGTGCAAGGTGAAGATCGACGCCAAGGCGTGCACCGCGAAGTTCGACTGCTCCGACGCGAACGGTTCGTCCAAGGGTACCTTCACGGCCTCGGGCAACGAGTTCAAGGGCACGTTGACCGTCACCATCAAGGACGGCGACGGCGGCACGATGACGTGCAACTACTCCCTCACGCTCAAGTAACACCGCCGAGTCTTCCGCGCGCGCGGGCCGGTCCCTCGTGCCGCAAGGTCACGATCGGATCGACCGACGCGCGCGGGAAGAAGCCGAACACGCTCCGCGTCACGCCCCAGCGCGCCACGGCCCACACGGCCGCCTGAGCGGCCGCGCCGAGCGGCGGCCTCCCCGCGCTACTCCTTCAGCGCCTCCGCCCCCCCGATGATCTCCATCAGCTCCTTGGTGATCGCGGCCTGCCGCGCGCGGTTGTACACGAGCGTGAGGCGGGAGATCATGTCCTTGGCGTTGCGCGTGGCCGCGTCCATCGCCGTCATCCGCGCGCCGTACTCGCTGGCCTGGCTGTCGAGGAGCGCACGGTAAAGCGTGATCCCGACGTACATCGGCACGAGGCGCTCGAGCAGGGCCTCCGGATCGGGCTCGTAGATGAACTTCGCCGGCGGCATCGCCTCGGCGGCCGACGCCGCCTCCGGCTGCGGTAAAGGGAGCAGCAGCCGGAACTGTATGGCCTGCGTCATCGCGGAGACGAACTCGTTGTACACGAGGTAGATCGCGTCGAACTCGCCGTCCTCGAAGCGCGGGATCAGGAACGCGGCGACCTCGTCGGCCTTCTCGAGGCTGAGGCCGTCGTAGATCTTCTGGAAGTCGATGAGGATCTCGCCGCCGCGCCGCGTGATGTACTCGCGCCCCTTCTTGCCGATGCTCGCGAAGACGACCTCGACGTTGGCCGCGCGCTTGGCGCGCCACTCGCGCTCGACCGCCTTGTTGACGTTCGCGTTGAAGCCGCCGCAGAGGCCACGATCGCTCGACAGGACGACGAAGAGCACCTTCTTCTCCTGCCTGCGCGCGAGGAGCGGGTGCGGCAGATCGACTTTGTGGTCCGGCGTGTGGTCCGCCTCGCTCTCGGCGACGATCACGTCGTGCGCCACGTCGGCCAGCACCGCCGCCGTCTTCTGGGCGTACGGGCGCAGCGCGAGGATGCGCTGCTGCGCGCGGTTGAGGCGCGCACCGGCGACCATCTTCATGGCGCGGGTGATCTTCTGCGTCGACTTGACGCTGGTGATGCGCTTGCGGATGGCCTTGAGCGACGGCACGGCTACTGGTCCTTCTTCTTCTTCTTCTCTTTCTTGTCGCCGCCGCCGGTGAAGACCGCGCCGAACTCCTTGAGAGCCTTCTTGAGCTCGTCCTCGAGCTCCTTGTCGAGCGCCTTCTTCGTGCGGATGCCCTCGACGACCTTCGGGTACTTGGAGTCCATGAAAGGGTAGAGCTGCTTCTCGTACTCGAGCAGCTTCGCGGGCGCGAGGTCGTCGACGTACCCCTTGGTGCCCGCGTAGATGAGGATGACCTGCTTCTCGACGGCGAGGGGCTGGTACTGGCCCTGCTTCAGGAGCTCGACGAGGCGGGCGCCGCGGTCGAGCATGTTGCGCGTGACCTGATCGAGATCGCTCGCGAACTGGCTGAAGGCCGCCTTCTCGCGGTACTGGGCGAGGTCGAGCTTCAGCGTGCCGGCGACCCCCTTCATCGCCTTGACCTGCGCGCTGCCGCCGACGCGCGACACCGAGATGCTGACGTTGATGGCCGGAC
>SXNL01000093.1 GCA_005777185.1 Myxococcales bacterium
AACGCCGTGAGCGCGCTCATGGGCGCCGCGTACGGCTCGTGCGGCGAGCGCTGCATGGCCATCCCGCTCGTCGTCGCCGTCGGAGACGCCACGGCCGACGCTGTGGTGGCGGGGCTCGCGGCCGAGATCGCGAAGATGAAGGTCGGTCCCGGCACGGACGCGCGCAACGACATGGGCCCGCTCGTGACGAAGCCGCACTTCGAGAAGGTGAAGGCCTACGTCGACCAGGGCGTGAAGGAGGGCGCCACCCTCGTCGTCGACGGGCGCGGCATCAAGGTGCCCGGCCACGAGAACGGCTTCTTCCTCGGCGCGTGCCTCTTCGACCACGTGAAGCCCGAGATGGTCATCTACCGCGAGGAGATCTTCGGCCCTGTCCTCGGGGTCGTGCGCGTGAAGACGCTCGAGGAGGCGATGCGCCTCATCGACGATCACGAGTACGGCAACGGCACGTGCATCTTCACGCGCGACGGCGAGGCCGCGCGTTACTTCTCGGATCACATCCTCGTCGGCATGGTCGGCGTGAACGTGCCGCTCCCCGTGCCGGTCGCGTACCACTCCTTCGGTGGCTGGAAGCGATCCCTGTTCGGGGACCTGCACGCGTACGGGCCGGACGCGGTGCGCTTCTACACGAAGCGAAAGACCATCACGCAGCGGTGGCCCTCGGCCGGCGTGCGCGAGGGCGCGGTGTTCTCGTTCCCGTCCGTCAAGTAGCGGACGGGAGGACGCTGAGAGGGGCTTGCGCGGGCAGCCCTCCGGGCGCGAGCTCCGTCATGCTTCCTCTCCGCAACGGCGTGCTCCTCGCGGTCCTCGCGCTTCTCTCCTGCGCACCCGCGTGCTCGACGTCCTCCCCCTCCACGCTCGCCGCCGCCGCCGCCGGCACGACCCCGCCGTCGACGCGGCGATCCCGTCGCTGGCGGACGCCTCCGCTCCTCGCTCCGAGGCCTGCCTCGCGCAGGACGCGAAGCCCAGGCGGCGCTCGACAACGCGCGGACGAGCCCGAACGCGATGCTGGTCGTGCGCAACGATGTGTGCGAGACCTCCGTGTACGTCAGCGGCGACGCCGCGAACGCGACGACCACCTCGCTGTGGCGGATCATCCTCGGAGACGTACGCGCGCCGTAGCGTGTCTGCGGTTCTGCCGTCCGCTGTCCGCTTTTTCCCGCGCGCAAACGTGCTAGACTGCGCGGATCCGATGGTACCCCACTCGAGGCCCCTCACCGCGATCCTGACCGCGTGCGCGTCCGTGGTGGCGTGCAGCGGCGCGACCACCACCCCGCCGCCGCCGAAGAAGGCGCCTGCGCCCGAGGCGAGCGTCGTGTTCCCGGAAACGGCCGTGCCCGCGGGCCGCGAGTCCACGCAGTGTGTGGTGCTCCGGCTCGGGAACGAGAAGCCCGCGCACATCGGCTCGATCCGGAACGCGCTCGGGGACGGCTCGCACCACCTCATCGTGTATCGTGTCGCCGACACCGTCGAGCAGCGCACGCCCTTCTCGTGCAAGCCGTTCGCGGACACGCTCGACCCCGAGCGCGGCTCGCCGCTCATGATCACGCAGAAGAAGGAGGACACGCTCACACTCCCGCCGGGCGTCGCGTTCTCGATCGACGCCAACCAGATGCTCCGCCTCGAGATGCACTACATCAACGCGTCGCCCGTGCCGAGGATCGTCACGGCGAAGTCGACGCTCGTGCCCATCTCGGACGATGACTTCAAGGACGAGGCGTCGTTCCTGTTCATCGGCAACCCGGACATCAACATCCCGCCGAAGTCGCAGGCGAAGCTCGGCCCGACGTTCTTCGTCGTGCCCGAGGAGCTCGCCGGCGTGAAGTACTTCGCGATGACCGGCCACGAGCACGAGCTCGGCACCAACGTTCAGGTCGCCGCCGCCACGAGCGCGAACGACCCGGGTCGCATGGTGTACGACGTGCCGAACTGGAGCTGGAGCGAGCCCAAGACGGAGGTGTTCTCGGAGCCCTTCACCCTCCCCAACGGCGGCGGCTTCCGCTTCACGTGCACGTGGAACAACACGACGGATCACACGGTCCGCTTCGGCGAGTCGGCGAACGCCGAGATGTGCTTCTTCTGGGCGTACTACTACCCGAGCCAGGGCGCGCGCGTGTGCATGCACACCGCGCGGCTCAACGCGCCGGCCGGGAAGGACATGTGCTGCCCGGGCGACGCGCTGTGCGGCTTCGCCAAGAGCCTCGGCTCGCCCAAATGAAGCCGGAGGCCCACCCCGTCGGGTAGGCCTCCAGCGGCGGATCGAGCGCGGACCGCTCGGTCAGCCCCGCAGCAGCGCGAGCGCGAGCTGCGGAGCCTGGTTCGCCTGGGCGAGGATCGCCGCGCCGCCCTGCGAGAGGACCTGCTGGCGCGAGAGGGTCGCTGTCTCGTCGGCGACGTCGACGTCGCGGATGCGCGAGTTGGCGGCCGACATGTTGACGCGCATCGTCTGGAGGTTCGAGGTCGTGACCTCGAGCCGGTTCATCGCGGCGCCATAGCGGGCGCGCGACGTGGCGATGCGCGTGAGCGCCCCGTCGACGACGTCGATCGCCGCCTGCGCGTTCGTGGCGGCGCCCGAGAGCGTGGTCGACATGGAGAGGAGGGACGTGAGCCGGAGGCCGCCGAAGGTCACCGTGAGCCGGTCGGCCGTGACGTTGTTGATGCCGACCTGGAAGGCGATGGCCGCCGACGCACGGTTGACCAGCATGACGCCGTTGAACTTCGTGTTCGACATGATGCGCGCGACCTCGAACTGGAGCTGCTTGAACTCGGTCTCGAGGTAGTCGCGGTCGACCGCCTGAAGGCTGCCGTTCGACCCCTGGACCGCGATCTCTCGCATGCGGCCGAGGATGCCGGTGAGCTCTCCGAGCGCGCCTTCCGCCGTCTGCGCCATGCTGATCGCGTCGTTCGCGTTACGCTCGGCGACCACGAAGCTCCGAATCTGCATCTTCATGCTCTCGCTGATGGCGAGACCGGCCGCGTCGTCCTTTGCGCTGTTGATCCGGAAGCCGCTGGACAGCCTGTTGAAGCTGTTCGCCAGCATGGCCTGGTTGCGGGACAGGTTCTTCGCGGTTTCGAGCGCCGCAATGTTCGTCTGGATCAGCATGGTGACATTGACTCCGGTGATTCGGTGGGGTTATGCGGGCGTGGCTTCGCGTGGCGGGGACGTTCGTTGTGGGGGTGCGCGAGCTTGCCGCGGTTGCGCGGGGAGAGCATCGCGAGCTTGCGCCCGAGCTCCCGGGCACCGCTCGATACGACGTTGGCGAGTCTCTCCTCGTGCTCGAGCGCACGATCGGCCGAGACGCGCATGTCGAGGTCGTCGGCCGGGGCGCCCCGGTCGAGCTCGCACATCTCCGCGTAGGTCCAGCCGTCGAGCAGGGGGACCGCGGCCGAGGCCGCGCGGAGGAGCTCCTCGGCCTCCTCGACGCGGCGCCATGCCGCCGACACGCGGCGCGGATCGTCAGAGACCAGGGCACGACGCGCGGCGCGGACGCTGCGGACGAGATCGGTCGCGCGCGACTCGACGACGCCGAGGAGGCGGCCCTGGGCGCGGGCCCAGCGGGCGAGCGTCGCCGGCGGCATGGGGGGAATCGCCTCGCGCGCGGCGGCGGCCAGGTCGTCGGGCCCGATCCGGCGTGGTGACAGCTCGTCGAGCACCTCGCGGAGCGTGCGCTCGCGGAAGCCGCGGATCGACGAGCCGCCCTCGGTGGCGTTGACGAGCGCCGTGTCGCTCCCCGCGAGGGCCTCGCCGAAGACCTCGAACCAGAGGCGGAACGCGTTGAACGACGGCGTCGACGCCACGGTCGCCTCGGGCTCGCCCCAGGCCGGGACCATGAAGAGCTGCTCCTGCTTGGGTGCGGCGCCGAGGGTCGACGCCGCGCGTACGGCCTTCACCGTGTCGTTCCACTCGTACTCGACGGCGCCGTCCCCGATCCGGACGGCGCAGCCGTCGAAGGGGGTGTCCTTTGCGTGCGTTGCGCCGCCGGTGTACGCGAGATCCTGGCCGACGAGCACGATGGGCGAGCACCCGAGCTCGTACGCCAGCGCGAACGCCACCGTGGAGACGCTTCCGCCGACCAGCACGCCGGGGGCGCCCGTCAGCTCCGCGATCGGCGAGAACTGCCGGATACCCTCGTGGAACGGGAGCAGGTGGCCTGCCGAGAGGTCGACGCTGGACGGGTGAGCCGTGAGGCTCGTCGCGCGCACGACGCGCGACAGGAACGACAGGTCTGCCATGTGCTTCGACAGGTCGAGCGCCTCCAGGCTGACCAGCACCTGCGGCTCGACCCCGTGCCGATCGAGCGCGCGACCCGCGACGTCGACCGCGAGCACCAGGCCCTTCTCGCCGGCCTCCCGGAGCAGCTCCACGTTCCGGTCGAGCGACGGGCCCGCGCCCACGATGAACGCCGGCACGTTCTTGTACCTGGCGCGCAGCGCGAGGAAGGGGCTCGTGCGCTCGAGCACGTGGAGGTTGTCGAAGAGGTGCTCGAGCCAGTTCCTGAACCGGGCCTGCCGGGTATTCTCGATGATGTCCGTATCGGCGAGGAGAACGGCGATGTGCTCGTGGAGCTCGTCGAGCTCGGCCCGGTAGAGCTCGGCGTACCCGGGGGTGACGACGAGGTGGCACGACCCCTCCTGCACGAGCTGGGGCCACACCGCGTCGAGCTCCTCGAACGTGGTCACGATCGTGGAACCGCCGAGGTCGGACGGTCCGAGCTCGAGGACGCTGCGGAGCGTGCCTGGCTCGGGCTCGAACACCAGGATGGGCGCGGAGCTGCGGGCACGGACCTCGCGCACGGCGTGGCCCAGGCCAAGGCCGAAGATCACCACGAGCTTCGCTCCGTTATCCTCGAACTTGCCGAAGGTGCGCGAGAGCGCGCGCGCGTCGGGCGGCGCGCCGACGATCTGCCCGTGGACCCGGAGCGACAACGTGCCGTCGTCAGCCGCCACGACCTCGGCGCACGGGTGCGCGTCCAGGACGGCCCGGCGCGTCTTCTGGCCGAGGCCCAGCGCCTCGACGTTGCTCCGGAGGAACCGCTCGGAGAACGTCACGGCTCACCTCCAGTGCCGGGCGCATGGCCCGGCGCGATGCGAACGACCTGCGAGAGCTCCCCGAACGCGCCGTCCGCGTCCCCACCCGCGTCGACGAGCAGCGCCTCCTCGTCGACGCTGGCGGCAGCGGCGAGGCGGTTCGCCTCGACCACGGCGTCGAACACCTCGCCGCGCGCGACGCTCTGGTCCTTCGGCGCGAGGATCGCGAGCCGCACCGACGAGCGGTGGATCTCGGCGACGCTGACCTCGACCGTGCCGACCACGATCCGTTCGCCGATCCGTCGCGAGAACATCAGCATGCCTCACGGCGTTGCAAGCCTCCTGCCAGCGCCCAAGCGACCCGGCGCGCGTCGCTCAGAGCTGCTGCGACGACATGGCGAGGATCTGCCGTGTGACGCCGATCGCCTGCTCGATCCGCTGCTGCAGCGTCACCAGCCGCGAATAAGCTGCGGGGAGGTCCGCGTCCACGAGCCCGTGGAGCGTGGCGGAGAGCGAGGTGACGACCTCGGCGTGCACCGCGTCGGTCACGTCGAGGCGCGAGAGCGTCATGCCGATGCGCGCGCGCGCGTCTACGACCTGACGGTGACTCGCGTCGATCGAGGCGAGCGTGGCGGCCACCTGGTCGGCGTCCCCCGCCTGGAGGGCGGCGTCGAGCGTGTCGAGCGTCTTGAACACGTCCACGCCGCCGGCTGCCGTGAAGGCGGAAGCGCCACTGGCGTTGGCGCGCACGGTCGACCCTGGCGAGATCTCGACGTCGCGCGGGAGGTCGTTGCCCGTGAACGCGCCGAGCGCGGAGAACGGCGGAGTGGCCGTCTGCGTGCCGCCGAAGAGGAACCCCTGCGCTCCCTTGGTGTTCGCGAGCGAGACGAGCTCGCCCTTCAGCGTCGCCACCTCGGTCGCGAGGAGCTTCCTGCCGTCGTCGGACATGGACTCGCTCGACGCGGACATCGTGAGCTCCCGGATGCGGGCGAGGATGTCGGTCGCCGAGGCGAGGGCCGACTCGGACAGCTCGAGGTCGCCGCGCACGTCGCGGATCGTCTCACCGAGGGCTTTCGTCCGGTCGATGCTGGCCTGGACGCGGACGGCGCGCGCGGCCGCGACGGGGTCCTTCGACGGCGTGATCAGCCGCGCTCCGGTGCTCGCCTCCGTCGCGGCGTCGTGGTGCTCCGCCTCGAGCCTCTGTAGGTTCGCCATCGCGGCGTCGGTGCGCATGGCTGTGGAGATCCGCATCCGTCACCTCACAGATCGCGCATCAGGCCAGCGAGGAGGTCGTCCGCCGTCCTGAGCAGCTTGGAGCTCGCCTCGTAGGCGCGCTGGTACTTCGTGAGCGAGATCATCTCCTCGTCCATGTTGACCCCGCTCGTGCTCTCCTTCATCGCCTTGGCCTGCGCGAAGAGGGAGGTGCGGAGGTCGGCCTCGGACGACGCGTCGCGCGCCATCGCGCCCACGGAGTAGACGACGTCGGAGTACGATTCGAGCGCCGTGCGGGACCCGCCTCCCGCGATCTTCGCCGACGAGAGCGCGGAGAGGAGCTGTGCGTTCCCGCCGTCTCCCGCGAGGGCCGTCGGGGCGCTCGCCGCGGCGACGCGCTCGGGGCGGCCCGCCATGTTCGCGTCGAGCGCGAGGGACCAGGCCGCGCCCGCGCCCGGCGTGAACGAGAAGAGGTCCCTGCGGCCGACGCCGTCCAGGCCGTAGCCCGCCTGGTGTTGCGTGTTGATCGCGCTAGCGATGTCGGTCGCGAGCGCGTCGAGGCTCGCGGCCAGCTTCACGAGGTCGTCCTCGCGCACCGTCTTCGCGGCGCCGAGCGTGCCGCCGCCCACAGTCGAGGTGATGTCCCCCGGCGGGCTGCCGTCGGCGGAGGCGAGGATCTGCATCGCGCCCGTCGGAGAGGCCTGGACGGTCAGGGTCGCGGCGATGTCACCCTCCACGAGCGTCGTCCCCCCGCCGCGCACGACGAGCTTGCCGTTGCCGTCGGTGATCACCTGCGTGTCGACGCGCTCCGAGAGGCTGGCCACGAGGTGGTCGCGCCGATCGCGCAGGGACGACGCGTCGCCGCCGGAGCCCTCCGTGGTCGCGATCTGCGCGTTGAGCCCCGCGATGTCGTGCGCCAGGCCGGTGATCTCGCTCGCGATTCCCCGCGCCTGCTCGAGCAGGTCCGCCCGCTTCGTCGCGATACCTGCCGCCACGCCCCGGACCCGGGTCGCGAACGCGTCGGCGCGAGAGAGCACCTCGGCGCGCACCACCGGATCGCCGGGGTTCTGGGAGAGACGCTGGAACGACCCGAACATCGCGCCGATCGAGTCCGAGAGGCCCGTCCCCCCGACGTCGTTCATCAGCGCCTCCACGTCCGCGAGGTGCGCGCTCCTGGCGTTCGCCCCCGCGGCGAACCCAGCCGTGGAGAAGTAGCGCGCCTCCGCGAAGCGGTCGACGGCGCGCTGCGTCCCGAGAACGTCCACACCGCCGTGGGGGCGCCCCGCGAGGAGGGCACTGCGCCGCGCATAGTCCGGCGTGTTCGCGTTCGTGACGTTCTGGCCCGTCAGGTCGATCGCGTACGAGTACGCGAGCAGCCCGCTCTGCGCCAGCCCGAGGAGGTTCTGGATGCCCATCTCAGCCGCTCACGTCCACGCGCAGGGGTGGCGGAGTCGCCTTCGCCCCGCCGCCCGCGTCCAGACTCCCGAGCGCCGCACGGACGCAGTCCCTCGCGTGCGCGAGCAGCACGTGGTTCTTCACCGCGGCGTCGCGGACCGCGCCGGCCAGCGCCTTCTCGGCCTTGGTGGGCGGCGTGGTGAATCCGCCGAGGGCGCTCGCGAGGCGATCCTTGCGCGTCGCGATCTCCTCCATGTCCTCGGCGTCCATGCGCACGAGGGCGAGGCGCTCGACCTCCAAGAGCTCGAGCAGGCCGCGCAGGGTCGCTTCGCGCGATCCGAGCGCATCGGCGAGAGACTTGTCGTGTTGCATGAAGAACCTACCTCGCGCCGCGCGGCGCCGATCGTGTTACGCCATCTCGTCGAGGAGACCCTCGGCGATCCGCTTCGGATCGACCTTGAACTCCCCGCGTTCGACCATCGCCTTCAACGCGGCGATCTTCTCGAGGTCGACGCCGTCCTCCCGGAGCGCCCCGGCGCGCGTCCGGGCGAGCTGCCTCGCCTCGCCGGAGAAGCTGGCGGTCGCCGCCTCGGGGCTCGCGATCCTGCCGCGCCCCTTGTCGGTGGCGCGTCCGGCTGTACCCTCGCCGCGGCTCGGGGCAGTGGCGACGTTGGTGTACGCATCGAGGGCGGGGTGGCGAACGCGCATGACGATCTCCGGCTGGGATGGTTGAGTGCACGGACCGTGCCTTGGACGCCGTGTGGGTGGGGCACGCAGGTTGGAGGCGTGGGCTCTTGCTGGCCCACCCGAACGGCCCGCGCTCTCGGGGCTTTAGGGCGCCTCACTTCTTTTTCTGTTCGGCCGCGTCGAGCGACTGCAAGATCTGGTTTTGCAAGCCGATTCCGCCGTGCTCCGAGAGCACGTCGGCGAGCGAGTCGGTCGCCATCTGGAGGTAGCCTGCGTTGGGACCGCTCTTCGCGCATGCCGTCTTCTGGAGCGAGGCGAGCATCTTGCGGAGGAAGATCGCCTCGAACTGAGCGGCGGCGCGCTGACGCTCGAGGTCGGCCGGCTGACTCCGGCTGGCCGCGGCCGTCTCTGCGGCGGTGAGCTTCGGGGCGAGGGTGGCGTCGACGGACTTCACTGGACGACCACCTGGGCGCGGAGGGCGCCTGCGCTGCGCAGCGCGCCGATGATTGTCGCGAGCTCGAGGGGGGTCACGCCCAGCGAGTTGAGCGCCTGCGCGACGTCGGCCAGCGAGGCGGCCCCGCCCACGTACGACATCGTCGGGTTCAAGCCGTGTGAGTCGTGCTGGATGTCGGTCTGAGGCACCACCTGGGTGTTCCCCCTCCCGAACGACTGTGGCTGCGAGACGAGGGGGGTCTCCTTCACGACGATGGTGATGCCGCCGCTCGCGATCGCGACCGGCGACAGCCGCACGTCGCCGCCGGCCACGATCGTCCCGGTCCGCTCGTTGATGACGATCCGCGCGGGTGGAGCGACCGGCACCTCGACCTCGCCGATGCGCGCGAGGAGCTCCACGGCTCGGGCTTCCTCGCCCTTGGCGAGCCTGACCTCGACGCCGCCCGAGTCGACCGGGTGGGCGATCTGGGCGCCGACGGCGTGGCTGATCGCGGCGGCCACGTTCTGGGCCGTGGCGAAGTCCTGCTGCCGGAGCGAGAGCGTGAGCACGCCCTTGTCGATGTACGTCGTCGGGATCTGGCGTTCCACGATTCCCCCTCCCGGGATGCGCGCGGCGTTCGCGCTGTTCTTCTGCACCGACGCGCCCGCCCCGGCCGCGGAGTACCCGCCGAGGACGATGCCCCCCTGCGCGACGGCGTACACCTTCGAGTCCGCCCCCAGGAGGAGCGTCTGCACGAGCACGCCTCCCTGGAGCGACCGAGCGTTGCCGATCGACGACACCGTGACGTCGAGACGCCCACCCTGCCGCGAGAACGGGGGGAGCGTCGCGGTCACCAGGACAGCGGCGACGTTTCGGAGGCGCACGTTCTGGTCGATCTGCACGCCGAGGCGCCGCATCAACGACAGGAGCGACTGCGCCGCGAACGGCGCCGACACGTCGTCGCCCGTTCCGGCCAGGCCCGTCACGACGCCGTACCCGATGAGCTGGTTGTCGCGCACGCCCACGACGTCACAGAGATCCTTCACCTTGTCCGCGCGTGAAACGGACGGCGAGAGGAGCACCGCGAGGGCGAGCATCGCGGCGGCGATCCAGCGGCAGGAGGGCCTCAAAACGGGTTCACCGAGTCGATGAGCTTCGCCATCCATCCTCGCTCCTGCTGGTCTGCCACGTCGCCGCGGCCCGTGAACTCGATCTGCGCGTCGGCGATGCGCGACGAGAGGACCGTGTTGTCCGTCTTCACGTCCGCCAGGCGGACGAGCCCCGAGACGTAGAGGTGGTACTCCTCGTTGTTGATCATCACGACCTTGGTGCCCTCGATGTAGAGATCCGCGTTCGGCATCTGGCGCGCGACGCGCACGGCGAGGCTCCCCTGAAGCGCGCCCTTGCGGTGCGTCGCCCCGTCGCCCGCGAAGTCGTACTGCGACGCCATCGCGAGGAGCTTCGTGGGATCGACGTCCGGGTTCATGCGCTTGATCGCCGGGGCGAGCCCGAGCAGCGCGTCCATCCCCGCCTCGCGCTTGCTCTGGCGGGAGAGCTTGGTCGTGGCGTCGCCCTTCGCGTCGGCCTGCTCGTCGATCCGGATGATCAGGATGTCGCCCACGCGGAGCGCGCGCGTGTCCTGGAGGAAGCCCGGAGCGGCCTCGCTGAAGAGCGAGCCCGACTCGGGCCGCGCCGAGGCGTCGCTCTGGGCATACTTGCCGACGTCGTAGTGCCGGGTCTTGGGCGTGTACGCCTTGATGTGCGAGGGCCCGCACGCCGAGACGAGAGGGCTCGCGAAGAGCAGCGCGAGGAGCCTGGCCTGTCTGCGGTTCATGTGCCCTCCACGAGGACGGCCTCTTCCCGCGTGCGGAGCCGTGCGCGGTGCGACCGGCCGTTCGCGGACACCACGCGGAGGATCTCGCCGATGTTCACCGCGTCCTGCGCGACCCCGCGCGCCGTGATGCGCAGGCCGGCGCGCTCGACGACCACGGTGAGGGGATCGCCCTTCTTCACGTCGGTGACCAGCGCGCTCTCGCTCACGTCGAGGGTCACCGTGACGGGCACGCGCGCCGCGATCTCGCGCGACGTCGGGCTCACCAGCGCGAGCACGAGGGGGACCTTCTGCTCCCCCTTCTTCTTGACGATGGAGAACGGCGGGGGGTCGTCCACCACGACGCCGGGCGGCACGACCAGATCCATCGGCGTCTCCACCTTCACCAGTCGCGTTCCGCGGGGAGCCGCCCGCTCCAGGGGCTCCCGGGCGATGCGCGCGAGCTCGTCGCGGCCGATGCGCCGCGACGGGGCGGTGACGCGCACCGACGAAGTCATCGCCAGGGCGCGTTCGCTCTTGCCCGCGCGGCGGATCGCCTGGACGACGTCGTCCCTGCCGACGAGCCGCGATCCGCCCGGGGGCGGGAGGGCCCCGAGATCCACGTCTGCGAGCTCCGGCGGCGCGCCGGGAACGACGTCGCGGACGAGGACGCGGGCGCCGGAGACCACCCGCGCGATCTCGGCGCGCGCCGGCACGGAGGACCCGAGCAGGGTCACGAGGGCGAGGGCACAGGCGACGACTGGCTTCTTCATTGGTCTACCTGAGCTGCGTGGCGCTGCGGAGCATCTCGTCCGCCGCCGTCACGACCTTGGTGTTGATCTCGTACGCGCGCTGCGCGCCGATGAGCTGGATCATCTCCTCGACCATCTCGACGTTCGCGTGCTCGAGGCTTCCCTGGAGCAGCGACCCGCGCCCGTCGGCCCCGGGCGCGCCGATCTGCGCCTCACCGCTGGCGGCCGTGGGTACGAGCAGGTTGTGGCCCACCGCCGCCAGGCCGGCGGGGTTGACGAAGTGAGCGAGCTGGATCGTACCGAGCTGGGTGGGCGCAGCCTGCCCCTTCTGCGTCGCGCTCACGATGCCGTCGGCGCCGATCGTCACGCCTGTCGCGTCGGGCGGGATCGTGATGGGCGGCTCGAGCGGCATGCCGTCTCCTGTGACGAGGCGGCCCTGGTTGTCCTGCTTGAACGTGCCGGCGCGCGTGTATGCGGGCTGCCCGTCCGGCTGCTGGACGACGAAGAAGCCATTGCCCTCGATGGCCAGGTCGAGCGGGTTGTTCGTGGGGCGGACCGAGCCCTGTCCGTACAGGCGGGTCGTCGAGGCCAGCCTCACGCCGCTCCCGACCTGGAGCCCCGTCGGCGACTGCGTCGTCCCCGAGGTGGGCGTGCCCGCGCCGCGCAGCGTCTGGTAGTAGAGATCCTGGAAGTCGGCGCGCGACTTCTTGTATCCCACGGTGTTCGCGTTCGCGAGGTTGTTCGAGACGGCGTCGAGCTGGGCCTCCTGAGCGGCCATCCCTGTCGCGGCGGTGTGGAGCGATCGGAACATCGGAGCCTCCTTGTCCACGGGTGATCTGTGCATCCGGGATGCCACACGTGCCTTTCGGCTCAAGGAGCTTCGTTTTGTGCCGTTCAGCCGTCGGCGGAGCCCGCGTCGCTCGCCTCGACCGCCACGTCGCCGGACATCCCGGCGTCAACGGCGGACCCCGTGTCGGGCGTGACCCCGGCATCGCTCCCGGGGGAGGGGATCGCGCCGTCGGCCGCGGTCGCGCCGTCGACCGCCGTCGCGGTCGCGCCGTCCGGCGAGCCGTTCTCCTGCGGTCCGGGCGTGACGCTCGATCCCCGCACGCAGACGCCGCTCGAGCACATGGCCTGGGCCCCGCAGTCGGAGTGGCGGAGACAGCGCGTGTCGTCGATGCACGCGGCGAGCGCGACCGCGGCGGTCAGCGCTCCCGCGAAGAGGCGCGCCGCGAGGGCGCCCCTCACGGCGAGCCCGCGCCCGCGCGCGCCGTGGTGGAGTCCTTCTGCGGTGCCGGCGCGAGCAGGGTGGAGAGATCGGTGCGCACGCCCACGGTCAGGTGGGCCCAGGTGAGGACCGACCCATCCGGGAGATCGGTCCCGAAGGGGAGGGCCGAGATCGCGGGTTCCGCGAAGATGGCGATGCCCAGCTTCTTGAGGGGTATGGCGAAGTGCGCGCCCGCGGTCCCGCCGAGCGCGACGTGCGGCGCGAAGATGCCCGTGCCGCCGCCGAAGACGGCGAAGCGTGGCGAGATCCAGTGGCCATACCGCACCTCCGCGCCGGCCGCCGTGTGCGGCTCGAGCTCGACGAACCCGACGATCCAGAGCGCGTGCCTCCGGTCCTCCTCGTTGCGCAGATCGATCGACGCCCGCACGCGCGTCCGCGCGCGCCTGAACACGGTGTGCCCATCGCCGGCGTCACCACCCTCCACGCCGCTCGCGACGCCCATGTCCGCACCCATCTCCTGGGCGGCCGCGGCGGGCGACCAGCCGAGACCGAGCAGCGCCGCCGCGAGGGCGATCGCTCGCCGTCTCGCGCGGCTCACGGCTCCCTCCCCGCGGCCTGCTTCACCACGACGACGACGTCGACGCGGCGGTTCTGCGCGCGGCCCTCGGGCGTCGCGTTGGGGGCGATGGGGGGGTGCTCGCCGTAGCCCGCGGCGGCGAGGCTCGCGGGGTCCATCTCACCCGACGCGATCAACACGGCGAGGACGCTCATCGCGCGCGCGCTCGAGAGCTCCCAGTTGGAGGGAAAGCGCGGCGTGTGGATCGGGACGTCGTCCGTGTGGCCCTCGACCCGCACGGCCACGTCGTAGGTCGCGAGCTCCCGGGCGATCTGGAGCACGGTGTCCCGGGCCTCGGGCTTCAGCGCCGCGTCGCCCGCCTCGAAGGCCAGCGCCTCGGGCAGCCGCAGCACGATCTCCCCCTTCGCCTCGGAGAACCCGAGGCCCGCGAACTTGGGAGCTCCCTTCACCTGCCGGATGAGGTCGCTCTTGATGTCGCTCTTGCCGCCCCGGTGGCCCTTCTCCTTGCCCTCCCCGCCCGCGCTCTTGCCCTTGCTGGCTGCCGCGCCCAGATCCTCCGATCTCGCGGCCTGCGGCATGAGCCCTCCGCTCTCGTTCTTGAACACCTGCCAGGTGATCGCGTTCGAGAAGGCCTCGCTCAAGCGCCCCACCTTCTTGCCGTCCACCTGGGACACCGCGAACATCACGACGAAGAACGCGAAGAGGAGCGTCACGAAGTCGGCGTAGCTGACCAGCCAACGCTCGTGGTTGACGTGCTCCGGGTGCTTCTTGGGCCTCGCCATGGTGTGGTCCTCGGGTAAAGCAAGCGCCGTTCCGCGTGGCGCGTTGCGCTACGCCGCGGCCTTCGTCGCCGAGGCGCCGGCTCCGTCCTCGTCGTGCGAGCCCATCGAGGACAACCGCTCCTTGATGACCTTGGGGTTCATACCCTGCTGGATGGCGAGCGCGCCCTCGAGGAGGAGCTCCTTGATGCGCATCTCGCCGCGCGTGCGCTGCTTGAGCTTGCCGGCGATCGGGAGGCAGAGGATGTTGGCGAACGCGACGCCGTAGATCGTCGCGACGAACGCCGTCGCGATGCCCTCGCCGACCTTGGCGATGTCGGAGAGATTGCTCATGACCTGGATGAGGCCGAGCACGGCGCCGATGATGCCGACCGTCGGGGAGTACCCGCCCGCGGCCTCGAACACCTTGGCGACGTCCTCCGCCTCCTCCTCCGCGTGGTGGATCGACGCCTCGAGCGTCTCCCGCATCGCGTTCGTGTCCGCGCCGTCGACGGCCATGGTGAGCGCGCGCACGAGGAAGGGGTCGCTCGCCTTGGGCACGATCGTCTCGAGCGCCAGGATCCCGTCCTTGCGGGCGATCGTCGCATACCTGACGATCTCCTCGACGAGCCCATGACTCGGATCGCTCGGCTCCTGCAGGGCGCCCTTGACGCCCTTCATGGCGCGGATGAACGTCTTCAGCGGGAACTGGATCATCGTCGCGCCGATGGTCCCGCCGATGACGATCATGAACGCGGTCGGCTGGAAGAGCGCCTGGATCTTGCCGCCCTCGATGAGGTCACCGCCGACGATCCCTACCGTCGCGATCCCGATTCCCAGAAATGTCGCCTTGTCCATCTGAGCTCACTTCCCGCCGGGTGGCGGCTTGGATGACGTCGGGGGTTTGCTCCACGACGGGCGCGGGAGCGCGCGTGGCTTCTCGTCGATGATCCCGTTATCCTTGGGCTTGCCGCCGCGGAGGCGGGCCGTGATGTCGGTGACGGTGCCGGGACCGCGGTGGATCGACCGGCGAAACTCGACGACGCGCCGGATCAACGTGTCGAGATCCTCCCTCACGACGATCTTGTCGCCGCCGATGAAGGACACCGTCGTGTCCGGCGTGACCTCGACCCACGCGACGAGGTCCGGATTGATCGCGACGGCGTGGCCGTTCAGTCGCGTCAGCACGATCATGAGGCGCGCCCGATCACGCGGCGGCCTTGAGACCGGTCATGCGCTTGCGCTTCAGCATCTCGACGAGCGTGGTGCGGTTCAGGCCGAGGAGCCTCGCCGCCTGGTTCTTGTTCCACCCCGTGCGCTCGAGGGCCTGCCGGATGAGGCTGTTCTCGAACGAGGCCACGGCCGCGCGGAGGTCCATCCCCGCGTCCGGGAGCTGCGCGGTCATGCGCGGCTCGCCCCTGAGTCCGCAGATGCGCGAGGGGAGGTCGCGCGGTTCGACGGTGTCGTTCTGGCAGAGGAGCACGGCGCGCTCCACCGTGTTCTCCAGCTCGCGCACGTTGCCAGGCCACTGCCACGACACGAGGAGATCCATCGCCGCCGCCGAGAGGCGCACCCCCGAGCGGCCGACCCGCTTGCCCGCCTCCTGGAGGAAGTACGCCACGAGCTCGGGCACGTCGCGCGGCCGGTCGCGGAGCGGCGGCACCGCGCGGTGGAGCACGTTCAGGCGGTCGGAGAGGTCCTCGCGGACCGTTCCGGCGGCGACCGCCTCCTCGACGTCCACATTGGTCGCGGCGACGATGCGCACGTCGGCGCGGTGCGTCCGCGAGTCGCCGACGGGCGAATATTCGGGGGACTGGAGGACGCGGAGGAGCTTGACCTGCACGCTCAGCGGGAGCTCGCCGACCTCGTCGAGGAAC
>SXNL01000094.1 GCA_005777185.1 Myxococcales bacterium
CCTGCCGCCCATGCCGCCGCCGCCGCCACCGCCACCACCGCCGCTCGAGCCGCCACCACCACCGCCGCTCGAGCCGCCGCCGCCACCGCCGCTCGAGCCGCCACCGCCACCACCGCCGCTCGAGCCGCCGCCGCCCTGTGCCGTGACCTCGCTGCCGGCGGTGTCCACCTTCGCCTTGACGGTCGTCCCGAGCATCTTGAAGGCTCCCGCGGCCACGAGGAGGACGCCCATGATCAAGAGCGCGTACTCCGACAAGGACGCGCCCCGGCGACGGTACGGTCGTGCGTGTCGCGAGGACGCGGGCCGTCTCATCGCCTCCAGCGTAACACTCTCGGGCGGCGGCGCCGCGCTCGAACGTGGTACCGTGGCGCGTCCACATGGGGAAGGTCGCGCTCGAGCTCCGGGGAATACGGAAGACGTTCCCGGGCGCGAGCCCCGACCTGCCCGTCGTCCGTGCGGTTCGCGATGCGAGCATGCGCTTCGAGGTGGGGACGATCTCCTTTCTGTGCGGCGAGAACGGCGCCGGCAAGAGCACCGTCCTCCGCGGCGGCGCCGGCTTGCTCGATCCGGACGCGGGGCAGGTCGAGGTGTACGGCCGCCCGCTGGCGCGCGGACGCCGCGCCGCCGGCGACGCGGGCGTCGCCATGGTGGAGCAACACTTCGCGCTCGCCGACAGGCTCACGGCACTGGAGAACATCGTCCTCGGCCACGAGCCACGCCGGGGTCCGACGGTCGATTGGGCCGCGGCGACGTCGCGGATCCGCGAGCTCGAGCGCACACTGGGCACCCACCTGCGCCTCGACGCCGAGGTGGGGTCCCTCGGCGTCGGCGATCGGCAACGCGTCGAGATCACCCGAGCCCTCTTCCGCGACGCGCGCGTGCTCATCCTGGATGAGCCGACGGCCGTGCTCACGCCGAGCGAGGCCACGGCGCTCTACGAGACCCTCGGGGCGCTCGCTTCGGCCGGGCGCGCGGTCGTCGTCGTCACGCACAAGCTCGAGGAGGTGGCCGCACACGCCGGCTGTGTGGTCGTCATGCGCCACGGCGAGGTCACCTTCGCATGGACGAACGCCCAGGGGCCGCGGCCGGAGATCGACGAGATCGCGAGGGAGATCATGGGGAGAGAGGCCCCGACCGCTCTCGCGATCGAGCGCCAGGAGCGGGGCGGGCTGGCGCTCCGGCTTCGGGGCGTCGCGGTGGGCTCGGCGCTCCGGGGCATCGATCTCGAGCTCCACGAGCGCGAGATCGTGGGCGTCGCCGGCGTGGAGGGCAACGGGCAGCGTGAGCTCGTGGATGTCCTCGCCGGCGCGCCTCACGCGGGGGAGGTCACGCCGGCGCCGACTCCCGGGCGCGTCCGTGTGGTCCACGAGGATCGCCAGCGGGACGGCCTCGTCCTCGACGCGAGCGTGCGCGACAACCTCGTCCTCGACGCGCTGGGCGGTCTCACCCGACGGGGCATGCTCGACGTGGCCGCCATGACGCGCGAGGCGTCGCGCCGCCTGGCCGCCATAGGCGCGGAGCTGCCGCTCGACGCACCGGCCCGGCAGCTGTCAGGCGGCAACCAGCAGAAGGTCGTCATGGCGCGCGCCCTCGCGGCGAAGGACATGGCGGTCCTCGTGTGCGCGCATCCCTCGCGCGGCGTCGACGTCGCAGCCCAGGCGGCCCTCTGGCGTGAGATCGTGCGCGCACGCGACGAAGGGGTCGCCGTCCTGATCGTGAGCGCCGATCTGCGCGAGCTCCGCGCGCTGGCGAGCCGGATCATCGTCTTCTACAAGGGTCGGATCGTCGCCGAGCTTCCCCCCACCGCCTCCGACGAGGACCTCGGACGCGCCATGCTCGGTCTCAGCGACGGAGCCGCGGCGTGAACCTCCGGGCGTCGTGGCGCGGGCTACGTGGCACCGTGTTCGCGCTCGCCCTCGCGTGGATCGCGTTCGACGTGCTCGCGATCGCGTACGGGCTCTCGCCGCTCGCGCTGGCGTCGACGCTGTTCTCCGGCACGTGGGGCACGAGCTACGGCGTCGGACAGGTGCTCTTCAAGGCGACACCGCTCGTCATCGCCGCCGTGGGGATCGACGTCGCGTTGCGCGCGGGTCTGTTCAACGTCGGAGCGGAGGGTCAGCTCGCCGTGGCGAGCCTCGCGGTCGCGGTCGTCGGCGGCCGGCTGGGCGGCTGGCCCACCGCGATCGCGATCCCGACGGCGCTCGCCGTCGGCGCGGTGGCCGGCGGGGCGTGGGCTTGGGTGCCCGGCGTGCTTCGCGCCCGGGCGGGGGCGCACGAGGTGATCTCCACGATCATGATGAACAAGATTGCCGAGTCGCTGGTGGGTGCGCTCCTGGCCTCCGGGCTCGCCCTCGAGGGCACGGTCCGAACGCAAGATGTCCCCGCGTCGGTGGCGCTCTCGCGGCTCGACGCGGGCTGGGCGGGGGCCACGACCCGCTTCGTTCATGTCGATTTTCGCGGCAGCGCCGCGAGCACGGCGCTCGTGATCGCGATCGGGCTCCTCCTCCTGGTGCGGCCCTTCTATGGTCGCGCGCGCGTCGGCCGAGAGCTCGAGCTCGTACGCATGAACGAGCGCGCCTGCGCGCGCGAGCGGGTGCCCGTGGCGCGCCGCAAGGTCCAGGGCATCGTGCTCTCCGGCGCCGTGGTCGGCCTCGCGAGCTCGGCGACGGTGCTCGGCTACAAGGGCTACTTCGAGGAGGGCCTCGGCGCCGGAATCGGCTTCGCGGGGCTGGGGGTCGCGCTGCTCGGGCGCCGGAGCCCGCTCGGCATCGCGTTCTTCGCGCTCCTCTTCGCAACGCTGCAGCAGGGCGGCCTCGCCGTCAACGCGCTTGTCCCGAAGGAGTCGATGGACCTGCTCGCGGCCATCGTCGTCGTGACGCTCGCGCTGGCAGAGGGGCGCCTGCGCGGCCTCCTCACCGGGCCATCGGCGGTCCGCACGTGAGCGCGCTCGGAGCGGTCCTGTCGTTCACGATGGTCGCGCAGACACTCCGAATGAGCGTCCCCTACGCGGCGGCCGCGACCGGAGGCGTGCTCGGAGAGCGAAGTGGCGTCGTCAACATCACGCTCGAGGGTGCGCTCCTCGCGGGCGGGTTCGCCGCGATCGCGTGCGATCTGGCGACGGGAAGCCCGGCCGCTGGCGTCCTCGCGGCGGTGTGCGCCGGCGCCGTGTTCTCCCTCTCCCACGCGGCCCTCGTCGTCCACGGGCGCGTCGACGGCATCGTCAGCGGGATCGCGATGAACCTGCTCGCTGCCTCGGGGACGAGACTTCTCCTGCGCACGCTCTATGGGTCGAGCTCCAACTCTCCGACCGCTCCGGGCTTTCACTTCCTTGCGGTCGACGCGCGCACGGGCTCGGGCCTCCTCCTCCACACCCTCGTCGACCCGCCGACGCCCCTCGTCGCGCTGGCCGTCATCGGCGTCGCCTGGCTCCTCCGCGCGACGCCGTTCGGGCTGCGCATTCGCGCCGCGGGCGAGGCGCCCAGGGCCCTCGCGAGCGTCGGCGTGGACGTCGCGCGGATCCGCGTCCTGGCCACGACGCTCGGGGGGGCGATCACGGGCCTCGGGGGCGCCGCGCTCGCGCTGGACCAGCACCAGTTCCAGGCGCAGATGAGCGGGGGACGCGGTTACATCGCGCTCGCGGCGGTCGTCCTCTCGGGGTGGAACGCGCGCCGTGCGGCGCTGCTCTGCGTGGCGTTCGCGTTCCTGGACGCGCTGCAGATCGTCCTCCAGAACGAGACGGCCGTGCCGGTCCAGCTGCTCACGAGCCTGCCGTACGTGGCGACGCTCGTCGCGCTCGGGGTCGTGCTCGGACGGGGGCGCGGGAGCTTCGCCGCGCCGGCCGGGCTCGGCCGTCAGCCGGACGAGTGAACCAGCGCACCCGCGCACCAGACGCGCGAGGTCCTGCTGGTGCCCCAGGGCTGCACGATCGCGTGCTCGTGCGGGAGATCCCACGCGACCATGTCGGCGCGCTGGCCAGGCGCCAGGAAGCCGCGGTCATCCAGCCCGAGCGACGAGGCCGCGACGCGGGTGGAGCCGAGGATGGCCTCGTCCGGCGTGAGCCCGTAGAGACGGACGGCGATAGCGAGCGCCAGCGGCAGGCTCTCCGTCGGTGCGGTGCCCGGGTTGGCGTCGCTCGCCACGACGAGACGGACACCCGCCGCGCGCAGCGCAGCGACCGGCGGTGGTGCCTGCTGCAAGGTCAGGCTCGCGATCGGGAGGAGGACCGCGTGCACGCGGGCGTCCGCCAGCGCAGCGATCCCCACCTCGGACACGTTCTCGAGGTGATCGGCGGACGCAGCTCCGAGCTCGGCCGCGAGCTCGGCGCCGCCCACGTCCGCGAACTGCCCGACGTGCAGGCGGACGCCGAGGCCCGCGGCCCGCGCGGCCTCGCCGACGCGGCGCGCCTCCTCCACCGTGAAGGCGTTGCGATCGACGTACGCGTCGACATACGCGGCGAGTCGGGCCCTCGCGACCTCCGGCACCAGCTGCTCGGCGGCCTTGCGCACGTAGGCCTCGCGATTCGCGCGGGCGTCGAGCGGCAAGGCGTGAAGCGCGAGGAGCGTCGGGACGACGGAGGGTACGCCCGGTCGCGAGGTGACGGCGGCGATCGCGCGGAGCTGCTTCAGCTCCTCGTGCGGAAGCAACCCGTAGCCGCTCTTGACCTCGCAGGTCGTGACGCCGAGCGCGGCCATCCGGGTCAGACGGAGCGCCAGCGTGTCCGCGAGCGCGCCCTGCGCGGTCTGCACGATGGCGCGGTGGCTGGAGAGGATCCCCCCCCCGGCGGCAAGGATGGCCTCGTAGTCGCCGCCCGCCATGCGGACCGCGTACTCGGCGTGCCGCGACCCTGCCCACGCGGCGTGCGTGTGCGCGTCGACGAGGCCCGGCGTGAGGACGCGTGCGCCGAGATCGAGCACGGGAACCTCGCGTGGCACATCGCTCGCCGGGCCGACAGAACGGATCGTGGTCTCGTCGAAGACCACCGCGCCGTCGGCGATGCTGCCAAGCGGATCACCGGCGGACGCGCGCGCGGGATCGCAGGTCACGACGCGCTGGCAGCGAACGGCGCGGGGGCCCTCGTTCATGTGGATCCCATACCATCTCCCGGGCTCCCGGGCGCCCGCTCGAGGGCCCGCCGGAGGCGGTCGCGGACGCCGTCGTGAGCCCCCGCGAGGCGGTCGAGGTCGTCCACGGTGGTGGGCCGCGGAGGGACCCGCCGCCTCAGGGCGAGCCCGCGGTGCGCCGCCTCGGTCGCGCGTTCCTGGAAGGCCACGGAGCGCTCGATCTCGCGCACGAGCGCCGCGTGCGCGCGATCGGCGAGGTCCTCGTCGGAGCAGACGAGCAGGAGGTCACACCCCGCCACGATCGCCGCGACGCTGGTCTCTTCTACGTTGGCCTCGAGGGCCTTCATCTCGAGGTCGTCCGAGACGAGGACGCCCTCGAAGCCCAGCTCGCCCCTGAGGAGGTCCGTGGCCACGGCGCGGGAGAGCGTGGCCGGGTGGCTCGGGTCGAGGGCCGGGTAGAGGACATGCGCGCTCATGAACGCGTCCAGCCCGGCGCGCGCCGCGGCGCGGAACGGGACGAGGTCGATCGCATCCAGCCCCGCGCGATCCCGGGACACGACCGGGAGCACGAGGTGGGAATCCTGCGTGGTGTGACCGTGCCCGGGGAAGTGCTTCCCGCAGGCGAGCACGCCGCCCCTCGCGAGACCCGCGGCGAAGGCGAGGCCATGCAGGACCACCGCGGACGGCTCGCGCCCGAATGCGCGGTCGCCGATGACGGGGTTGGTGGCCTCGGTGTTCACGTCGAGCACGGGCGCGAAGCTCATCGTGAAGCCCACGGCGCGGAGCTCCTCGGCCTGGGCGGCCGCGACGGAGGCGACAAGACCGGGATCGGCCTCGGCGGCGCGCGCGAGCCGCGACATCGACGGGAGGGAGAAGAAGGGCGCCTTGATCCGCTCGACGCGGCCCCCTTCCTGATCGACCGCGAGGAGGATGGGCCCCACTGGCGCGGCGAGCGCCGCGAGCGCGGCGTTCATCGCCTGGAACTCGTGCGGCGTCCTGCCGTTGCGGCCGAACAGCACGGCTCCGGCGCGCTCGCCGCGCGAGGCGGCGCGCGCGAAGCGAGGGGAGGGCGAGCCGCCCGCGAAGCCCGTGACGAGGAGCTGCCCCGCGAGGGTGGCGGCCGTGAACGACATGGGACCTTGCTACTCCAGTCTGGGATCGGCCGTCCATGGGCACGAAGCAGGACCGCCTCCACCCGAGGAGGGGCGAGGCCGCTCAGCCTGCGCGCGGAGGAGGCGTGCGAGCGCCTCGCGCGCGCGGTGGTGTGCGGATGGGGCTAGGATGGAACCGCACATGGGATCCGCCCACCCTTCGCTCGTCCGAGCGATCGTGCTCGCGGCGGCGAGCGCTGTCGCTGGAGGTGTCGTCACCGGTTCTGGTCCGGGCCGCGCCACCCAGGGCCCCGTGTTCGCCGACGTGGCGCCGCTGGTTCACGCGCGCTGCGCCCCATGTCACCACCCGGAGGGGGCGGGGCCGTTCCCGCTGCTCTCCTACGACGACGTGGCGCTTCACGCGCCCGAGATCCGCCGCGTCACGGCCACGCGCTACATGCCTCCGTGGCGGCCGTTCCCCGGGTCGGTCGCCTACCGGAACGATCGGAGCCTGACGACCGCGGAGATCGATCTGCTCGCGCGCTGGATCGACGCGGGTGCGCGGAGAGGCGCGCCGGCCGACGACCCCTCGCCCCCCGTGTTCACGGGAGGCTGGCAGCTGGGGCGGCCCGACGTGGTGCTGCAGATGGCCACCCCCTTCTCGCTGGGCCCCGACGGTAGCGACGTGTATCGCAACTTCGTGATCCCCTCCACCATGGCCCGGCCACGGTGGGTGCGCGCCTGGGAGCTCAGACCGGGGACGCGGGCGATTCACCACGCGATCGTGAACGTCGATCGCATGGGGCTCGCGCGCCGACGTGATGCGCTCGACGCCGAGGCGGGGTACCCGGGAATGGATGTGGGTGACGTCCAGTCTCCGGGGGGATTCTACCTGGTGTGGACGCCAGGCAAGACCCCGACGCCGCCCGAGCCCGACGCGGCATGGCCCATCGACGAGCACACGGACCTGGTCCTGCAGCTCCACATGCAGCCGACGGGCAAGCCCGAGGCGATCCACCCGACCATCGGGCTGTACTTCACCGACCGGCCACCGAGCCGCCCGCGGCTCACGTTCCGGGTCGGCGATCCCAACATCGACATCCCGCCGGGCGCGCCCGCTCACGTCGTGCACGCCGAGGACGTCCTCGCAGACGACGCCGAGATGGTGAGCCTGTTCCCGCACGCCCACTACCTCGCGCGGAAGGTCCGGACCTGGGCGCGCCTGCCGGAGGGCTCCGAGCGGCTCCTCCTCCGTATCGACGACTGGGACTTCGACTGGCAGGACAGCTACACCTTCGAGCGTCCGATCGCCCTGCCGCGGGGGACGGTGATCCACGTCGAGATCACCTACGACAACTCGGCGGCCAACCCGCGGAACCCGAGCAACCCCCCGCGCCGGGTCACGACGGGCGAGAGGTCCACCGACGAGATGGGCAACGTGACGTTCGAGATCATCCCGGCCGGACCGACCGCGATGAACCGGTTCCGGGCGGCGCGTTACCGCCGCGAGCTCGCGGCCAGCGAGACGGGTCGCCATCACTACAACCTCGCGAACGCACTGGCCGATCTCGGGAGTCCGGACGAGGCCATCGATCACTACCGGCGGGCCCTCGTGCTCACGCCCGACCTCGGACCGGCGCGCTTCAACCTCGGACGCCTCCTCGTCGCGCGAGGTCGTGGCGAGGAGGGCGTCGCAGAGCTTCGCGTGGCCGTCAAGGCGGCGCCGCGCGACGCCGCGGCACGGGTCGCGCTCGCGGGTGGGCTGGAGGGCCTCGGGAGGAGGGACGCCGCTCTCTCGGAGCTCCGGGCCGCGGTGCAGGCCGATCCCGCCAGCTCGCTCGCGCACAACGCGCTGGCGCACGCCCTCGCGGGGAGGGGCGATCGCGCGGCGGCGATCGCCGAGTATCGTGCGGCGCTCGCGATCGATCCGCGGAACGCGCGCTCGCGGCGCGAGCTCGCGGAAGTGCTCCGGACGGACGGGAGGGTCGCCGAGGCCGACGTCGAGGAGCGCGCAGCCCTGGAGACCGATCCGAAGTGAGCGTCAGGGTGGGCCGATGGAGCAGCCCACAGCCGGGACGATCCGCGCGGGTCCACGCCGGTCGGCGAGCGCGTCCTCGAGCGCGTCTTCGAGATCGTGGCGCGTGGCCTCGGGTCGCGCGACGCCGAAGTCGACCTGCCGGTCATCGATCCGACCGCGGTAGACCAGCTCGCGGCGCCGGCCGAACACGGCCACCTCCGGGGTCACGGTCGCGCCGGCGCGCCGCACGAGGGCGTGGTCGGGGTCGCGCAGCGCGCGAAGCGTGTAGCCGTAGCTCGCCATGTGCTCGCGGACCGCCGGCGCAGTGTCCGTCCGCCCCGCGTAGACGAGTTCGAAGGCGACCCCGCGTGGACCGAAGCGCCCGTGGATGCGCCGGACCTCGGGCGCGTAGCGGTTCGACACCGGACACTTCGCGCCGACGAAGACGAGCGCGGTGACCGTCCCGGGCGTGACGGGGTCGACCGCGTTGCCGTCCAGGTCGAGCCCTCGCGCCTCGGTGCGCGGGCAAGCTCCGAGCAAGAGAGAGGCGAGGGCGATCCCCGCGGCGCGCCTCCCCCCCCCAAGCCCGGTGCTCACCCTGTCCGAGCACATGGGGGTCGACCGAGGCGCATGCGCTGATTATCGTCCGGGCCTCGCGGCGACAGAAGCGGTTTCTCGGAAGCCCCTGCGTCCTGGAAGCCCCTGCGTCTTGACGGGGCCCGCACGCCACGTCTAACGTCCCGGCCTCGCGTTGCACGTGCAAGACCGAAGACGACGTATGGCGGGTCTCGTGGTCTGCGCGGCACGCGACGACGTGTCGTCAGTCGAGGTCGCACAGGGTCGCCCGCCGTGTGGATGACGGATCTCGTCGCGTCGCTGCCGGTCGCCGTGCTGGGCGTCGGGGGTGCGTTCGTCGTGTCGTGGTGGGAGCGGCGACGGGGCGTGACGATCGGATGGCCCCTTCGCCTCGCGGCCGGCCACGCGCTCATGCTCGGGTGGATGCAGGGGTGCGGGATGGTCGCGGCCTTCACCGGCGCCCTCACGACGGGAGTCGCCTGGTCGATCGTGTGCGCGTGGGCGGTCGTGTGTGGCGCCGCCGCGTGGGCTCAGCCCTCGCGGCCACGAGGGGCGCCGCGCGCGGCGATCTGGTGGGCGTTCCCGCTCGCGGCCACGTTCCTCATGGCGACGGTGCCGCCCTGGGATCGCGACGAGATGGTCTACCACCTCGCGCTCCCGCGCTACTTCGCCGCGCACCGCGGGTACGCGACGCCGGACGACAACATCTTCGCCTCGATGCCCCTGGGCTGGGAGACGGCGCTCACGGTGCTTCACGCCCTCCGTCGCGATTCGATGGCTGCGCCTCTCGTGAACCCCAGGCTCGTCGGGGCGTGGACAGGCCTGAACGTGGCGCTCGCGACGACCGGCCTGGCGCGCGCCCTCGGAGCCCGGAGGCTCGCGCCGTGGGCGGGGCTGGCGTGGCTGACCGTGCCGACCGCGATCGAGTTCTCGGCGTCGGCGTACGTGGAGCCGTACCTCGCCCTGGACGCGACGCTGGCGCTCGCCGCGCTCGCCCTCGCCGCCCGCAAGGGCAAGGCCTTCGACGGGCCGGCCATCGCCTTCGCGGCCTCGTGCGCCGCGGTGAAGTACTCGGGCTTGCTCGTCTTCGCTTTCGTGGCCGCCGGGCTGGTCGCGGTCGCGCGGACCCGGCGCGACGGCGCGAGCGGGAAGGGCGCGCGCGGGCTCGTCCTGGTCGTCGGCTCGCTCGCGCTCGCGTCCCCGTTCTACGTCCGAAACGTGCTCGAGCGAGGCAACCCGGTGTTCCCCGTCGCCTTCGGGATCTTCGGCGGACGCGGGTGGGACGACGTGAGGGCCGCGGCGTACGTGGAGACGCTCGCCCGCTATGGCTACGGGCGAGATCTGCTCGACTTCGCCCTCCTCCCGTTGCGCCTCTTCGCCGCGTACGACTTCCGCGCGGGCTTCGAGGGTGCCATCGGTCCGTTGTGCGGCGTCGCCGCGCTCACGATCCTCGTCGCGCTGGTGCGAAGCGTCGCAAGGGAGCGCGCTCGCGAGGCGCCGCCTCGGAAGACGACGGTCGCGCGCGCCCTGGTCGGCGCGTTCGTCGTCACGTGGTTCGTCTTCTGGGCAGCGACCATCCAGCAGGCGCGCTTCTTCCTCGTGGCCGTGCCGCCGCTGGTCGCCCTCGGCGCCGCCTCGGCGCCCGGCGTGTCGCCGCGCAGGTGGCTTCGTCGGGCCACCGTGGCCATCCTCTCCGTCGCCTGCTGCCTCGCGGCCGCCCCGGGTGTCATGCACCTGTGGCGTCGGCAGGAGACGTCGGCTCACCTCTCCGGCGCCCTCGACCGTGACGCGCTGCTCGGCCGGCTGATGCCGACCAGCTACGCCGCGATGCGCGAGACCGGGCAGATCGTGCCGACCGGAGGCAAAGTGTGGCTGGTGTGGATGCGCGCGTACACATATTACTTCCCGCGCGACTACCGCATCGACTGCGTGTACGAGGGGTGGAGGCTCGAGGAACTACTCGAGGGCGCTCCCGATCCGGCCAGCGCGCGCGTCGCGCTGGAGCGGGCCGGGATCACGCACCTCCTCGTGAACCACGCGTTCTTCCTGCAGGGGCGCTCGGCGGACGTCACGCCCGGTCGCACCGAGCGGTTGCGCCGGCGCTGGGAGGTGCTCGTCGCTTCGGGCGAGCTGCGGGTGCTCCGCGCCTGGGGTCCCGTGCAGCTCTACGCCGTGCCTCCGCGTTGAGTCGGCCGCGCCGACGCGCCGCTCGGCCCGTCCAGGCCCGGTGATCAGGGGGACGCGGTGTGCTCCGGGGGGGCGAGCTCCGTGCTCCAGTTCCGGGCGCAGCCGGGCCTGCGGTGGCCCTCGAGCCCCGCGCACGCCGCGGCGTCCGTCACCGGGCCCAGCAGGGTGAACGCGGTTCGCGTGACGAACGGGAACGTGGCGCGCCAGGACCGCTCCAGCCGCAGCGTGGTGTCGTTCACCGCGTCCTCGAACGAGCGCCTCGCGTAGGCCGCGAGCTGTCGCTGGATCTGGCGACGCTCGTCCTCGTCGTCGGTGAGCGCATACGCGCGCTCGAGGTATCGAACGGCCGCCTCGCGTTCGCCCCTTCGCCCGAGGATGCTCGCCGCCGCCGCTGTCTGCCCTGGTTTGGCGCCGACGTCGAGCGCGTGGGCCAGCGCGAGCGCCCCCTCCGTGCGCCACCGCTCACGCTCCTGGAGGTCGTCGAGGTAGGCGGGCGCGCTGAAGGCGATGAACTGCCCGTAGTGGAGCCACAGCTCTGCGTCCCTCGGCCGCTCGCGTGTGCCACGCTCGAGGTACGCGCGTGCGTCGCGCGCGTCCTTCTCGGACCCCGTGGAGAAGTTGGTGTTGGTTGGCTGGTAGATCAGGAAGACCTCGACGTACGAGTAGATGGCGCGAAACGACGGGTCCAGCTCGATGATGCCGTCGATGAAGCGCCGCGCGTCGCGGAAATAGCGCCGCTCCATCCAGTGCCGCCCGTACTCGAGCAGGAGCTTGGCCCACACGATGTCGGCGAGCGCCGCGTCGTAGCCGAGCGCCGACAGCTTGAGCTCCTTCGGTGGGGGGATGAGGAACACGTCGTCGCGCGCCTTGATCCCGTGGACGACGCGCGCAAGATCCGGCTGCGTCATGGAAATCCCCAGGGCCGCGGCAGCGCACACGACAAGCGACCCTGCGCCGGTCCGCAGCGAGGCCGGCGTCATTCGAGCTCGGCCTCCACGTAGAGGCCCGGCTCCCGTGAGCCGTGCCCGCCGCGCGCGGCGCCCCGGGCCTCGAACGAGCTGAGCTGCCCGTCCCCGTCCAGATCGCCCCGCGCGCGCGCGACGAAGGTGCTGTGCTCGGCGCCGAGCGACGTGTCGAGCGCGTACGCGAAGGCGTGGGGCACGCCGTCCGGAGCCGCCCGGAAGGCCAGCGCGACCCAGGAGGGATGGCTCCATGTTCCGGGGGGATCGAGCTCCTTCACGCCCCGCGGGGGAGTCGCGGGGGTCAGCGGCACACTCGGAGGAAACGCGGATGCGGTCGGTCGACCCGCCGCGTGAGCGACGCAGGCAGCCGACAGGGACGACACCCCCTCGAGGGCCTCCGTGAGACGCGACGCGTGCACCTCGCGTACGAAGGCAGGAACCGACACCGCGAGGAGCGACCCGCCGATCGCGAAGGCGACCGCCCCCTCCATCCACGTGATGCGCCGCGCGGTCATCGTCACTCGTCCGGATCGGTCCGGCGCACGAAGGGATCCACGGCGGCCTCCATGTGATCGTCGGGACGGATGACGGCTTCGAAGCGCGAGGCGTGACCGTCTGCGTTCAGATCCCCCGTCGCCAGCGCCGACGCGCGCGCCGACGCCCCGGCGCCTTCGGAGACGAACGAGTAGGCGTGGTGCTGGGCCTGGGGGATCGAGAAGCGCAGCTCGTGCCACGGGGAGACGGCCCAGTCGGCGGGTGCGCTCTGGTAGTCTTTTCCTCGCACGTCGAGCGGATCCGCCGGCACGCTCTGCGTGGAGGAAGGGGGAAAGTGCCTCGTCGCGCGGGCCTGTCCGGGATCGGTGCCGGCCGGCTGCGAGCTGTCGGATTCGTTGAAGTAGCGCGCGCCCGCGTGTCCAAGGGTCGTGACCAGCGCCACCGCCTCTGCAGCCTTTTTCTGGCGCAGGTACTTCGACGCGGCAACCATGCCTACCGAGACCAGCAGGCAAGCGAGGCTCAGGAAGATGAAGAGCTCCGGGGCGGTCAGCCCCCGTGAGGCGAGGCGCCTTCGGGACACGGCCGCGTATGGTAGCGGAGTCGCACCGGTCTGCGGGGATTTTCGACCCCCTCACGTCGCGAGATGGAGACGCCGGAGCATCGTGGCCCGGACCGTGGGGATGCGAAAGCGGTAGATCACGGCATCGGTGAAGTAGTGCGCCATGACCACCGACGCGAGCACCAGCTGTGCGTACTGCAGGACCACCGCGCTCACGGCCGGGAAGCGCACCGAGAAGGGTGCGGTGTACAGTCCGACCATCAGCGAGGGGACCATCGCGACGAACAGTGTCGCGGCGCGACGCGGCGACCACGCGTTCTCGCCGTCCTTCCGGAGCATCCTGTTCGTGAGGAGGAGGTACTCCAGGCCGTGCACGCCCCCGATGAGCGCGCTCCCCCAGATGGGGCTGTAGATGAGGACCCCGAAGTACCCCGTGTAGAGCAGCACGTAGACGGCCTTGCCGCTCGTCCGGAACGACCCGGACATCGCATGGGCGATGAGGACGAGCAGGACCGTCCACGCGCCGATCAGCGCCCAGACCGTCGCGTGCGGCAGGATCGCCGGCATCCCGGGGACGGCCTGGGTCACAGGGAAGAGCGCGGACGACGTCGCCGGAACGAACAAGACGCGGACGGAGACCAGGACGAGGCCCACGGGCACCATCGCCTTCTGGAGGCGCAACTCGCGGGGGCCTGGAGGCGTCGCCCCCGCCCGGCTCCCCACGAGGTTGTAGAGGGACCAGACCCCCTTGGTCTGCGAGAGGCGGTGGTGGGTCGCGAACAGGTACGCCACGGCGTAGCCGAAGTCGGCCCACATCGGGAAGGGCACCTGCGTGGCCCAGAACATGGCGAAGGCCAGCGCAAACGCCACGAGGCCGCCCCCCACGACGAGCCGCGGCTGGCCCGGTGCGGCGGCGAGCACATCGCGCTGCACGAAGAGGAGCAAGAACGTCAAGAGCACGTGGCTCGTGTTGAGCAGGACGTACTGCGAGACCCACCCCGCGTATGTGCGCTGCACCGCGCCCGCGCCGTCCCCGCGCCACGCGGCGATGGCCACGAACACCATCACGGCCGCCAGCGGCACCAGGAGGACCGCCAGATCCGCAGGCGCGCTGTGGAGCCAGACCCTGCTGCTCCCCTGCTGCCGACGACCTGCGCCCGGAGAGGACATCAGCTCGACCTACCTCGCGCGTGAACGAAAAAAAAAGAAGACGCCCCCGACCCATGAGATCGGAGGCGCCACGACGTAGCCCGCGGAGGACTACTCCTCCGGGTTGCTGACCTGAATCTGCGTGATCGGGATCGGCTGGCCGTTCGCGATGGCTCCACCGGTCATGAAGCTCGAGTCGATGGTGTCACCGTTGAGATCGCCCTGCGCCTGTGCCGTCCAGCCTGAGGCGGCGGCGAGCGCCGCGGGGAGGGCCGGCGGCGCCGGAGCCGCGGCGAGCGGGTTCTGAACGCCCGGGCTTCGGTAGGTGTAGCGGTAGTACTGGGGCTGGTTCATCTCGAACTTCAGACACCTCCACCCGACGGTCTGGCTGCCCGTCTGGTAATCGTTGTTGGGTGTCGTGTTCGCGACGTACTTCTTGTTCCGGATGGCGGCCACCGCGGCGGGCACGTTGGTCGCCGTGAGGCACAGCGCGTGGGTGGTGCCGGCGCCGGTGGTGCCGGTGACGAACTCGGCCGTGGCGTTCTCACGCTCGTACGCGGCGATGGAGTTCTGGTTGATGGCGCCGATGGTGTTCGTCGCCTCCGCGGTCTTGGCGTTGGCCAGGTACTTGCGGACGCCGAAGATCGCCAGGATGGCGTGGATGCCGACGATCGCGACGACGATCATGAGCTCGATGAGCGTGAAGCCCCGGTTCTTGCGCAGTTTTCTCAGCATGAATGTTCTCCTTGTTCGAACGGCCACGTCGTCCACCCCTGTCCGCCCGCTAAGCAAAGGTCGCGCCAGGAAGGAGGCTTGCGCGTTTGCAATGATATCCGGCAATTACGCCAGCCCCCGCCCCCCCCGACGGTGCCGAAAAACGACATGAGGGTGACAAAATTCGTCAATGCGGCGTGCACTTACATAGGTCCACCTACATCGCCCCGGCGCGTCGGAGGGCAGTCCAGGGCCGCAAGCCGCCGCGGCCCACTACTTGCTAAGCGATTCGAGATGGCCCTTCGCGCGCCCCGGCTGCAGAGAGGGTTCACGCTCATCGAGCTCATGATCGTCGTCGCGATCGTCGGCATCCTCGCCATCCTGGCGATCTTCGGCGTCCGCAAGTACCTCGCCAACTCGAAGACGGCCGAGGCTACGAACACGGTGGGGTTCTTGAACCACCTCTCCATGGCCGCGTGGGAGCGGGACACCGTGGCGGCCGAGTTCGTGACCGGCACGTCCAGCGCGAGCCTCGTCCATAGCCTGTGTGCACCGTCCGTGGCCGTGCCGTTGGCCGTCGCCAGCATCCGGAACAAGAAGTACGTCGCGAACCCCACGATCGGCGCAGCGGCGGACTACCACACGGGCAGCGCGACCGCCGGCTGGAAGTGCCTCAAGTTCGAGATGAACCATCCCCAGTACTACCGGTACAAGTATCAACCGGGCGGGCCGGTCATCACCACGCTGGTGATGCCGATCGCTGCGGGGGGGTGGACCGCCGAAGCCCAGGGGGACCTGAACGGGGACAGCATCAACTCGGAGTTCGCGGCAGGTGGCAACATCGTGAACGGTGTGGCCATCCCCCTCACCCAGATCGCCGTGAACAACCCGGAGGAGTAGCGGCTTTGCGGGGGACTGCGCCGCATGCTAACCTTCACGGCATCCACGCCCGTATCCAGGAGCATCCGATGAGAACAAAGCGCGCGGGCCTCACCCTCATCGAGCTGATGATCGTCGTGGCCATCGTCGGGATCCTCGCGATCATCGGCACCGTCGGTTACCGCCGGCTCGTCAACGGGTCGCGCTCCGCGGAACCGAAGCAGATGGTCGGAGCGATCCGGCTGGCCCAGGAGTCATACAAGGCCGAGACCGGCAACTACGCCGCAGTCCACTCCGGCAACGCGAAGCCGACGCTGGCGAGCTTCTGCCCCACGAACGCGGGCCTGACGGCCCAGCAGGGGAAGAAGTTCAACTGGGCCCCGGCCTGCGGCACGGGCAGCACGTTCGCCGTGCTGCCGGTGCACACCGACGGCGCCGTGAGGTACGGCTACGCCAGCATCGCCGGCGGCCCAGGCCTCAACCCCAACCCGCCCGCCGTGACCGTGGGTCCGAACACCGTGACGTTCCCGCCGCCCAACCCCGAGTGGTACCTCGTGTACTCCGAGGGTGACACGGACGGGAACGGCACCTTCACCTCGGTCGTCGGTTCGTCCTTCACCCGCGACATCTGGGTCGAGGAGGAGTGACGCCGGCGCGCGTCAGTCCTTGATCCAGCGGCGTTCGCCGGACGGGATCTCGTCGTCGCCGGAGTCCATGGCGAGCTTCTGGAGCCGGTAGCGCAGGCTCCGGAACGAGATGTTGAGGAGCTTCGCCGCGTTCGTGCGCACGCCGCCCGCGCGCTCGAGCGCCTCGAGGATCAGGCGGCGCTCGACCTCGTTCATGACCTCGTCGAGGCTGCATCCCTCGACGGGCAGCGACACGAGCGAGGGCATCGCCTTCGCGAGATCGCCGCTCAGCTCGGATGGCAGATCGCCGAGGCCGAGCTGCACGCTCGTCGCGAGCGCCACGGCGCGCTCGATGAAGTTCTCGAGCTCTCGCACGGTCCCCGGGAAGTTGTACGCCTGCAGGGCCCTGAGCGCGTCCGGCGAGAGGCTGCGGATGTCCTTGCCGTGTTCCTCGGCGCAACGCGCGAGGAAGTAGTGCGCGAGATCGCTGATGTCCTCGCGTCGATCGCGGAGCGGCGGCATGGGCACGCGGATGACGTTGAGCCGGTAGTACAGATCCTGCCGGAACCGGCCCTGACGGACCTCCTCCTCGATGTCGCGGTTGGTGGCCGCGAGCATGCGTACGTCGATCGTGGTCTCCTGCGTCTCGCCGACGCCGCGCACGCGTCGCTCCTGCAGCACGCGCAGGAGCTGGACCTGCATCTGCAGCGGCAGCTCGCCGACCTCGTCGAGGAGGACCGTGCCTCCGTCGGCCTCGCGGAAGATCCCCATGGTGCGCGCGGACGCGCCGGTGAACGCGCCTCGCTCGTGCCCGAACAGCTCGCTCTCGAGCAGCGCCTCGGGGATCGCGCCGCAGTTGACCACGCGGAATGGCCGCTGCGCGCGGTCGGAGGCCTGATGGATGGCGCGGGCGACACGCTCCTTGCCGGTGCCGCTCTCGCCCGTGATGAGCACCGTCGAGCGCGCGTTCGCGACCCGACCGACGAGCTCGTGGATCTTCCGCATCGACTCGGATCGTCCGAGCAGATCTCTCGGCTCGAACCGCGCGATCTGCGCCCTCAGTTTCCGGTTCTCGGCGACGATCTCGCTCTTGTCGAACGCGCTCGCGACCCGCGCCCGGAGCTCCTTCGTGTCGACCGGCTTGGTCAGGAAGTCGTACGCCCCCCGCCACAGGGCGTCCTTCGCGATGTCCAGGGTCGAGTGCGCGGTCATGACGATCACCTGTGTCTCCCGGCTGCGTGCTATCGCGGCGTTGATGATCTCGAGCCCCGACCCGTCGGGCATCATCAGATCGGTCAGGACGACGCCGTAGGGGTGCGGCGCGTTGACGACCGCGTCCTTCCCGGAGTTGAAGCCGGGTGCGAGCGTGACATCGTACGCCTCCCGTCGGAAGAGGATATCGAGCATCGCACGAAGGTTGGGCTCGTCGTCGATGACGAGCATCGTTCTCTTCGGCTTGGTCACCCAGGAGCCCCCATGCGCGCGATCAGTCTCTGAGCTTCGCGATCGCGGGCTTCGTCTCTCCGGCGCCGACGGACACCGAGATCGTCTTCTTGAGCGACAGCTCGGCGTTGATGAACAGGACGGTGTGGCTGCCGGGCGTGACCTTGACCTTCATCTGGGGGGTCTGTCCGAGCGGCTTTCCGTCGAGCACGACGTTGGACGCGGGGATCGAGTTGATGTTGAGGAAGGCCTCGCCCGTCGCGGCCGCCGCCGTGGGCGCCGCCGTGGGCGCCGCCGTCGCCGTCGGGGCGGCCGTCGCCGTGGGACGCGCGGTCGGCGCGACCGTGGCGATCGCGGTGGCCGTCGGCGCGGCGGTAGGTGCGACGGTCGCCGCGGGGGCGGTACCCTTCGGGTCGAGCGACACCGTGAAGGTCTTCTCGGCCTGGCCGTCCTCGAACTTGATGGGCGTCTTGAATTCGTTGAAGCCGAACTTCGAGGCCTCGAGGAACCAGGTCTTCGTCGTGTCGATCTCGACGGAGATGGGCAGGGTAGGGAGCTCGCGCCGATCGGCGCCCGAGACGATGAAGACCTTTGCGCCCGGCGTCGCGAGCTGGATGGTCGCCTTCCCCTTGGCCACCGCGAGCTGCATGTTGCCGAGGTCCTGCATCTCGTCCTTGCCGATGCTGATCTTGGTCTCGTATGCCTTGTAGCGATCCGATCCCGCGAGGCGGATCGTGTGGTCGCCGGGCGAGAGGTCCCTCACCTCCTGCGGCACCGGGCCGATCTCCTTGTTGTCGATGTAGAGCTTGACCCCCGCCTGGTGGCTCGTGATCTTGACACCGGTGCCCTTCGCGCTCCCGACGAGCGAGAAGTCGACCGTCGCGCTCTTCTGCGATTCCACCGACACCGTGCGGGGTGCGACCGCCTCGAACCCGCCGAGGATCTTGATCTGGTGGTCGCCCGTCGCGACCTGATCGACGATGCACGGCACCGTGTCGCACTGCTTCTTCCCGTCGACGAAGACCTCGACATGGTCGATGCCCGTGCCCTTGCCGTCGGCGACGTTGACGATGATCTTCCCCGTGCGCGGCATGAGGACGAACACGAGCGCCGCCGCGATGAGCCCCAGGAACACGATGCCGAGCCCGATGAACAGGCCACCCTTGCTCGCGCTCTGCGCCGGCGGTGGCCGTACGAGGGCGGTGGCCTCCATCGCGCGGCTCGTCATCTGCGAGGGCGGCATCTGCTGCGAGGGAGGCATCTGGTGGGACTGTGGCATCTGCTGCGAGGGCGGCATCTGCTGCGAGGGCGGCATCTGCTGCGAGGGCGGCATCTGCTGGGACTGCGGCCCCTGCGAGGCTCGCTGGGGCATCGGCGGCGCGGAGAGCGCGGGGGTCATCGACGGTCCAGGCGGAGGTGGAGGTGCCGGCGGGACGGAGGCCGCTCGCGCGGGCGGGCCGAGCGGGATCGGCTGCGTCTGCTGCGGGTACGGGGGGGGCGTCTGCGACGTGGGTCCGGGCATCTCGGCGGGCACTCCGGACGCGCGCGCGAAAGCGGACCCCACGGACGGTGGACCCGAAGGCGGCAGCATCGCCGGTGGGGGCGGCGGCGGCCGGACGGATGCGGGACCGGCAGCCGCAGGCGGCGGCGGCGGCGGCGGCGCCGGCGGCGGCGGCGGTGCCAGCTCCGCAACACCGACGAGCGTCTTCTTCGCGCTGACGAGGATCGACGAGTCGACGCGGTCCGGCGGGGGCGGGGCAGGCGCGGGGAGCATGGGCCCCGAGCCGGCGGTGGAGCGCGACCCGAAGAGCGACGGGATCTCCATCGAGGCCGAGCTGCGATCCTTGTCGAAGACGTGCGTCGCCTCCTCCTCGTCGTCCCAGTCGATGTCGAGCTTCGCGCCGCTGCCGTTCGCTCGCGCCGTCGGCGAGGCGGAGGGCTGGGGCTTGGTGGCAACGGGCGGAGGAGCGCCCATGGGGGGCGCGGGAGGTGGGGGACCGGGAGGTGGTGGGGGCGCCACGTGGGGCCCGGGCGCGCTCGCCGAGATGCGGTTCACGCTCCTCGGCCGCCGCTCGGAGGCCTCCCCCTCGACGCGATCTTCCCCGCCGAAGCTGTAGTCGGCGTACCCGCCGGGCGACGCCGGCGCGGCGGCCTTCGTCGTGATCGGCGGCAGCGAGCCACGGCCGGGCGGGGGCGGCGGGCGTCCACTCGTGGGTGTGCGGTTGCTCGGCGGCGGCGCCGACGGCGCCGGGAGATCGATCTTGGCACCCGGCACCGGTGGGGGCGGCGGGCTCATCCCGCCCTGCGAGGACGGCGCCGATCGCGGAGTGCTCAGCCCGAGGAGAGTCTTCTTGGGATCGACGAGGGTCTTCTTGACGTCGCCGGCGGCTTCGAGGCGATCGAGCGATCCGGCAGGTGACGCCGTGGCAGCGGGAAACGGCGGGTTGGAGGTGAGGGGCGGCGGGGGTGGGGGGGCCGCGCCCTTGTTCGTCTCCTTCGCCTTCTTGCCGAGGCCCTCGAAGATATCGAGATCCGAACCCTTGCTGTCGTCTGACATCCGTGACTCCGTTTCCGTCCCCGGAAAAACTCGCCCGTGCTGGCCACCTGAAGCGCGCGTGGGCGCGGCTCCCTCGCCGAAGATCCCCCGCATGATGTTGCTGATCTCCTCCCGCTGGGGGGTCGCGCCCAACGAGTCGGAGAATGCGTTGAGATCCTTGTAGAGTTCGCGGGCTGAACGGTACCGCTCTTGAGGGCTCTTTGCGAGGGCCTTGAGTATGATTTTGTCCAGCTGTGAGCCGACGGACGCGTTGTGCACGCTGGGCGGCTCGACCACCTGGCTCCGCACCTTCTCCAACACCATGATTTCATTGGGGCCGACGAAGAGCCGCTTCAGGGTGAACAGCTCCCACAGGCACACCCCGAGCGAGAACACGTCGGTCCTGTGGTCGACGTCGGTGCCCCCGATCTGTTCGGGGCTCATGTAGCCGAACTTCCCCTTGATCGTGCCGGCCTGGGTGCGCGCGATCCGACCCTTGGCCTTCGCGATGCCGAAGTCGATGAGCTTCACATCCCCCTGGTAGGAGACGACGATGTTCTGAGGGGACACGTCACGGTGCACGAGCGCCAGGGACTGGCCGCGGTCGTCCCTGCGGGCGTGCGCGTACGCCAGCCCCTCGCAGACCCGGGTGAACACGAAGAGCAGGAACTTCGGTGGCAGGAACCGCCCCTGCGCCGCAGCCTGATCGAAGATCCCGCGCAGGTCGCGGCCCTCGACGAACTCGAAGGCGATGAACCAGCGGTCGTCGATGTGCCCGACCTCGAAGGTCCGGGCGATGTGCATGTGCTCGAGGCGCGACGCGATGCGGGCCTCGTCCTCGAACATCGACAGGAACTCGTCGTCCTGCGCCACGCTCGGCAGGATGCGCTTGAGCGCAACACGACGGCCCGTCCTCGTGTCGGTCGCGCGGAACACCTCGGCCATGCCGCCCACGGCCAGCCGCGCCTCGAGCATGTAGGGGCCGAAACGCGTGGGCGTCACCCGCGCAGTGTACCGGGATTCCGCATCTCAGGCGAGCAGGCGCCCATCAGAACGGGGTGCTCGAGGCGGGCGGCGCCGCAGAGGAGGGCGGCTGCGCCGACGCGCTCTGGCTCGCTGCAGGCGCCGGCCGCTTGAAGTACCGCACGCGCTGCGACTGGAGGGGGAGCCAGACGTCTGCCGGGACGATCGGCGTCGCCTCGAAGTACGCGCGCGCACCGGGCGCACTCACGCGGACGAGGCGGGGACCGCCACGCGCGAGGGCGACCGGTTCACCCGCGATGTCCAGCGCGCCGCCGAGGAGCGGTCGCACCGAGGAGGTGACGAACATCCGCGCGCTGCACCCGGCGCGCGCGAGGATCGCCGCCATCGCGGAGGTGAGCGCCGCGCTCGGGGGCACCCCCGGAGGCACCTCGATCCACTCGAGCATGCCGTCCTCGTCGTGAACCCCGAGCGCGGCCCGGGCATCGGCGGGCCCCGTGTACGCGACCCCGTTGCCCGTCCCACCGACCCCCTCCACGAGCGGCGGGCCCGACCCCGGATCGGGCGGCGCCGCCGCGATCGTGAACACGCCCCGGTGGTGGTACAGGCGCACCTCGCCCGCGCTCGCGTCCTGCGTCGACGCCCCCGCGAAGACGAGCACCGTCGACGAGCCGCTCGGCGCGACGGTCACCGTCCTCGGATCGACGCGGAGGACCCGCAGCCGCGCCGCGGCGTGGGGAGCTGAGGCGCGCACGAAGGTCGTCGCGAGCGCGTACGGAAAGCCGTGCTGCGGGAGCCCCTTCACGCGCCACGCGCCCTCTCCTGGCTCGCGGGGCTCGGCCGCCGTCAACTCCGCCCCCGGCAGCACCGGCCGCGCGGTCAGGTAGAAGAAGTCGCGCGTGTCGCGCTGGATGTACTGCGGGAAGTTCATCTCCTGCATGCTCTTGATCATCCGGCGCGCGCGGAACCTGAACTCGGGGAGCTCCCGGATCGTCCCCTCGAACTCCCAGTCGGCCTGCAACGGGCGGCCGAGCGGCTTGAACGTCGCGGCGGGCTCCACGTTGTAGAACTCGAAGCCGGCGAGCCCCGGGTTCATGTCTAGATGCACGCCGAACGCGCAGCGTGCGGCGATCATCCCGTTCGCGAGGACGTCGGGCGCGATGTTGATCCCGTAGAAGTACCCCACGTGGTTGTCCTTCGTGAGGCAGACGCCGCTCCGCGTGGTGTGAATGTTGTCATACCAGCCGACGGGGGTGCCGCCCCAGTAGGTCCGACCCCACGGGTTGAAGCGATCGTTCTGCACGAGGGCGGTCAGGTTCTGGCGGAAGCTCACGACCTCGTCCGGGACCTCGGCCGATCGGGGCCACGCGCCGAACGCCGTCGAGCCGTCGCGGAGCTCGAGGATGGTGGCGGCGTACGGCTTCGGCGGGAGGTACATCGAGCCGTTCGCCTGCATGCCGAACTCACCGTGCGTCGCCTGGAAGCCACCGTTGAAGCCGCCGACCACGCGGCGCAGGACCTCGGGGGTCCGCGGGATGACGCCCGGGCCCGCCTCGCCCGTCGCGCTGATCGGTTCCACCGTGCCCGCCTCCATGTGGAGCGCGACCTGCCGCGGATCCCACATCGTGACGTAGATCCGGGTGTCGGGCCGACGCGCATCGCTGCGCACGAACGTCGTGACGAACGCGGGCGGCGCGCCTGGCGTCTGCGTGATGAAGGGATCCTTGTCGAGCGCGATCCAGTGGCCCTCGCCAGCGATGGGCGGAGACAGCATCGGCGCGATGGGGGCCGGCGGCCACCCGATCTCCGGATCCGTGAAGGTGGGCGCAGCGGTCTGCCCCGCGTTCACGCCGCCGAGGTCCTCCGCGACCTCCGCGCTCGACGTGTCCTTGCCCACGCGCGATCGGAGGCGGCCCACGACCTCGAGCCCGGTGAAGGCGACCGCCTTCACCCACTGCATCTTCTCCTCCCCGAACCAGCTCACCGCGCGCACGCGATCGACCGCCCAGGGGACGAGCGCCGCCGGCCGGGCGCGCGCGCCCCGCGAGATCCGCACGAGGGCGGCGCCGCCCACGACCTCGCCACGATCCGGCGCGAGTTCTACCTCGTCCTTGCCCGCCGTCACGAGCAGGTGACCGTCGTCGCGCCACGTCAGCCGCACCTTCTCGCGAGGAGGCTCGAGCGTGTAGACGTCGTGCAGGATGCCGGCGGCCTGGCCCGTCTGCTGGAGGTTCGACAGGCGCGTCTGGATGCCCTGGAGAAACGTGAAGTCCGGCGGCGGAGGCGCGCCCGCGAGATCGAGGACGTGGACCGCCGAAGTGACCCCATCGAGCTCGGTGGTGTACGCGACGCGCTGGCCCAGCCGGAGGGGCCGCGACTCCTCGACGCTCGCGCTCCGCGTCACATCGACGAGATCGTCGAGCGCCAGCAGCGCGCCTTCTGGCGACAGCGTGACCCGGGCGAGGTAGAGGTCGGCGGGCTCCGCCCGCACGCGCGCCCGGACGAGCGCCCGCCCGGCCCGCCGCAGGCCCGCCACGCGTCCGAAGTCGTCGATCCACAGGACGTCGTCGCGCTCGGCCGTCAGGTCGTGCTCGGCGAGCAACCCGGCCAGCGCCGCGCTGCGGCCGGACGCCGCGTCGTCCACGCCGGACGGTTGCGCCGCCTTGCACGCGAGGCCGACCGCGATCGCCACCGGGACGGGCCGCCATCTCGAGCTCATCAGGCGTGACAGGCGCGCGCGCATCGCGGGCTTTCGGGCTACCACCGATCCCTCCCCGAGGGAAACAAAGCCAGGCGGACCGCAACTCGGGTGCGGCCACAGTCAACACGGTTGGCGTGCTCCGTGAAAAGCAGCGGTAGGCATGCGACTTGAGCCTGGCCTGGGACGTGCTACCAAGTTGGTAGGATGCTCGCCCGTCGCGCGGCCCTCGCGCTCACGCTGCTCGTGGTCTCGTGCGTCGCGCCGACCTTGCCGTTGCCGCCGCCCGATGTGCCGCAGGTGTCGCGCGGGTCGGACGACGATACGTTCCACCTCTCGGGCCCGCACGGCGCGCAGCCGAACGCGATCGTCGTGGTCGTCAACTTGAACCCCGCCGTCCCGAGGGGAAAGCGCGTGGGCGGCGCCCAGGCGGATCAGGGAGGCAGCTGGGAATGCGACGTGTTCGCGCGGCCCGGCGACCTGCTCGACGTGACGCAGGAGATCGGCACGGCGCGCTCGCCGTCGATCACCGTGCGCGTGCCGCGCTGAGCGCGCGCTCCCGTCGAACCGGGGAGCGCGTCAGGAGACGACCCGCAGGCCGAGCCGGCGTCGCCCCCGCGCACGCGGAGCCTCGAGGACGTCGCCCACGAGGTCGTAGTCCGACGCCTGCGTGACCCGCACGCGCACGAGATCGCCCGGGCGGACCTCGCCGCCCGAGAGGTACACCTCGCCGTCGACCCCCGGGGCCTGGCCGGCATGTCGGCCCTTCATGACGAGCTCGTGCTCCTCGCTCGCTCCCTCGACCAGGACGGGAAGCTCGGTGCCGACGAGCGCTCGGTTCTTCTCGCGGGCGATCCGCCGCTGGAGGGCCATGAGGCGGCGGTACCTCCGCCCCGCGACGGCGGCGGGCACCTTGCCCTCGAGGCGCGTGCTCCGGCACGTCTCCTCGTCCGAATAGCGGAACACCCCGACGTGCTCGAAGCGGGCCCACTCGACGAAGGCGCACAGCTCCTCGAACTCGGCGTCGGTCTCGCCGGGGTGGCCCACGATGAACGCCGTACGGAACGAGAGCCCTGGGATCCTCTCACGCAGGTGGGCCACGACGCGGCGCTGTCGCTCGCGTCCGTGGCCGCGCTTCATGCGCCGCAACATCGCGTCCGCGGCGTGCTGCAAGGGCATGTCGACGTAGGGCACCACGCGGGGGTGGTTCGCGAGGAGATCGACGAGGCGCTCGTCGAGGATCTCCGGGTAGAGGTAGAACAGGCGGACCCACGCGATCCCCTTCGTGTCGGCGACCCGCTCGACGAGGTCGGCCAGGGAGGCGCGCCCCTTCGGCAGGTCGCGCCCGTACGCGACCGTGTCCTGCGAGATCAGGCACAGCTCGACGACCCCCTGCGCAGCGAGCGCCGCCGCCTCGCGCACCACGTCGTCCGCGGGCCGGGAGCGCTGCTTGCCGCGGAACTGCGGGATGGTGCAGAAGGCGCACGAGCGGTTGCACCCCTCGGCGAGCTTCACGTACGCGTACGCCCGGCTGTCCGAGAGCACGCGCGGATCGCTCGCGCGCACGATCCAGTCCGCCGGGTTGCCGACGAGGACACGATCGGCGCCCCCCTCGAGGACCTCGCCGAGCCGGAGCATGTCGCTCGATCCGAGGAAGTGATCGACCTCGCTCATCTGCTGCGCGAGCTCGGTCGGATAGCGCTGCGCGAGGCAGCCAGCGACCACGAGCTTGGTGCAGGCGCCGGTCTTCTTGAGCTCGGCGAGCTCGAAGATGGTCTCGATCGACTCCTTCTTGGCTTCGCCGATGAAGCCGCAGGTGTTGACGACGATGACCTCGGCGTCGTCGGCGTCCGGGACGATGTCGTAGCCCTGGCCGCGGGCCACGCCGAGCATCACCTCGGTGTCGACGCGGTTCTTCGGGCAGCCGAGGCTGACGAAGTGTATCCGCTTGCTGTCGCCATGCGCCACGCTCCCCGTGTAGCAGTTCCTGGTGCCGCCGGGCCGAACTTTGGCCCACGGATCCGACTTCGTGAATCGGAAACCGGGGGCGAGGCGGCCGTCGATCCGGGCGCCCCGCCCACTCGAGCCGGCCGGCGCTAGTAGCAGGCCACGTCAAAGTTGTCGTCGTTGGGCGTGCCCTTGAAGCCCGGCTCCCACTCGTCGAACGAGAGACTCCACCGCTGCCAGCTCGAGCGATCCGACCAGGCGCAGTCCAGCGGAAAGCTGAGCGAGCGCCCCGGCGTCAGGTTCGAGAACGACGGGTACGTGATCGTGTCGATCACGGTCGTGCCCATCTTGACGATGACGGTGTCGCCGTCATTCTTCAGGACGTCGGACGATCCGAAGCTGAAGAGCGGCGCCGTCAGGCGATGGTTCTGCGTGGAGTCGAGCGTGTCGGCGACGAGGAAGATGCCGTGGGGCTCGAGCTCGAACGGCGTGGTGATGGTCGCGAAGTCGACGCCGGTCGCGCCGCGGGGCGACTCGATGCGCAGGTTCTGAAGCTTGAGCCAGCAGTTCTGGGTGTTCTGGATCTCGACCCACTCGCCGCTGTCGGGCGTGCCCGCCTTCGAGAGGATCATCAACTCGACGACCGCGAGGTCGCCGGCCTTCACCGCTCCGGTGCAGTACACCTTCGGTGGAGGCCCTGCGTCCTTCCCCGCGTCGACGACCACCACGCCGCCGTCCGCGCTGCGGCCGCCGCCCGCGTCCGCGCCCGCCGGACGGTCCGGAGCGCCGAAGCTGCCCGAGGTGCCCGTCGACGTGTCCGGCGGCTTGCTGGGGTCCACGTCCGCGCCGGTGCCGTCATCGTCGAAGCCGTCGCCCGTCGGCAACGCCCCCTTCTTCTTTTCGGGGGCGGTGCTGCATGCGGACAGGGCCGCGGCCCCGACGATGACGACGACTGCACCCACGAGCCAACGCGTCCGCGACATGGATTCAGATCTCTAGCATGGATGGTTGGTTACGCTAACTTACATATGCCCCCATGTGGGAGGCATCAGTCCATCATCTGCATGAAGCGGTCGAAAAGGTAGAGGGCGTCGTGTGGACCAGCCGCGGCCTCCGGGTGGTACTGCACGCTGAACGCGCGGAGCGCGGGCGCCGCGAGGCCCTCGCTCGTGCCGTCGTTGAGGTGCACGTGCGTGGTCACGACGCCCGCGGGCAGGGTCTCCTTGTCGACGCAGAAGCCGTGGTTCTGGGACGTGATCTCCACCTTGCCCGTGGCGAGATCCTTGACGGGCTGGTTGGCGCCCCGGTGTCCGAACTTGAGCTTGTACGTGCGTGCCCCGAGCGCGAGCGCGAGGAGCTGATGGCCGAGGCAGATGCCGAAGATCGGGCGCTGGCCGAGCAGCTCCCTCAGGGTGTCGACGGCGTAACCGCACGCGGCGGGATCCCCGGGACCGTTCGACAGGAAGACCCCGTCGGGCGCGTACGCCAGGATGTCGCGCGCCGAGGTGTGCGCCGGCACGACCGTGACCTTGCAGCCTGCGTCGACGAGGCAGCGCAGGATGTTCTTCTTCGTGCCGTAGTCGACCGCGACCACGTGCCGCCTCGCGGGCCTCGCGGCGTGCCCGCGCGGTACCCACGCTCCCCGCCCCTCCGAGAACGCGTAAGGCTCCCTCGGCGTGACCTCGCGGACGAGATCCAGGCCGCGCATGTCGCGCGCCGCCCGCGCGGCGGCCGTGAGGTCCGCGACGGGCGCCGCCCCGATGGCGCCGTTCTGCGCGCCGTGATCACGGAGGTGCCGCGTGAGCCGGCGAGTGTCCACCTCGGCGATCGCGACCACGCCCTGCCGCTCCAGGTAGCCGCCGAGGGTCTCGGTGGCGCGCCAACTCGACGCCACCGGGCTCAAGCTCCGCACCACGAAGCCCGCGACGCGCGGTCGACCGCCGACCGACTCGCCGTCGTCGAGGTTCACGCCGACGTTTCCGATCTCGGGCGCGGTCATCGCGACGATCTGCCCCGCGAACGACGGGTCCGTCAGGACCTCCTCGTAGCCCATCATCGGCGTCGTGAAGACCGCCTCCCCCGCCGCCACCCCGCGCGCGCCAAACAGTACGCCCGGGAACGTCGTGCCGTCCGCGAGGACGAGGTGCCCCGCTTCCCGCTCATGCGTCACGCGCCGCCCTCCACCTCGTGCACGACGCGCCCGGCGACCAGCGTCATCAGCACGCGGCCCTTCACCTCCCTGCCGTACAATGGCGTGTTCGCGCTCTTCGTCTTCAGGCGCGCCGCCTCGACGCGCCACACGCGGCCGGGATCGAGGACGGCGAGGCACGCGGGCGCCCCCTCGCGCAGCGAGGGCGGCTCGAGTCCCACGATCCGCGCCGGGGCGCGCGTGAGGGCGTCGATGACGCGGGGAAGGGGGAGGGCCCCCTCCTCCACGAGCCCGAGAAGGATGGGCACGCAGAGCTCGAGTCCGATCATGCCCGGGGCCGCGGCCTCGAGCTCGCAGTCCTTCTCGAGGGCGCTGTGGGGCGCGTGGTCCGTCGCGACGCAGTCGATGGTGCCGTCGGCGAGCGCCGCGCGGAGCGCGTCTCGATCGCCGCGTTCGCGGAGCGGCGGGTTCACCCTGCACGCCGTGTCCCACCCGAGGAGGGATTCGTCCGTCAGCAGGAGGTGGTGCGGCGTCACCTCGCACGTCACGCGGACACCGCGCGCCTTCGCCTCTCGGACGAGGCGGATGGCGCCTTCGGTCGAGATGTGCGCGAGGTGGTACCGCGAACCTGTGTACTCTGCAAGGATCAGGTCCCGCGCGACGATGATGTCCTCCGCGACGCGGGGCCAGCCCCGGACGCCGAGACGGGCGCTCACGGCGCCCTCGTGCATGAGCGCGCCCTCGGTGAGCGCGTGATCCTCGGCGTGCTGTATGACCGGCAGGTCGAAGGTGCCGGCGTACTCGAGGGCGCGGCGCATGACCGCGCTCGACGTGACGCAGCGCCCGTCATCGGAGACCGCCACGCAACCGGCGTCCCGTAGATCCGCCATCTCCGTCAGCGCCTCCCCAGCCTGACCCACGGTGATGGCGCCGATGGGGTGGATCCGCGCGGAGCCACACGCGCGACCCTTCTCCACGATCATCTCCGCGATGGCGCGCGTGTCGTTGACCGGCCGCGTGTTCGGCATCACGCACACGTCGGAGAAGCCGCCGGCGGCCGCCGCGGCGAGCGCGCTCCGGATGTCCTCCTTGTACTCCTGGCCCGGCTCGCGGGCGTGGGCGTGCAGATCGACGAACGAAGGCACCACGAGCATGCCCGCCCCCTCCACGACGCGCACGCGATCCGAGCGCGCCTCCAGGAGCTCGGCGCCCGCCCCGCGGCCCAGCCTCGTGATCCGCCCGTCCTCCACGACGACGTCGACGACCGCGTCGAGCTCCCGCGCGGGATCGCACGCGCGGACGTTCCTGAGCACGAGGGCGGTCACGTGGCCGTCGTTAGCACAGCTCCACGGCTTCGAGTACAGCCGCGCTCTCCGCCGTCAGAACGTGCCGGTCGCGCCCAAGGTGCCGAACCCGACGTACGGGGAGACGTGCGCCGTCGACTTCGGCGAGGTGAGGAGGAGCACGGCGCCTGCCGCGACGCCGACGCCGCCCACGACGAAGCCGACCGTGGAGATCGTGCCCATGGTCTTGTAGCTCGACACGGCGGCGTCCTCCGAGCTCGGGCACGCGCCGCCCGGGCAACGGCCGTTCAGATCGCTCGCCTTGCCCATGGCGATCACGCCCGTGACGCCCCCCACGACGAGCCCCGCCCCGCCGACGCCGAACGCCGCCAAGGCGAGCGTCCGCGACGATCCCTTCTTGGTGTCCGCAACCGCGGGAGGCTCCCTCGTCTCGCGCGCGGCAGGCGTGGTCCTCGGAGGGGGAGGCAGGGCGACGAACGACGGATCCTTCACGAGGACGAGCTTGATCTCCTTCGTCTCGCCCTCCTGGAGCGTGAACGACGCCTCCGCGGTCTTGTAGCCCTGCGCCGTCGCGCGCGCGACGTGCGGGCCGGGGTCCGACTGTCGCTTGATGCCCAGCATCGCGGGGAGGACCACCTTCTCGTCCACCGTCACCGAGGGCGCCGCGCCGCCCTCGACCGTCAGCAGCACCGCGCCGATCCGCGGCTGGAGCTTGTCGTACTCCGAGCGCGCGGCCTCGACGGCGGCCTTGAACGCCGGCGGAGCCGCGGCGTTCGACCCCCAGTCGCGGATGACCTTGTTGCAGTTCTCCGAGGCCGCCACCAGCTTGCCTTGCGCCGCCTGCGATCGCGCGAGCTGGAGCGTGATCGTCGGCGCCGCGAACAGCTTCTCCGCGTCGCGGAAGACCTGCTCGGCGCGGACGTAGTTCCTCGCGTCGAACGCGCGCTGAGCCTCCTCGGCCAGCGTGCGCGCGGCGTTCCGGCGCTCCTCCTCTCCCATCGCGTGCGCTTCGTCGGCCAGGGCCGTCGCCGGTGGCACGCCGAGAACGAGGAGAGGCAGCGTGACCAGGAGAGCGGACCACCTTCGCGCCATGGATCGGTCATACCAAGCGCGAGCGCGCGCGCACAAGTCCCGGGCGGTGATACGTTCGGTCTCCGTGCGCGCCCTCGCGAAGCTTCCCCTGGCCCCCTGGCTCGCGGTCGTCCTCTTCCTCCTCACCGGCTGCGGCACCCTGGACTACCTGGCCCAGGCCGCGAACGGGCAGAAGGACTTCATGGACCGGGCGCAGGACATCGACATGCTCGTGGCGAACCGCCACCTCGAGCCGAAGCGTCGGGCGCTGCTCGGGCAGGTGCGCGTCATCAAGGCCTTCGGCGAACGTCACGGCCTCGTCCCCACCAAGAACTACGAGAAGTACGTCCGGCTCGACAGGCCCGAAGCCGTCTGGGTGGTGAGTGCCTCCGAGCCCCTGCGCTTCCGTTCGAAGGTGTGGAGCTTCCCGATCATCGGCGCGATCACCTACGTCGGCTGGTTCGACGCGAAGGAGGCGCGGCGCGCCGGGGCCGGGCTCGCGGAGGCCGGGTGGGACGTCGACGTCCGGCCGGCCGGCGCATACTCGACGCTCGGGTGGTTCGCCGATCCCGTGCTCTCGTCGATGATCCCCGAGGGCAAGGAGGCGGCCGGCGCTCTCGCGGAGATCATCCTGCACGAATCGCTGCACGCCACCTTCTACGTGAACGGGCAGTCGCGCCTCAACGAGAGCGTCGCGAGCTTCGTGGGCCGGCGCCTGGCCATCGTGTACCTGACCGAGACCGTCGGCGCCGACTCGGGGGAGATGCGCGCGTACGTCGACGGAGAGGCCGCGGGGGAGCGCCGTCGCGACAAGTTCCGCGCGGGTTACGACGAGCTCGAGCGCGTCTACGCGTCGAAGCTCCCCGACGCCGACAAGCTCGCAGAGAAGCGCCGCATCATCGAGGCGCTCCGCCCGTACGGCCGCGCCTCGCGGCCCATCAACAACGCGATGCTCATCCAGTACAAGACGTACAACTCGGGCATGAAGGAACAGGAGGCCCTCCTCGCAGCGTGTGGAGGGAGCTACCCGAGGTACATCCGCGCGCTCGAGCCCCTGAAGGCGATGCGGTTCCCCGTCCAGTACCCGGAGGTCGGCGAGATGATCGCCCGCCTCGGGAACCGCTGCGGTCCCTGACGGAAGGCCGGGGCCGGTCCTAGAAACAATGCCGTTCGGTTAGGCGCGATCCATCGCAAGAGAAGGGGTGCCCCCACCCGTCGCGCTTCGCGCGCCGGCCTCCCCCCGATCGCGCGCTACGCGCGCGATGGGGGAGGCGAAGCGGTTCCGTGGAGGCGGTGGGGCGCCGGCGCGACCTTGCGGGGCTCCCGGAACCTCTTCGTCTCCCCCTGAAGAGCTGTCCAAAATTGCGCGCGCCCTCTCCCGTTGACGTTGACGTGAGCGTTGACGTTGACGTGAGCGTTGACGTTGACGTTGACGGCGACGATTCCTGGCTAGGCCACGGGCCGCTCTCGGCGAGATTTTGCGAGGAAACGCCTTCGAAGCGCACATCCAGCTCGCCAGTCCGTCGCCG
>SXNL01000095.1 GCA_005777185.1 Myxococcales bacterium
GGAGCGGGGCCGTCCTCGCCTGCGCGGGGGGCGGCCTTGCGGGAGGGGCCGGCGGTGGCCTCGGCGTCGCGAGCGGGGGCGCGGGGGGCGGCCTCGGCGGCAGGGGCGGTGGGTTCGGGCCCGCCTTCTCGGCAGGGGGTCCCGACGGCGGCGGCACGTCCGTCAGCATGGCGGCCGGCTTCGCGAAGACCGGCAAGGTTCTCGACGACGGTACGCGCTCGATCTCCGCGATGAGCTCGGCGCGTGCCGCGAGCTCCCGGCCCGCGAGCTCCTCGACCCAAGCGCCGACCGCCGAGGGCGGCGCGAGCGAGACGATCGCCTCGATCGCGAGGGCCATCTCCTTCGCGGAGCGCGGCCGCTCCGCGGGGTCGCGCGACACGCCCCGCAGGACGAGCTCGTCGAGCGCCGGCGGCACGCCCTCGACCCATGCGCTCGGTCGGTCCACCGGCGCGCGCGCGATCTTCGCGAACACGGCGTGGTCCGTCTCGGCCTCGAACAGCCGCTTGCCGACGAGCACCTCCCACGCCACGACCGCCATCGAGTAGATGTCCGTGAGCCGGGTCGCCGGCTCACCCCCGAACTGCTCCGGCGCGAGGTACGGCAGCTTCCCCTTGATCTGCCCGACCTGCGTGTTCTCGCGGCTCGTCACGCCCTTGGCGATCCCGAAGTCGATCACGCGGGGCACGCCGTCCGCGCCCACGATGATGTTGTGGGGCGAGATGTCCCGGTGCACGATCTCGAGCGGCCGCCCCTGCTCGTCCTTCGCCTCGTGCGCGGCGTGCAGCCCGTGCAGGCACCCGGAGAGGATCGCCGCCGCGATCGGCACCGGCGTCGCGCGTCCGGCGCGCTTGGCGCTCTTGAGGAGCCTCGAGAGCGCCTCGCCGTGGACGTACTCCATCGCGAGCAGGACCTCGTCCTCCGTCGCGAGCACGTCGAGCGGCGTGATCACGTTGGGGTGCCGCACGCGCGAGACGAGGCGCGCCTCCTCCTGGATCATGTCGCGGAAGTCGGGATCCTTCGCGACGTGCGGCAACAGCCGCTTGATGGCGATCGTCTTCTGGAACCCGGTCGCGCTGTCGAGCTTCCCGTAGTGGACGCTCGCCATCCCCCCGTGGGAGATCTCACCGAAGAGCGAGTACTGCCCCAGCCTGAGGACGAGCGTGTCGGCCCGGCCTTCCCCCTTCACTCCTAGAAGCCGAACTGCATGCCCAGCTCGGGCGCGACCGACGGAACGAAGGCGTTCCCGAAGGCGAGGTTCAGGCGCAGGCCGCCCATCGCGGCCATCTTGGGGTTGATCGCGTAGCGCCCGCCGCCGCCGAGGACGAGGAAGAACGGCCCCGTCATCGACCAGGCGTCCACGTTCTTCGCCTTCGTGCCCGTGCCGGCCGCGTCACGCTCGGTGACGGCGACGGATACCTTCGCGTCGAAGGTGGAGAGGCCCATGCCGCCGAACGCGTACGGCGCGAAGCCCGCCTTCGCGAGGGCGTCCTTGCCGATGACGTACGTGGCGCGCGCCTCGATGTGGAGCGGGCTGATGAACGGTCGCTTGCCGTCGGTCGATGCCTCGTTCCCTGGGTACGTGAAGAGGGCGACGCCGAGCCGTGCTCCGGCCATGAGGTTCTTGTCGATCGCGTAGTCGCCCGAGACGAAGATGCGGAGGTTTCCCGGCGCCGTGCCGCCCGCCACCTTGTCGTTCTTCCCCAGGACGACGTTGTCGTTGTCGATGCGCGTCGCGTCGAACCTCTCCTTGCTCGACGTGTCGGCGCGCTTCGGATAGTCGGCGTCCCCGTCCATGCAGTAGTAGCCGTTGTCGTTCTTGGGGAGGTTGTAGAGGTTCTTGTCGGTGTCGTTGGCGTCGATCGGGTGCAGCTTGCACACGTCGTCCGCCGACGGCAGGAACGAGATGTCGAACGAGAAGAAGCCGCCCACCCAGATGCGCGGGAACTTGTCACCCTCTGCGACCTTCGGGGCGCACAGGCCGCCCGACGAGTTCTTCTTCTTCTCGCAGGAGTTGCTCTTGCACTCGCTGTCCTCGTCGCACTCCTCGCCGTCGGCCTTGCCGACGGGCTCGGGTCCGCCCGTGCCGCCGCCGCCCTTCTTGCAGCCGGGGAAGTCGGGGGGGCAGTCGCCCGTGTCCTGGCACTGCGTCTGGGCAGGCATGCCCGGGAGGTGCGGCGGCTCGCCGGAGATCTTGTCGCGCTTGATCGGCACCTTGTAGGTGGTGTTGCGATCGCCCGCGACGGCGACCGGATCGTTCTGCGCGTCGAAGCCCTGGATGTAGTACTGCAGGTTGCCGACCTGGACGTCGCCGCAGGGGACATTGCCGCCCCACCCCGTCTCGCCGATCTTCTTCATGTCGAGCGGCTTGAACTCGGACATGCCGAAGCCCTTGTAACGGGCGATGACCTTCACGAGCTTCGACTCGCCCTTGTACTCGACATAGATCGGCACCGCCGTGCGGTACTGCTGCTCGACCGTGGGCGTGTGGTCGAAGTCGCCGACGGGGGTGCCGGTCCCACCCGAAGTGGGCGGGGGCTTCACGGGCGTGCCGCCGCTGCTCCCCTTCTTCGCGGCCTCCCAGGCGGCCTCGATGTCCTTCGTCTTCAGGTCCGGATCCAGCGCGATCGACGAGTCGATCTTGAGCGCCTCCACGAAGCTCGCGGCGCCCTTCTCCTTGTCGATGCCGCCGCCGATCTGCACCACGCCGAGGTCGCGCTTGAGGAGCGCGCGCGTGTTGGCGATGCACTTGTCGGCGCCGCACATCGTGATCGCTTTCTCGAGCTTGTCCGCGGCCTTGGCGAATTCGGTGACGAGGTAGTCCTCCTCCATCGCCTTCTTCTGCAGCGCCTTCGCGGCGGCCTCGACCTTCTTGTCCTGCGCGAGGGCGGAGCCGGGCGCGCCGATCGCGCCAACCAGGAAGGCCGCGATGGCCGCGAAGGCCACGAAAACAAGTCGAAAAGCGTGGGATCTCGGGCTCACCCTCATGGTGATTCGGTGGATACACCGAAAGGCTCCGCTTTTGGCAAAAATTTCGCGGCTTGCCGTACCGAAGCGAGACGCGGGCCCACGCGTCGCGTCTCGGCCGCCCCGGTCAGGGGCCCTTCTCCGTCCGCATGAACTGGACGCGGCGATTGAGCTCGCGGTTCTTGTCGGTCGTGTTGGGCACGAGCGGCTGGGTCAGGCCGTAGCCCCTCGACACGAGTCGCGCCTCGGCGATGCCCTTGGCGATGATGTACTTCTTGACCGACTCCGCGCGCCGGTCGGACAGCTTGAGGTTGTAGGCCGGCGCTCCGACGTTGTCGGTGTGGCCCTGGATCTCCAGCTTGATGTTCGGGTTGTCCTTCAGGACGTCGGCCACCGCGTCGAGGATCGGGAAGCTGACGGGCCGGATGACCGCCTTGTCGAACTCGAACTGGATCTGCTGCGTGATCCGGATCTCCTTCGCCGTCACGACCACGAGGCCCGGGCAGCCGGGGCGCTCGCCGCCGGGGCGGCCGGGCGTGTTCGGGCAGTGGTCGTCCACGTCGAGGACGGTGTCGCCGTCGTTGTCCGCATCGGGGCAGCCGTCGTCGTCCTCGAAGCCGTCCATGTCCTCCGGCTTGTCGGGGCACTTGTCGAGCGTATCGGGGATGCCGTCGCCGTCGTTGTCGAGCTCGGGGCAGCCGTCCTCGTCGAGGTAGCCGTCCTTGTCCTCGGGCTCGAGCATGCACTGGTCGCGCGAGTCGGGGATGCCGTCGCCGTCCGTGTCGGGATCGTCGGGGCAGCCGTCCTGGTCCTCGAAGGCGTTGTAGTTCTCCTTGATGTCCGGGCACTTGTCGACGGTGTCCGGGATGCCGTCGCCGTCGCGGTCGCCGACGGTCACCGGGTGGTCGGTGCAGCGCTGCTCGGGGGACAGGTCGTACGCGGCGCGCGCGTTGGGCTCGGCGATGGCGACGTGATCCTCGGCGGCGACCACCGAGCCCTGGTCCAGCTCGACCGTCGCGAAACGGAGGTGGGCCTTCGCGAGCGCGAGCTCCCGCGGCGCGCAGCGTATCGCGCCGTTCTTCTCCGCCTTGGCGACGATGGCTGTGAGCCCGTCGATGCGCCCGCGGAGGACGGGGGCGGCGGTGCACGAGCCGAGCACCAGGGCCCCGAGCGCCAGCGCCAGAGGGAGCGCGACGGCGCCCCCGAGCCCCCTCGCAAGCCCGCGAAGCGCGAGCGTGGCTGCCGGCCCCCGCGGGAGCTGGACGCGCGCTTCACGACTCATTTCTTCTGCGCCTTGGCGATGTCGATCGCCTTCTGCGCGTACTCCTCCGCGACCTCGGCGAACGTGGCGGCGTCGCTGTAGCTGGCCTCGCCTGCCTCTGTCTTGGCCTTCTTGAGGTGCTCCTCGGCGAAGTAGTACTCGTACGGTGCGTACTGCGCGGCTCCCACGGAGCGCGCGTGCTCCACCCGCGTCTGCGCCGCGTTGATCTGCGCGGCGTAGTAGACGCTCCCGCAGCCCGAGACCGCCGGCGCGAGGGCGCCCACGGCGAGCGTGAGGAGGAGGCAGCGGGAAGCGGCGAGCATCAGGGCGAGGCTACAGGGAAACGGCCGCGGGTTTCAATGGCCGCGTGGCGGAGGCCGGGGGCCGCTCGGAGCCGTCCGCCCTGCGCCGTGGACCGGCTGCGGGGTGGCTCCCGCTCCCTATTTGTGACATCCCGATTCCCTTGGGATAGGCTCCGTGCGAGTGACCGCCCAGGCCAGCCCGTCCACGGAAGCGGAGACCGAGCGCATCTCGCAGCTCGCGAAGGTGCCCTTCCTCGAGGGGCTCACCGACGACTCGCTCATGCTCATCGCGCACGTGACGACCGAGGAGTCGCACGCGCTCGGCACGCGCATCTTCCAGTACGGCGATCCGGGCGACAAGCTCTTCATCATCCTCGAGGGCAAGGTGCGCATCTCGCGCGAGGTCTCGGGCATGGGCGAGGAAGCGCTCGCGGTGCTGGGGCCCGGAGAGATCTTCGGCGAGATGGCCCTCCTCGACGAGTCGCCGCGATCGGCGGACGCGCGTGCCCACGAGCGCTGCCGGCTCCTCGTGATCACCAAGGACGCCTTCGACGACCTCCTGTTCCTCCACAAGGACCTCGCCTACGAGGTGCTGTGGGCGTCGGTGCGCATGCTGTCGATGCGGCTTCGCGAGACAAACGACAAGTTCGCCTTCCTCTCCACCAGCGGAAAGTTCGGATGATCCAGGCCACGCGCTTCGGTACCCGCAGCCACACGCCCCACGCCCTCCTCGCCGCCACCGTCCTCGCGGGCGTCCTCTTCGCCTGCGGCGAGACGCCGCCTGCGAACACGGGAGGCACCGGCGCGACGGCGCCCGTCGTCACGCCGCCCGCCACCACGGCGAGCGCGAGCGCCGTCCCGACGGCCACCGCCACCACGGGCGCGACGGCCCTCCCGAGCGCGACGGCCTCCGCGACGGCCGCCCCTCCCCCGATGGCCGGCATCCGCGCGAGCCAGATGGCTGGCGATCTCCAGGCGGCGGGCGTCGATCTCAAGAAGCTCCCCAGGGATCTCGGCAAGCTCGAACCTGTGAAGCTCCGCAAGGTGATGAACACCTTCACCAAGTCGCTCGGCGTTCAGTGCAACAAGTGTCACCTGGACGACTTCAAGGCGCCCACGCCGATGAAGAAGGTCGCCGCCAGGATGTGGAGCGACTTCGTGGTCGGACTGCAGACGGAGGACGGCAGCCCGCTGTACTGCGACTCCTGCCACCAGGGGAAGCCCGAGTACCTCGCGAAGGGCGACAAGAAGGCGCTCTCCGGCTGGATGGACGCGAACTTCGTGAAGAAGCTGAAGCGCGCGGACAAGAAGGACCACGGCTGCGAGACCTGCCACGGCGAGCCCTTCGACGGCGACTTCCTCGGCAAGTGGAAGAAGTGATCCCGCGAACCCGGGCGGCCTGACAGGCCCCTGCTCGTGTCCCGGTGAACGGACCATCGGGCGCATCTCCGAGCCCGTCGAGCCGCCGGGATCAGCCTGAACGCGGCGCCGCTCGACGCACCTGAACACCCGGGTAATTCACATACATTTCATGGGTTTCTCACCAATCGTTCGACTTTACTTGACGTAAGAACGTACGTTCAGTATTTTTAGCTGCAACATGCAAGGGCTCACGCAGCGGCAACAGATGGTCCTCGACTTCATCCGGGAGTCGATCACCGATCGCGGCTACCCACCGACCCTCCGGGAGATCGGCGCCCGGATGGGCATCCGCTCCACGAACGGGGTGAACGATCACCTTCGCGCGCTCGAGCGCAAGGGCTACCTGAAGCGCGAGGACATGAAGAGCCGCGCCCTCCGCCCGACGAGCACTGGCGAACTCCCCGGAGGCGACGCCCTGGCGAACCTGCCCTCGCTCCCCGCGAACGACGACGACTTCGTCGAGGTGCAGATCGTCGGACGCGTGGCGGCGGGCCTCCCCGTGCTGGCCGAGGAACACGTCATCGACACCGTCAAGATCGACCGCGGCCTCCTTCGCGGCGGCCGGGAGGTGTTCGGGCTCCGCGTCCAGGGCGACTCGATGATCGACGCGGGCATCCTCGCCGGCGATTACCTCTTCGTGAAGAAGCAGCTCACCGCTTCGCGGGGCGACATCGTCGTGGCCCTCATCGGCGACGAGGCCACCGTGAAGTACTACTACCCGGAGAAGGACTACGTCCGGTTCCAGCCCGCCAACAAGACGATGGCTCCCATCCTCGTTCGCGCGGCGGACTTCCGCCCCACGATGCTCCTCGGCCTCGTCGTGGGTGTCTACCGGAAGGTCTGAGGGCGCCCGGGTTCGAGGGGGCCGGGAGACCCCCTCGAACTCCACGGGCAGCTAGCCGACGCTCAGCTCGTCGTTGTCGGCCTCCCACAGCGAGCCGAGCCTGCGTCCGTCGACGCTGCTGACCGCCTCGCTGACCGGCCCCTCCTCGAGCTCGTCGACAGCGTTCTCCGAGCTCGTCGCGCCAGCGATGAACCCGGCAGCCGTGGGGCCGAGCTCGGCGTCGAACTCCGTGTGGCCGAACATGCTCCGCTGCGAGACGTCTCGCGGCGTACGGGATGAATGGGCCATGAGGAACCTCCCACGCTAACTCTAGCGCTCCGGTTTCCATGTCCACAAGCGGTTCCGAGACAATCCCTGGGTGTGCAGATGAGGGCGCAGGTGGGAGAAATCGGCTCGGGCCTACGCCGGAAGATGTACGGTCGGCACACCCGGCCGACGTTCGGCCTCACACCATGCGCCCCAGCCTGCCCACGATCCGCCTCGCCTCGCTCGTCGCGTTCGCCTCGCTCGCCGCCCTCCTGCCAGCCTGCAGCAAGGCGAACGCGCCGCGCATGACGGCGAGCGAGCGCGCGCCGATGGACATGGCCAAGTCGGGCGCCGCGCAGGCGACGGCCGCCGCGCCAGCCGGCATCGAGGAGAAGAGGAAGGGCAAGGAGGGAAAGGACGACGACCCCGGCGTGAAGACGTGGAAGCGCGCGGGCTCCGCGACCCACGCGGCGCGCATCTCCATCGGAGACAAGGAGCAGATCCCCCTCCGCGGGATGCAGGTCAAGGTCGACATCGACGCCTTCCGCGCGCGCGTGGTGCTCGACGCCTACTTCGAGAACGACCGCGATCGGGCGTACGAGGGGACGTTCCAGCTCCGCCTGCCGGACGAGGCCACCCCCTACTTCTTCGCCTTTGGCGAGACGGCGTGGGAGCACAAGCCGACGGCGCCCGTCGCGGTCGAGAAGGTCGTGTACGTCGCGAGGGACGCACAGCGGAAGGCGGGCACGGCGCCGGCCGCGCTGATGGAGGCGCGCGCGAAGACGTGGCAGAGCCCGAAGGAGGCGCGCGTCGTCCCGAAGGAGAAGGCGGCGTTCGCGTACACCGAGACGACGCGGTCGCAGGCGGATCCGGCGCTCCTCGAGTGGGCGGGCGCGGGCGTGTTCAACGCGCGCGTGTTCCCGATCGCGCCACACAAGGTGCACCGCGTGGTGCTCGCGTACGACGTGAACCTCGTTCGCGCGGGGAACGACCTCGAGTACCGTCTGGATCTGCCGGAGGGTGTGCCCAACGTGGCGATCGACGTGTCGACGGGCGGCGAGGCCGTCACGGAGCCCGCGATCGTCGGCGAGAAGGAGGGGGGGCGTACGTGGTTCCACGCGGAGGGCGCGTCCGGCCGCTCCATCGCGTTCCGCCTGAAGAACCAGGGCAACCCGGTGATCGTCGGCAGCGACGCGAAGATCGGCCCGCACTTCGCGGCGAGCGTCGTGCCCGACCTGCCGAAGGCGCTGGCGGCGACGAGCGCCCAGGCGGTGTTCCTCGTCGACACGTCCCTCTCGTCGAACCCGGACCGCTTCAACGTGTTCGTCAAGCTCCTCGGGGCGACGCTCGCGAACAACCGGGCCACCCTCGCGCGATTCAACGTCCTCTTCTTCAACGTCGAGACGAGCTGGTGGAGGAACACCTGGGTCGAGAACACGAAGGAGAACCAGGACGCCATCCTCGCCGACATGAACGCGCTCACGCTCGAGGGCGCCACCGACGTCGGCGCCGCGCTCTCGGCCGCGCAGCGGCCCTCCTGGCTGAGCGAGCCCTCCCCGGGGTCGTGGGACACGTTCTTGCTCTCGGACGGCGCGGCCACCTGGGGCGAGAGCGATCGCAACGTGATGGCCTCGAGGCTCGCGTCTCCCCGGCGCGGGGCCCTCTTCGCGTACCAGACGGGCCTCGCGGGCACCGACGGCGCGATCCTCTCGGCCCTCGCGCGCGAGACCGGCGGCGCGGTCTTCTCGGTCGTCGGAGAGGACGAGATCGCGCAGGCCAGCACAGCGCACAAGGCGCGCGCGTTCCGGCTCGTCTCGGTGAAGGCGACCGGCGCGGAGGACGTGGTGATCCTCGGCCGACCCCGCGCGCTCTACCCGGGGCAGGCGCTCGTCCTCGCGGGGCGAGGCAAGCCCTCGGATCTCTCCCTGGTCCTCGAGCAGGACGGGAGGCAGATCACCGTGCAGCCGAAGCTCGGCGCCCCGAGGGAGAGCCCGCTCGCCCCACGTGCGTACGGGCAGATCGCCACCAGCCAGCTCGAGGATCTCGGCAAGGCGACGGAGGCCACTGCCCGCGCCTACGCGATCCACTACCGCGTGGCGGGCGAGACGTGCTCGCTCGTGATGCTGGAGCGAGAGGAGGACTACCGACGCTTCGACATCCGCCCCGACGACGAGGCGGCCACGGTGAAGGCCACGCTGGCGAGCGCCGTGCTCGTGAAGGCCGACCTCGCACTCGCCGACTCGCTCGCCGATCCGAAGGCGTACGTGCTTCGGTGGCTGGGCGCGCTCCGTGACAAGCCGGGCGTGAAGATCTCCCTGTCCGAGGACTTCATCCGCGCGGTCGAGGCGATGCCGCGCGACGTGTTCGCTGTGCGCGCGCGCCCGCTCGTCGTGAAGGCTCGCGTCAAGGACGCGATCGCGCCCGCGTACCGTGGCCTCCTCGCGACGCCCGGCAAGCTGGAGTACGACGGCGTGACCGCCGAGGCCGAAGCGCGGCAACGTACGTTCGGTACCGGCGACGCCTTGCGCGCGCTCTCGTCGCTCGTGGAGCAGAGCCCGGGCGACGGCGTCCTCGCCCGGGACGTCGGCTTCTCCGCGATCGAGCTCGGCCTGGCCGATCACGCGTTCCACCTGTTCCGTCGCGTCGCGGACGCGCGGCCGTGGGAGCCGCAATCGTACCGCGCGATGGCCGACGTGCTCGGGCGCATGGGGAACGCGGATCTCGCGATCGTCTACTGGGAGGTCGCGCTCCAGGGGCGGTGGGACGGGCGCTTCGGGGAGTTCCACAAGATCGCGGCCGTGGACTACCTCCGGTTCCTACGGCGCATCCAGAAGGGCGAGCTCAAGACGAGCGCCGCAGACTTCGCCGAGCGACGGCGCGCGGAGATGGCGAAGGAGGCCGGCCTCGACGGCGCCGATCTCGTCGTGATGATCACGTGGAACACCGACAGCTCGGACGTGGACCTCCACGTCACGGAGCCAGGCGGCGAGGAGTGCTATTACTCCAACCGCCGCACCAAGCTCGGCGGTGAGCTCACGCAGGACGTGACGCAGGGCTACGGGCCCGAGATGTACGTGATGAAGAGGGCCAAGGGCGGCACCTACGCGGTGCGGGCGCACTACTTCGCCTCGCAGCGCAACCGCGCGAGCGCCCGCACGAAGGTGATGGCCCAGGTCATCGAGAACTGGGGGACGCCGAACGAGCGCATCACGGAGAAGACCGTGACCCTGGCGGACGGCAAGCAGATGCACGACATCCTCGACGTGAAGCGCTGATCGCATTCGCCCTAGCGCGGCGCGTGGCGCAGGTACACGAACGCGAGCACCGCCACGGCGGCGACCACGAAGACCACCGCCACGCCGGCCAGGCCCGCCGCGACCATCACCGGGAGCGACGGGCCGCGGCGACGGCCCCCGGTCTTCTCGAGATCGTGGAACGTGGCGCGGAGGCGTGGATCGAGGGGCGCGGCGTCGGGGAGCGGCGCCGACACGACGATCTCCGGTGTGCGCAGGAAGCCCACGAGGGCGTCGCGCAGGGCGGCCGCGTCCGGGTAGCGGAGATCCCGCGGCTTGTGCAGGCACGTGTCGACGATGCGGGCGAGCGCCTCGGGGACCTCGGGGCGGTGCTGGCGCACGGAGGCGTGCGGTTCCAGCATGACCTGCACGCATAGCTGGGCGGTCTTCCCCGACGGGAAGGGGAGCCGCCCCGCGAGCAGCCCGTAGGCCACCACGCCCAGCGACCACACGTCCGCCCGCGCGTCCGCGCCCTTGCTGGACTCGAGCTGCTCGGGCGACATGAAAGACGGCGTGCCCAGCGTCTCCTCGCCGGCCGTGTGCACGCGATCGTCCCAGGACACCTTCGAGACGCCGAAGTCGAGGACCTTCACCGTGGTGCGCCCGTCCAGCGACTCTGCGAGGAACAGGTTCGCCGGCTTGAGGTCGCGGTGGACGATCCCGCGCGCGTGGGCGACGGCCACGCCCTCGCACGCTTCGATCAGCCAGCCGACCGCGACCCGGATCGGGGGCGGCCCGTCCTCCTCGATCACCGCGGCGAGGTCGCGCCCGCGGAGCAGCTCGAGCACCACCGCGGGGACGCCGCCGTCCTCGATGACATCGAGCACGCGGACCACGTGCGGGCTCGTGAGCTCCCGGGCCGCGCGGATCTCGCGGTCGAAGCGACCGCGGATTGTCGCGTCGCCCGCCATCGTGTGGTGGAGCACCTTGATGGCGACCTCCTCCAGGGTCCCGACGTCCGTGGCGTGGTACACCACGCCCGCCGCGCCCACGCCGAGGGCGGCGTCCACGCGGTACTTGCCGACGGTGCGGCCGACCCACGAGTTGGGGATCGGCCGCATCCGCTTCAGCATGGACGCGCTCGGCGCTTCGGGGCTCATCGGCGGTGCGCGCGCCTCCCCGGCTGGGCCGCCGCGATGAAGGCGAGGTCCGGGTGCTTCTCCATCATGCGGTTCATCATCCAGTCGGTGGAGAAGAGGAGGAGCGGGCGGGCCTCGATGTCCTTCACGAGCGACATCCCCTCGCGACGGCGGAAGTCGGCCGGATCGAACGTCCCCCCGATCCAGCGCGCGTACGCGTAGGGGAGCCGGTCGTAGCGCGGCTCGGCGCCGTACTCGGTCCTGAGGCGGTGGCTCACCACGTCGAACTGGAGCGGGCCGACCGTGCCCAGGATCGGCTCGGCGTCGTTCTCGTCGCCCTCGAAGAGGAGCAGGACCGCGCCCTCGTCCGCGAGCTCCTCCAGGCCCTTCTTGAGCTGCTTTCGCCTCATCGGGTCCTTCGCGCGGACGCGCATGAAGTGCTCCGGCGAGAACCTGGGGATGCCCGGGAACTCGAGCGCGGGGCCCGTCGACAGGCTGTCCCCGATGCGGAGCACGCCCGGATCCCAGATGCCGAGCACGTCGCCCGCGAAGGCCTCGTCCACCGTGACGCGCTCCTGCGCGAGGAAGTTCAGCGAGCGGCTGAGCGTGAGCTTCTTCCTCGTGCGGACGTGCGTGACCTCCATGCCGCGGGTGAACACCCCGGACGCGATGCGCAGGAAGGCGATGCGGTCTCGGTGGTTAGGGTCCATGTTCGCATGGATCTTGAACA
>SXNL01000096.1 GCA_005777185.1 Myxococcales bacterium
CGGTCTCAGGAAGGACCCTCAGGTGCGATGGGGGGCAACGCGACGCGGGGCCGACCGATAGGGGCGCGCATGAGCGACGACGCAAGCGCGAGGCCGACGCCGAGCGTTCGGCGGGCGGCGACCGATGCGCGCACGGTGAGGCTGGCGAGAGGCCTGAGAACGCACGACTGAACCGGGAGACCCTGCGAGAGGCGATTCTCCCGTTCACATGCCCCCTCTCCCTTCAGGGAGAGGGGGACGGGGGGTGAGGTCTGCGCGCGCTCCCCACCGCCTCCACGGAACCTCTTCGCGCGCGAAGCGCGACGGGTGGGGGCACCCTCGCTCCAACGAATGCCTTATCCGATCTGCATTGCCACTAGCGCGGGCTAGGCCACCAGGGTCTGGTAGGCGCGGGCGACCTCGGCGAACCGGACAGAGAGCTCCCGCTTCTCGCGGTCGTCGGCGTTCGGGTGCAGATCGGGATGGTAGGCGCGCACGAGGGTGCGGTAGGCGCGCTTGATCTCCACCAGGTCCGATCCGTCGGGGATGCCGAGGACGCGGCACGCCGTCAGGCGCGCGCACGAGGCACGGGATCCGGGGCCCTGGGGCGGCTCGCCAGGCGGCGTCGTCGTGCGGTGGCGGTCGCGGGCGCGCGGGCGGCCGTGGAGGAAGTCGCGCTCGCTCAGGGGATCGTCCAGGAGGGCGCCGCGTGGGGGGCGGACGGTGACGCGGAACGCGACGCGCGCGTCGGGGAGCTGCTCGAGGATCGTGAGGCGAAGGGCGAGCTGCGTGCGGAGCGCGCGATCGACGATCCCCGGATCGAGGCGGAAGTCCCGGACGAGGACCTCGCCGTGGAGGCGGCGGGACGACATCGCGCGCAGGAGCGAGCGGCGGAGCGTGTCCTCGTCCGCCGCGTCCATGCGGCGGAGGATGTCCGCGAGGGACGCGCTGGCGCGATCGACGTCGATCGCGGCGACGTGGCCGCGGACGACGTGGATCTGGTGCACGCGACCGTGGAACTCCGCGAGCTCGAGTGTGCCCGTGCTGCGCGCGCGATGCACGGTCCCGAGGAGGTCACCCAGAGTCGTCGTCCGGAGGCGGCCGGGCAACTGCATGCACCGACGGTAACGACGGGCTCATCGGAGGGCCAAGTTCGGAGACGAGCCAACCACGACCTCGGCCTTGACGGCGAGCACGCGTGGCCTGCACGGGCGGCCGCGCTCGCGTGGACAGAGCACGGCCCGAACTTCCGCGGACACCTCTCCCCGACCGTTCCTGCGCGCGACGAGCGCGAGCGTCCAGCGCCACACGAGCGGATCCCGGGCGACCGCGTCGTCCGGTCCGATGCGGCCCTTGAGGGGCTGGGCGAAGTCCGGGGCGGCGACGATCACGACGTCGGCGTGGCGAACCTCCAGGCCGTCGGCCGGCCTGAGCTCCACTGCGCAGCGGACGCGGCCCGGCTCCGCGACCGGATCGCACCGCATGGTCGCGGTACCCCCAGGGTCGCCCGCGATCGGGTGCGCGGCCCCGATGACGGAGGCGACGATGGCGAGGACCCACCCTCTCATCTAGAACTCCACGAGCACCGCGCGCCCGTCGCGCAGACACGCGATGCGCCGCCCTTCGTCGTCGGCGGTGCAGAACGCCGCGTTGGCGATCTCCGGGGCGCGCACGGTGACGTTCCGGTCGCCGCGCACGATGACCCCACGCGCCGTCACGGCGGCGTAGTAGCGACCCTGCGGCGAGCGCGCGCTGCCGGGCGGGGAGGCTCCGATGCCCCGACCGGAGATCCACTCGCCCTTCCCCCCCCCCCAGGGCGCGGACACGGGCAGTCCCGCGACCAGGAGCTCGAGGCCTCGCGGGCTCGTACCGAGGAGGGTCGTTTTCTGCTCCTGTCCCTTGGCGGCGCAGGGCACGCCGAACGCCGGGGCGATGGGGAGCTCGGCGTCCCGCGTGGCCGTGCCGTCCCCGAACGTGAGGTGCAGGAAGGTGCCGTCGCACGGATCGTAGGCCTCGAGGAGGCGTGAGCCGTCTGGAGTGCTCGCCACAAGGCTCCACGGAGGGATCTTCGTGGGGATCTCCTCGTTCCTCGCGTCCACGCGCACCACCGCACCGCGCGAGAGCACGAGCAACCCCTTCGCGTCGAAGGCGAGCGGCCCGTACGCCGGGGCTGGGCCCATCGGATCCGGCTCGGCGACGATCGCCTTCACGAGCCGTCCCGGCTTCACGGGCGCCACCTGATCGAGCAGCTTCTCGGCCTCGGCGAGGCGTTCCTTGGAGCGCAGGAGGGGCGCGCGCCCCATGCGCTCCCACGCCTGCACCGCGCGCAGCGGCTCGCCGTGCAGCGCGAAGGACCGCACGACCGCCAACTCCGCGGCGTCGAGCGACGCGCTGGTCCCACACGTGAAGGCCCCGACCGACGGTCGAACCCGCGGCGCGCCCGCGTCCGGGCACACGGCGCGGTAGAGCTGCCGCATCGCGTCGGCGCCGTCGGGGACCGTCTGGCTGATCTTTCCCTTCGTGGAGCGGAGATCGAGCTCCTTCGCGAACGCGCGCAGGGACTCCTCCGGGGTCTCGGGGTCGCGGGTCAGACCCGCCGGCCGATCCAGGAAGGCAATCACGAGCTCCGGGCGGCCCGCGTCGGACGCACCCTCCTCCTTCGGCTCCTCGAGCGCGAAGCGCAGCGTGAGATCCTCCACGCCGTCGCGATCCCGGTCCGCGGTGCTCGCCGCGACCCAGAGCGGCAGGTCGAGATCGCCTATCTTCGCCGCGAAGCGGTGTCGGGGAGTGGCCTTGTCGAGGGCGACGAGGGTGATGGAGCGCGGCAGCGCGACTCGGGCATGGCCCGCGCACACCGATCCGACGTCCGCCAGCACGCCCGTCTTCCCGAGCGGGGAGAGACGCTCGACCGGCGTGCACGAGGCGTCGGGCAGCTCGCGGTCGTCTCGACCGACCAGCTCCACGGGGGGCCCCTTGCCCGGGTGGTAGAGGACCTTGGCCAGGAGCTTCTCCGACGGGATCCTCGCCGTGACGACGATGTCCACGGCGCCGTCCCCGTCGAAATCGCCAGGGAGAGCCCGCCCGAAGACGTGCCCGGGCGGTGCGTGGATCGTCCGGCCCTCCAGCGTCCACTGGGACGCGGCCGGCGGAGCGAGGAGGCCGGCGCCTGCGTCCTCGGGCGCCGCGCCGGCCGCACCATCGACCGGGAGCGCCGGCACGCCGCCATCGGGTTCGATCGCGTAGGGCACGTAGGGCCTGTCTCGCTCGCACCCCCGACCGCAGCCACCCGCTGCGACGAGGAGGGGCAAGGCCAGTGCGGAGCGGGCGATCACCAAGGAACTGCACTAGCACCTATCGGGCGCACCGGCACCATCGCCCGGAGAATCCTCGATTGGACAACACCCGCGCACCATGGGAACGTCAGCGCGTCGTGATCTGGACCCGCCGCGCCCGAACGATCATCCTCTCCGGGATCCTCCTGCTCGTTGCCTGGACGCCAGCGCGCGGGCAGGCTTCGCTCCCATCTGGAGAGGCTCTCGAGCGCGACCTGCGCTTTCAGGAGGCGCGGGACGCGTACGCGGCCATCCTCGTGCGTGCCCCGAGGTCGCCCGAGGCCGCGCGCGCCGAGGTCCGCCTCGTGTACCTCGACGCGCACGCCGAGGGTGGGTTCGCGCCGCTCGCGCGCCTCGAGCGCCTGCGACGCGATCCGTCGCCGTCGGAGGTCGACGTGGAAGCCCTCGAGAGAGAAAGCGAAGCGTTCCCACCCGGCCTGGTCGTGCTCGAGGCCCGCCTCTTCTGCGCGGAGCACTGGCTGCGAAACGGGCAGGCCCGTCGCGCGATTCCGATGCTCGAGCGCGTCGCGAGCGACGCCCCGGGCGGCGAGCCGCTCGGGAGACACGCGGCCCGTCGCGCGATCGACCTGCGCCTCGAGCAGGGCGATCTCGCGGGCGCCCGCGAGGTCCTCGTCGCGATGGGCCCGCGTGCGGACGCGACCGTCGTGTCCCGCGTGGAACGCGCCGGGCGACGGCGCATCCTGGATCGCACGTCGACGGGGGTGCTCGTCGTTTTCGGCGCCGCCGTCGTCGCCGGGCTCGCGCGTGCCACCCGCGACGGGAAGGGCAAGGCCCTCTTGCAAGCGACGCGACGGGCGCTCCCGGTGACGCTTGTCTTCGCGTTCCTCGTCGCGGTGCTGGGCGGAGCCCTCGCGCGTTACCACGGCGGGGACGTGCGACCGTTCGTCTGGTTCGCCACCTTCACCGTCCCGATCCTCCTCGGCGCGCAGGCGCTCGGCGTCTCCCTCGGACCGCGACTCCGCGTTCCCCGCGCGCTCCTCGGGCTCGCATCGGCGCTCGCGTCGGCCTTCCTCACGCTCTCCTGGCTCGACGCGAGGTACCTGGAGGGGTTCGGACTGTGAGCGCCGAACGAGACTCGGACAGGCCCGAGCCAGGGGACGTGCCGCTCGTCGTGCGCTCGAGCGCCGGCGCCAACTGCTCCAGCGTGGGCAGCGTCGTCGACCTCCTGTTCGCCACCGCGGCCGTGTCGACGGCGGTCTTCGCGGCGGCCTGGGCGGCGCTGGCGCGAGAGGCACGGCCCGAGGACCAGGACGACGCCACGCAGCGGGACAACAATGCGCCTGCGGGGTGAGACCTGGGGCGCCTGGATCCGGCTCGAGCATGCGCCGCTCCTGCTCGCGGTGGATCACGCGGGGCTCGCCTCGCTCGCGATCACCCCGCCGCCTCCACGGCCCGGCCCGAGCGCGCCGCTCGAGGTGCACGTCGCCGTCACGAGCCAGTGCAGCGCGGGGTGCACAGGCTGCTACCTCGACGCCACGCCCGGCGGGCACTCGCCCGAGAAGGGCGAGATCGTCCGGAGACTCGAGGGGCTCGCCGACGCGGGGGTCTTCACGGTCGCGTTCGGCGGCGGTGAGCCGCTCGTCCGCGACGACCTCCCGGATCTCGCGCGCGCCGCTCGAGGGCTCGGCCTCCTGCCGGTCATGACGACGAGCGGGCTCGGGCTCACCGCTCGGCGCGCGACCGAGCTCCGTGACTTCGCGCAGATCAACGTGAGCTACGACGGCGTCGGCGCGGACTACGCCGAGGTCCGCGGCATCGACGCCGCGAGGCACGCGGAGCGCGCCATCGAGGCCCTCGTGGCGGCCGGGGTGCGGACGGGCGCCAACGTGGTCCTCACGCGGGCCACCATGCCCCGGGCGGCGGACACCCTCGAGAGGGCGAAGGCGCTCGGCTGCGTGGACGCCCAGCTGCTCCGCTACAAGCCGCGCGGGCGGGCGGCCTCGCTCGAGTACCTCTCGCGCAGGCTCTCGGCGGATCAGGTCCGCCGCTTCCCTGCCCTGCTCCGCGCGTGGTCGGCCAGGGCGAGGCCCATGTCGCTCCGCGTGGACTGCTCGATGATCCCTTGGTTCTCGACGGACCCATCCCTGGCGGACGCCGCCCGGCTGACCCGCCTCGGGATCTTCGGCTGCGAGGCCGGCGGCCACCTCGCCGCCCTGAGCGTGGACGGCGCCACCGCTCCGTGCAGCTTCCTCCCGCCCGGAGACGGGGATCTCCACCGCGCGCACGCGCGCGCTCCGCGCGAGCCCTGCGCGTCGTGCCCCATCTTCGCGGTCTGCAAGGGCGGGTGCAGGGCCGTCTCGGCCTTCAGCGGGGATCCATGGGCGCCGGATCCCGAGTGCCCCAAGGTCGTCGCGTGGCGGGGCGCCGCGGCCCACGGACGCCCGGAGCCCGCGTGAGCACGATCCGCGTGGCCATCGTCTGGGGCCTCGTCGGGGCTCTCCTCCTGTATCCCACGCTCCGCGTCGCGGGGATGCTCGCGAGCCCGGAGCCCAACCCTGCCGCGGTGCTGTGGACGGCCCACGCGGGGTACTTCGCGCGCGCGTGGACCGCGGCCTTCGGCGGCTGTCTCGCGGCCGTGACCGCGTTCGCGCTCTCGCGCGGGAGGGAGCGCGTATCGCTCGCGTGGGCGTCGCGCGTGCTGGTGATCGCCTTCGCCTGGCTCGTCGCGCAGGCCGCGCTCGTGCCGTGAGCCTCAGCCGTACGACTCACCCACCAGCACCGGCTCGCGCTCGAGCGTGACACCGAAGACCGCGCCCACGGCGGCGCGGATCTCGGCCTCGAACGCGAGGAGCTCCCGCGTGGTGCCACCGCCGCTGTGCACCAGGGCGAGCGCGTGCTTCGTGGACACGCGGAACGCTCCGCGCGTGTGCCCACGGAGAAAACCCGCCCGCTCGACGAGCCAGGCAGCCGGCACCTTCACGCGGTCGTCCTCCAGGTAGCGCGGCACGGGCGCGTCGGAGCCGACGAGCGCGCGAGCGCGCGCCTCGAAGGCACGGAAGGTCTCGATGTCGAGGATCGGGTTCGTGAAGAAGGAGCCGGCGCTCACGCTATCCGGATCCGTCCGGTCCAGGACCATGCCCTTCCTCCTTCGGAGCGCGATCACCGTGCGACGCACCTCGTCGAGCGGGCGGTCGTCTCCGGCGCTCGCGCCGAGCGTGCGACAGAGCTCCTCGTAGGCGAGCGGCCGAGACCGGCCTCGTGCGTCGAGGACGAAGCCCACCGAGAGGACGACGGGGCAGATCCGATCGCCCTTGAAGCGGCTGTTCCGGTACGAGAACCCGCAGGTCCGCGCGTCCAGCGTCACGACCGCTCCCCGCCGGCGATCGAAGACCCTCACGTACGCGAGGGTCTGCGCGACGTCCTGACCGTAGGCCCCGACGTTCTGGATCGGGGTCGCCCCGACGCGTCCGGGGATGCCGGCGAGGCACTCGATGCCCGACCAGCCCTCGGCGACGGCCCGCGCGACGAAGCCATCCCAGTCCTCGCCGGCGGCGACCTCCACCTCCACGCGGTCCCCGCTCGCCCGGGGCTCGACGCCGGCGCTGGCGATCTCGACCACGAGGCCCGGGAAGCCCTCGTCGGCCACCACGACGTTGCTGCCGCCGCCGAGGACGAAGAGGGGCACACCCGCCTCGTCCGCGCCCGCCACCGCCGACACGATCTCCGCCTCGGTCTCGCACCGGACGAGCCTCCGGGCCGGGCCCCCGAGACCCAGCGTCGTACGCGAGGCGAGCGGGACGTCGTGCTCCTCCTTCATGCGACGCAGTCATCGCCCATGGAAGGGGCTCTTTCAATGATGTTCTGCGCTAATCAACGGGTCATGACCCTCGCGGAGCTGCCGATCGACGCGCTCGTCCCGGAGATCGTGGGCGTTCTCCGGGAGCAGCGCGTCGTCGTGCTGGTTGCGCCGCCGGGCGCCGGCAAGTCGACCCGGGTGCCGTCCGCGCTGGTCGACGCGGGCCTCGGCGAGATCGTCGTGCTCGAGCCACGGCGCCTCGCGGCGCGGATGGCCGCGGAGCGCGTCGCGGCCGAGCGCGGCGAGCGGATCGGCGGGAAGGTGGGGTACCAGATCCGCTTCGAGGACCGGACGAGCGACGCCACGCGGGTCACGTTCCTCACGGAGGGCATCCTCACGAGGCGGCTCCTCCGCGACCCCACGCTCGCCTCCACCGGCGTGGTCGTCCTCGACGAGTTCCACGAGCGACACTTGCACGGCGACCTGGCGCTCGCGTGGGTGCGGCGCCTCGCGGCCACGTCGCGGCCCGATCTCAGGCTCGTCGTCATGTCCGCGACCCTCGACGCTGAGCCGATCGCGCGCGCCCTCGGCGCGCGTGCGATCCGCTCCGAGGGCCGCGCGTACGAGGTGACCGTGACCCACGCGGAAGGTCCCGACGACCGCAAGCTGGAGCTCCGGGTCGCCGGGGCCGTCCGTTCGCTCGATCGCGAGGACCCGCGAGGGGACGTGCTCGTGTTCCTCCCGGGCGCGGCGGAGATCCGGCGGGCCGCGGACGCCGTCGCGGACCTGGCCGTCAAGCAGGGACGGACGCTCTTCACGCTCCACGGCGATCTCGACTTCGTCGAGCAGCGACGCGCCGTGCTGCCCCACGATCGCCCGAAGATCATCCTCGCGACGAACATCGCGGAGTCGAGCGTCACCATCGACGGCGTCACGGGCGTCGTCGACTCGGGGCTCGCGCGGAGGGCGGGCCACGATCCGTGGTCCGGGCTCCCCGTCCTCCGCACCGTCCGCGTCAGCAAGGCCAGCGCGGTGCAGCGCGCCGGACGCGCCGGGAGGACGAGACCGGGCCGCGCGGTGCGGCTCTACACGCGCGCGGATCTCGACGGGATGCCGGATCACGACGTCCCGGAGATCCGCCGCTCGGATCTCGCGGAGACCGCGCTCGCCATCGCGGCTCTCGGGGATCCGCCCGACATCCCGTGGCTCGACGCGCCGCCAGCCGACGCTTGGCGGGAGGCGCGTGAACTGCTCCGCGCGCTCGGCGCCGTCGACGAGGTGGGCGGGATCCTGCCGCTCGGTCGCGCCCTCCTCTCGCTGCCTCTCCACCCGCGGCTGGGTCGGGTCGCCATCGAGGGCGCCCGGCTCGGCTGCCAGAGAGACGCCGCGCGCCTCGCCGCGCTCCTCGGGGAGCGCGATCTCCGCGCCGCTCGCGCACGCGTGGAGGGGCGGGAGCACACCGGCGCGACGGAGCGCTCGGACGCGCTGCTGCTGCTCGATCTCCACGACGAGGCGGAGGCGGCGGGGTTCGCGGCCCACGCGCTCCGCGCGATCGGCGTCGACGCGGGGGTGGCCCAGTCCGCGCGCAAGGCGGCGCGGCGCGTCGAGGAGGCGATCGAGAGGGCCGATCTCGCGCCGACGCGCGCCCCCTCTGGCGCGGCGTCGAAGACGGCAGAGGAGGCCATGCTCCGGGCCATCCTCGCCGGCTTCCCGGATCGCGTCGCGCGACGCCTGTCGCCGGGCTCACGCAGCTTCGAGGCAGCGGGCGGAGGTCACTTCGAGCTGTCCGCGGAGAGCGCCGTCCGCGAGGCGCCATGGATCTGCGCGGTCGGCGCGGGCTCGGACGACCGCGGGCGCGGCGCCGCGGTGCCGCGCATCAGGGTCGCGAGCGCCATCGAGCCCGAGTGGCTCATCGACGCGTTCCCGGCCGACGTGAAGGAGCGCTCGGTGGTGGCGTGGGATCGCAGGGCGCGCTCCGTCATCGCGCGAAGTCAGCTCCTCTACCGCGGGCTCGTGCTCGTGGAGTCGCCGGAGCTGCCGGCCGAGATGGACGCGTCGCGGCTCCTGTTCGCCGCGGCCGAGGCGGCTGGGGCGCGCGCCTTCGCGCCCGAGGGCGCCCTCGATCGCTGGCTCGCGCGTGTCCGCTTCGCCGCCACGCAGGATCCGGGCGTGACGGCGGTCTCGGACGCGGACGTCCTGACGGTCCTCCGGGATCTGTGCGACGGTCGCTCCACGTTCGCGGAGCTAGAAGGCGCCGGCCTTCTGCACGAGCTCGCCGCCCGCTTCGGCGCGGGGCGGGATCTGGACAGGCTGGCGCCGGAACGCGTCCGCCTCCCCAGCGGTCGCGAGGCCCGGATCGAGTACGAGGCGGGAGTGCCTCCGTGGACGGAGTCTTACCTGCAGGACTTCTGCGGCCTCGCCGACGCGCCGCGCGCCGGGCGCGTGCCGCTCGTGCTCCACCTGCTGGCCCCGAACCGGCGCGCCGTCCAGGTGACGAGCGACCTGGCCGGCTTCTGGGTGCGCCACTACCCCGCGATCCGCCGCGAGCTCATGCGAAAGTATCCCCGTCATGCTTGGCCCGAGGACCCCAGCATGCCCGTTCCGGCGCGGACCCGTCGATGATGCGCTGCCCGGTCTTCTGCGGTTTCTTCGACGGGGACTTCGGTCGGGTCGTCGAGTCGAGGGCGTAGAAGACGAGCGCGCCGATGGCGACCACGGCGATGAGCACGCCGAAGAAGGCGACCACCTTCTCGATGCCTCCCCTGCCATGTCGCTTCTGGCGAAGTACCACGGTCGGGTTGGGCGCGCGTCGCAACGGCGCGCTCTGTGACGGCGCCCAGGGGAGCCGGACGGTCTGCTGGGCGGACGCCGACGCCTGGAAACCTCCGCCCGGGGAGGAGCGGGGCGGGGCGTCGGCGAGCCGAAGCGTCTGGTTCTGGCTGATGGGAGGCAACGCCTCGTTCGGATCGACGATCACCGCCGGCTGGTCGGTGGGCTGCACGTGGGCGGGGGCGACCTGGTGGGGACGTGCGGAGGCGTAGCTCGCGCTGGAGCGCCCTTGCGACTCGGCGGCCTTCCGCCGGGACGCGGGGCCGGGCAACGGCGAGGACACCGGAGGCGCGCCCGGCGGCGGTCCGGCGGCGCGGACCGGCACCGGCGGCTTCTGCGGTTTCGAGGGGGTCACCTTCGGGACGGGAGTGGCGTCTTCCTCGACCGGAAAGGCGTCGATGGACGGAAAGTCCACGGCGTCCGGGTCCGACGAGGAGCCGCCTCCGTCCGCCTGGCGTCCGCGCGCGCGTCTGTCTTCGCCGGCCATAACCTCCCGGAGGCTAACGCATTTCCACCCGGGTGGGGCACTTCTACGCGGTCGCGAGGTGTGTGCGTGTACGCCCCCTGGCCGAGAGCTGCAGCGCGAGCTGCCCCATCGTGGAGATGTCGAGGAAGCCTCGATCGCGCAGCTCGGCAGCTCGCCGGAGCACGCTCCCGAACGCGCGGAGCATGGCGATCCTGTCCGCCGAGAAGTTGAAGGGGTGGAACCAGAGATGGAACACACGCTGCTCGGCGACGGCCCGCGCGAGACCTGCGTGGGCCTTCCGGACACGCGTCGCGAGTGGCACGAACCGCCGGACCCCGTTGCGTGGCAGGAAGATCATGGACCCGGGGATGTTCCACAGACCCGGCAACCGCTCGTGAGGCGACGACACCGGTGGCGTGATCCCGAGGAGCTGATCGGCGAGATGCGCGATGCGCTTGGGCCTCGACGGCAGCGGACGAAACCACGCGGGGTCCTCTCCCCGATACGCGGAGAAGCCGTGCTCCGCGAGGAGGCCATGATGCCCCTCGACGTTTCGCGGAAAGACGAAGGAGCGCAGGGTGACGCCGCGGGACCTCGCGGCCTCCAGGCAGGCCTTGATGTCGTCGCGGGCCACCTCCGCGCCGCACCCCGGATCGCCGTACACGACGTGCGAAAACGAGTGGCATCCGATCTCGTGGCCGACGCGCGCATCGAGGATCCAGTCCAGGAGATCGTCGCCGTACCACAGGGGCGCACGCTGACGATCGGAGCAGGGATCGCCGGCGAACCAGTCGCCCTGGTGCCACGGGAAGCTCGGCCGCGCGAGCTCGGGGTGGGCCCTCCCGTCCGTGCCGCGCTCGCACGAGCGGAGAAAGAGGTGGCCGACCACGGCCCATGTGCACGGGATCTCGTACTCCTCGAAGAGCCCCAGCAGATCGCGCACGACGCCGCGAGGATCGGGGTTCTCCGCCGACCATCGGTCCTCGGGCGTGTGATCGAACGAGCCCCAGATCAGCTCCTCGTCGAGGCTGATGACGAAGGCTGGCCGCATCAGCGGCGACCGACGAGCACCAGATGGTTCGACAGATCGCGGAGGAGCGGGCGGTTCGCGAGCCCGTCGTCGACGGGCTCGAGCGCGCGCATCCCAGCGCGCGCGACCCCGGGCAGGAAGCGCTGCAGCACGTGCCACGGGCCGAGGAACGCGCCGCGCACGTCCGTGGACGCGAAGCCTGCGCGCGCCATCGAGCGACGCGCGGAGCGGGCGCTCATGAAGGAGTGTTTCACGTGGGTGAAGGTCGGCACGCGAAGCCGCGACGTCACGACGTTGATGAGCGCGTATCCGTTGAGCGACCACCGCGGGGCCGCGGTGATGAGCGCGACGCCGCCGGGCTTCAGCACGCGCGCGCACTCGGCCAGCGCCTTCGACGGATCGGCCAGGTAGCGGATCACCTCGATGGACACGAGCGCGTCGAACGAACCGTCCGGGAACGGGAGCGCCTCGATGTCTCCTCCGACGATCTCGGCAGACGGGTTGGCCGCGATGGCGCGGCGCCTCATCTCCTCGGCGGGCTCGACGCCGACGACCTCGAGGCCCTTCGCGCGCAGGCGCCCGACCGTGAAGCCGGTCCCACACCCCGCGTCCAGGACGCGGGCACCCGCGGGCAGGTGGGCCAGCTCGGCGTCGATGATCGTCTCGATCTTGCTTCGACCATAGGTGAAGGTCGAGTCGTAGGGGTTCCGCTCGAGCGCGCGGTAGCGATCGTCGAACTCGGCGGCCTGTTCGTGATGGACGCGTACGGCGTCGACCTTGTGCTGATTCACGAGCGGGAACCTAGTCCAATGGCCCCGGGCGTTCAACCCCGCGCGTGGCGAGCCTGGACTTTGCTTTATGCTGGCAACATGACCCGGAGCGCTCGACGTCCCCTGCGCTGGGCGGTTCTCGCGATCCTGTCGGGCACGTCCTGCGTGGGCGCTCCACGGGCGCCGCGCCTGGACCGGGAGCCATCCCGGACGATCCACGCTCCGACCGCCGACGCCGGTGAGGGCCCGCGGGGGACCGAAGCGCTGGCGCGTGCGTACCGTGAACGAGCCGGGCCGGTCGCACCCATCTCCGACACGACCGTCGTCGCCGAGGCCGAGGAGTTCCGCGTGGAGAGCCCGGGCTGGCGCGCGCGGCCCTTCGGGACGAACTACTTCGCGGCGACCTTCGCCAACTGCTTCTTGAGCCGGCAGGCGTACCTCGGCGCTCCCGAGCAGTCCCCTCGCACGTCCGCCACGATCGAGGTGCAGATCCCGAAGGCCGGTAGCTACCTCGCGCTCGCGCGCTACGAGGCGGCCTACCGGTTCGAGACGATCTTTCGCCTCGTCGTGGAGCAGGGCGGTACCAGGCGCCTCGACCGCGTCTACGGAGCGCGAGACAACACGAAGGTGTGGGCGTTCCGTCAGGAGCTGCAGAAGGAGGTGTCATGGGAGTGGGGTGCGTCGGACAGCATCGTCTGGGAGGGACACGACGCGGCCGTGGACCTCGACGCCGGGGTCGCGCGGCTGACCTTGATCGCGGATGGACAGCCCGAGCCCGCCGCGCGCCGCAACGTCGACCTCGTGATGCTCACCAGCGACAAGGAACAGGTGAAGACGCGCATCGCCACGGAAGGACACCTTCCGCTCGACGGCATGCTCACGCAGGCAGGCGACGTCTTCGTGCGTGTCCACAACCGCGCGGGAGGGCCGCAGGTGACCTTGACCGTCCCGAACGGGATCGAGCACTCCCCCTTCTGGAGCCACCTCCGCGACTGGAAGCCGAAGACCATCCGCGCCGAGCCCGGGCACAGCACGGGCTGGCACGAGGTGGGGAGCCTGCTCGACACGCTCAGCGACGGCCAGTGGAGGCTCACGGCCGAGGCGACAGGAGACGCGCGCACTCCACCGGCGGAGCCCGTCTTCGACATCGAGGTGGGGGTGCGCGCGGCGTCGGGCGGCATCGAGTCCATCCGCCGCTTCTCCGGCGTGGGGAAGAGCATCGAGCTCGTGTACTTCGGGGACACCCGGTGGTCGCGGCGCGTGGGGCTCGCGGACGACGTGCTGCACGATCTCGTGGCATGGCTGGAGGCCCACCCCGCGCGCGGCGTCGCCCCCAGGCGAACGCCAGTGTTCGGGATCACCTTCGACGCCCACCCCGACGACGGGCGGTACCAGGCCGCCGTCATGCGCTTCGCAGACCTGATGGGTGCCACCGGGCTCGGTCAGGGCGACTTCGGCACCCTCGGCGTGGCCGCGGGGCGGCCGACCGGCGACATCGACGTCCGCGGCGTGGAGACACCCAGGCTCGAGCAGCACCTCGCGGAGACGAAGGCCTCGGGCAAACATGGCCAGATCGCCGTCGTGAGCCTCGGCGACGAGATCGCCCTCGCGACCCCGCCCGCCGGGGACCACGCGGGGTTTCGCGCCTGGCTACGCCAGCGGGGCGTGACGTCGACGGATCTCGGCGTGGACATCTCGGCGGCGAAGTACCTCCCGGACGCGACGAGCGCAACGCCGGGTGTCCGGTACTACTCCCGGCAATACGCGTATCGGCATGGCATCCGGCAGCTGAAGGCGCGGACGGACATCGTGCGCCGGGTCCTGCCGGGCGCGGGGGTCGGCGCGAACTACTCGCCTCACCAGGGGCACATGTACCTGGGCGACACGCACCAGTGGATCTCCCTCTTCCGCGAGGGGGGGATGACGATGCCCTGGGGCGAGGATTACATCTTCCAGGTCCCCGTCGGCAGCCCGCAGGTCAACTTCCTGATGGTGGACATGCTCCGCGCAGCGCTCCGCGGCACGACCGACGGGAAGATCCACTACTACGTCATGGCCCACGCTCCCGGGAACACGCCGCGCGCGTGGAGGCGCCAGTTCTACGGAGATCTCGCGCACGGCGTGAAGGTGCTGAACCTGTTCGAGCTCCGCCCCCGGCAGGTCGCCTACACCGAGAACCACGTCACGGGCAACGAGATGTACCAGGCCGTCCGCGAGGCGCTCCACGAGCTCGGCACGTTCGAGGACATGATCCAGGACGGCCACACGCGGCCGGGCGTCGGCGCGCTCTGGTTCAGCGAGGCCGCGGACGTGTGGGACGACAACAGCGCCCCTTTCGACGCGCACAAGCGATCCTTGTACCTCGCCATCCGCCACGCCGAGATGCCGCTCGACGTCGTCGTGGAGGGCGATCCGCTGGGCGACTACCGCGTGATCTACCTCGCCGACCGGCACGTCAGCCGCGCTGCATCCCGCGCCCTCGCCGAGTGGGTGCAGGCCGGGGGCCGCCTCGTCGCCACCGCCGGCGCGGGGATGAAGGACGAGCTCGATCAGCCCAACCGCGTCCTGCGGGATCTGTTCGGCGTGGAGCCCGCAGAGCTCGTCCTCGACAAGGAGAACGTCGTGCGGCTCGAGAAGCAGGACCTGCCCTTCGCGACCGCGATGGATCACGTCACGAGCGACGGGACCTCGGTGCCGGTCCTCGGCGCCCGCACGCGCTTCACGACGACGGGCACGGTCCTCGGCCGCTTCGACGACGGCTCACCGGCCACGGCGGCGCGGGCGGTCGGAAAGGGTTGGGTCTCGTACCTCGGGTACCTGCCCGGGCTCGCGTACCTCCAGCCTGCGTTCCCACGGCGGCCGACGGACCGCGGGACGACGGACGCGTCGATGAACCACTTCCTCCCGACCGTGTTCGACGCCGCGGCGGCCGAGCCCCTCCGCTTCCCGGACATCCCGCGCCCGGTCTCCTGCTCGCGGCCGCTCGTGGAGAGCACGATCGTCGACTCGAGACACGGCGTGCTCATCCCGCTCGTCAACTGGACGACCGCTCCTCTGACGAACCTGGCCGTCACGGTGCGCGTACCGGTCCCGACGCGGCACGTGGCGCTCGCGAGCGGCGGGCCCGTTCGCGTCACGACCGAGCGTGGGGCCACGATCTTCCACCTCGACCTCGATGTCGCCGACGCGTTGATCCTGGGCGACGGACCGGGCGCTCAGTCCACCTGGAAATGACGGGGAAGGCCGGGCGAGCTCGCGGGCGCCGTGGGCGCGGCGGGGGAGGCCGTGGCCGGGGTGGGCGGGACCGCGGGCGCCGACGTCGGCGGGCCAGGCGGGGACGCGGACCGCGCCGTTGGCAACGCAGCCAGAGGCGCCTGCCTGCCGGGCACCGGCTTGTGCGTCGCGCCCCCGACCGCCAACGACGGTGCCGCCGTCGCCACGGGCGTGTTCATCGATGGGGAGCCCGGCGGGGGACCCGGCGGTCCCTGGACGCTGGCGGGAGGCGGCATGGGAGTCGCCAGCGCCGCGCTCGCGGACAGGACGGGCAGCGCCGTCTCGCCCGTCACGGTCGAAGCGGTGGGTGCGCTCGCCTGGCGGGGGCGCGTCGCGGCCACGACGCCTGCTGCCAGGCCCGCGCCTACCACGACGACCCCGACGAGGGCGCCAAGGAACGCGCTGAACCCACCGCTCCGCGAGGGCGGGACCTCCGCCGACACCGACCCCGTCGTCGACGACACGACCGCGGCCGGGGGGAAGATGATGTCCGCGCTCGACGGGCCTGCCTGCGCGGGCGCCCTCCCGCCTACCGGCGCGTCGTACCGCTCGGTACCGTACCCGCGATCGGAGCGAGGGGCGGGGACGGCCTGGCTCCGCGTGGCGGCGCCGCGATCGACGCCGGGCCTCGGGGCCGCCGCCTCGTTCGCGCCCGACGCGAGCGTGCGCGCGAAGGCGATGGATCCGTCGGAGCGCTGCGATGCCTGCTGTCCGCCCGGGATCTCGTCGCGAAGCGTGCCGCCGTCGCCCGCGATCGGGTCGAACCCGGTCACGGTCGTCGTGTCGCCGTCGACGGCTACGCCGTCGCCGTCAGCTCGGGTCGGGGGGACGACGCTCAGCGGGTTCACGGCGGTGGCCGCGTCGATGCCCACGGCCTCGGCGGGGCGTGAGAGGCGCCTGAGCTCCGCGGCGAAGGAGAAGGCGTCGCGCGGACGCAGCGAAGGCTCCTTCGCGAGCGCGCTCATCACGAGCGCGTGCAGGCCGGGCGGGATGCCAGGCGCAAACAGCGAGAGCGGCGGCGGCTTGGCGGACGCGTGCGCATGCCCGATCTTGGTCGCCCCGTCGAGATCGTCGAACGGGCCGCGACCCCCGAGGAGCTCGTAGAGCACGAGGCCGGCCGCGTACAGATCGACGGCGGGCCCGAGGTCCGGGGCTCCCAGGATCTGCTCCGGCGCGGCGTACCGCAGCGTCCCCACGAACCTCCCCTGCGTCTCGCGCTTCCCGCCATCCATGAGGCGCATGATCCCGAAGTCGAGGAGCTTCGTCGTGGTGGTGCCGTTCCGGCTGCGGTGGAGGAAGATGTTCTCGGGCTTCACGTCGCGGTGGATGACCCCGTGATCGTGAGCATGCTCGAGCGCGTCGAGCAGATCGATCGTGATCTGGCACGCCACGGTGGTGTCGAGGATGCCCTTCTTCTCGAGGATGGTCCGGAGGTTCTGCCCGTTCAGCTTCTCCATCACGTAGTACGGGAGACGCCACTGGTCCTGGGTGGTCCCCGCGGTGACGACCTCGACGATGTTGGGGTGCTGCAACGTCACGAGGATGCGGGCCTCGGCGTCCATCCGCCGCGCGAGGTCCTCGCGACCGACGAGCTCCGGGTTCAGCGTCTTCAGCACGTAGCGCTTGCCGACGGAGACGTCCTCGACGTCGTAGACGCTGCCCATGCCGCCGGTCGCCAGGTGGCGGACGACCCGGTAAACCGATCCCTCGATACGCTGCCCTGGCTCGTACCGGTGCGACGCCATTTCGACACCTCAGTATACTCCAAGGCGTCGGGTCGGGGGCCGCGGCATTGACGCTCGCGGGTCGGCGGAGTACCAGAGCGCGCGTGGAGAACGCGGATCGGCGCACCGTGGACGGCTTCGGCGACGAGTGGTCCCGCTTCTCGCAGGAGTCGGTCAGTCCCGCCGAGCTCGAGGAGGCCTTCGACCTCTACTTCGGCATCTTCCCCTGGAACGAGCTCCCACCCGGGGCGCGCGGGGTCGACTTCGGTTGCGGCAGCGGTCGGTGGGCGAAGCTCGCGGCCCCTCGCGTCGGGAGCCTCCTCCTCCTCGACGCGAGCGCGGACGCGCTCGCGGTCGCGCGCCGCAACACCGCCGCCCTGTCGAACCTCGGTTACGCGCACGCCAGCGTCGAGGACGCGCCCGTCCCCGACGGGTCGCTCGACTTCGCGTACTCCCTGGGTGTCCTCCACCACATCCCGGACACAGAGCGCGGCATCCGCGCCATCGCGAGGAAGCTCAGGCCCGGCGCGCCTCTCCTCGTCTACCTCTACTATGCCTTCGACAACCGGCCCCCGTGGTTCCGTGCGCTCTGGAAGGCATCGGACCTCGTCCGGCAGGGGATCTCGCGCATGCCGCACGGCGCGCGCTACGCCGCCAGCCAGACGCTCGCGGCCACCGTGTACTGGCCCATCGCGCGCACCGGGCGGGCCCTCGATCGCGTCGGGATGATGCCGGCGGCGTGGCCGCTCTCGTTCTACAAGGATCGCTCCTTCTACGCGATGCGCACCGACGCCCTCGATCGCTTCGGGACGCGCCTCGAGCGACGTTTCACGCGCGCGGAGATCGAGGGGATGCTCGTCCGCTCGGGGTTCGAGCCGCCGACGTTCTCCGATCGCGCCCCGTTCTGGGTCGCGATGGCCCGCAAGCGCGGCTAGTCCGAGCCGGGCGAGCGGCCGAAGGATCGGAGCCAGATCTCCAGGGTCAGGAGGAGCCAGAGCCGCTGACTGTGGTCGGCGCGCCCCTGCATGTGGTCGCGCACCAGCGCGTCGACGTAGGCGCGGTCGAGGTACTCGAAGAGCCGCGCATTCGTGAAGTGATCACGGAGGTAGGTGGACAGCTCACCGCGGAACCACGCGCCGAGAGGCACGCCGAAGCCCATCTTCTTCCTGCTCAGGATCTCCTCGGGCACGAGATCGCGAAATGCGCGCTTCAGGATCCACTTGAGCCCGAAGCGCCGCTTGAGGTGGTCGGGCAGCGTCGCCGCGTACGCGACGAGGTCGTTGTCGAGCAGCGGCGCGCGCACCTCGAGGCTGTGCAGCATGGACGACCGATCGGTCTTCACGAGCAGATCGTACGGGAGGTACGTGCGGTAGTTGTGATCGAGGATCCGGCGAAGCGTCGAGCGCCCACGGCTCTCCGCGAGGACCGCCTCGGTGAAGGAGAGGGGCTCGGCCGCGTCGACCGACCGCGCGAAGTCGCCCCGCAGCAACAGCTCGAGATCGCTGGCGAAATAGGGATAGTACCCGAGCAACCGGGCGGCGAGCGGTCGCCTGGCGTGCTGGAAGAAGCGGTGGGCCTTCGCGAACAGCGTTCGGTCGCTCCGTCCAGCCGGGATGCGCGACGCGAGCTGCCAGCCAGCCTCGCGCGCAAGCCGCGGGACCGCCTCGGCCATCTCGGAGGCGACGAAGCGCTGATACCCGCAGAAGAGCTCGTCCCCGCCGTCCCCGGAGAGCGCCACGGTGACCTCCTGCCGCGTCAGCCGCGAGACGACGGACGTGGGTATGGCCGAGGAGTCGCCGAACGGCGCGTCGTGTATCCACACCAGGCGCTCGACGAGGTCGAAGGACGACGGCTCCAGGCGAAACTCGGTGTGGTCGGTGCCGAAGGCCGCGGCGGCCAGGCGGGCGTAGCGCGTCTCATCGTACCTGTCGTCGCCGGCGAAGCCTATGGAGAAGGTGCGAACGCGACGGCCGGTGCTCCGCTGCATGATCCCCACCACGATCGTGGAGTCGACGCCACCCGACAGGAAGGCCCCGAGCGGAACGTCGGCCTCCAGCCTTCGCACGACGGCGGCCTCCACGAGCGCCCGCACCTTCGCGGTGGCCACCCGCGGCGCATCGTGCGACGTCGCGCCGAGGACCGGTGACGCCACGTAAGCGCGGACGCGGGGGTCGGGTGCGTCGTCGACCACGAGGGTCGACGCGGGCGGAAGCTCGTGGACGCCGACGTACATGGTGTTCGGCGCGTGGACGTACCCGAGCGCGAGAAGCCCCGGGATGTGCGACGGATCCACCTCGCGCGAGAGGCCGGACGCGAACAGGGCCTTGGGCTCGGAGGCGAAGCGAAGCTCGCGGCCCCGGCGGGCGTAGTAGAGCGGCTTCTTGCCCGAGCGGTCGCGCGCGAGCAGGAGGCGCCTCGCGCGCGGCTCCCAGATCGCGAACGCGAACATGCCCGAGAGGCGCGGGACCACGCCGTCGCCCCACGCCAGGTAACCCTCCAGGATGACCTCCGTGTCGGAGCGCGTGCGGAAGACGTGCCCGGCGGCCACCAGCTCGCGGCGGAGCTCGTGGTGGTTGTAGATCTCGCCGTTGAAGACGAGGACCGCGCCCCCGTCGGCGGACACCATCGGCTGGTTGGCCGCCGCGGAGAGGTCGAGGATCGACAGGCGCGCGTGGCCCAGGATCGCGCGCTCGTCCGCGAAGAACGAGCGGTGGTCAGGACCCCTGTGCCGGAGCGCGTCGAGGGCGCGCTCGACGTGGACCTCGCCCGGCGCGTCGAGGGCCCCGAAGATCCCGCACATCTACCGGGAGATCCGGAGCGGGGCGCGCAGCCCGCGGAGCCACAGCTCGAAGGTCAGGAGGAGCCAGAGCACGTGACCGTGGTCGTCCCGCCTCTGCATGTGCTCGGCGACGATCTGCTCCACATAGGAGGCGTTGACGTAGTCGTACATTCGCGCGCCCGGGGCGAGATGGTCCATGAGGTAGGGCCGGAGGCCGGTCCGCAGCCAATGCCCCAAGGGAATGCCGAAGCCCATCTTCCCACGCCGCTTGATCTCGTCGGGCAACAGGCCGTCGAACGCCCGCCTGAGGACGCGCTTCGTCTCCATGCCCCGCCGCTTGTGCACGTCCGGCAGGCGCGCGACATACTCGACGAGCTCGACGTCGAGGAACGGACAGCGGAGCTCGAGGCCGTGGAGCATCGAGCTGCGGTCCGCCTTCACGAGGAGGTCGTCGGGGAGGTACGTCTCGAAGTTGTACGCGAGGAGGCGCGACAGCGTGGACCCCTCCGCGTAGCGCGTCTCGAGGGCGCGCCCCGTGCGCCGCGGCTCGTCGACGTCGACGACCGCAAGGACCGCGGGCGTCAGGAGATCCTCGAGCTCGAACGCCAGGAACGACGTCCAGCTGAGCATCCTGTCGGCGAGGCCCAGCTCGGACTTGCGAAGGAACTTCTGCGTGCGCGCGCGGATGGAGAAGTGATCGTCTGCGGGCGGGATCGACCGCGAGATCGCGGCTCCGAGCACGCGGAGCGATGCCGGCACGAACTCCGCGGCCTCGACGGTGAGGAAGCGCAGGTAGCCGCAGAAGATCTCGTCGCCGCCCTCTCCGGAGAGCGCCACGGTGACGCCCTCGCGGCGCGCGAAGCCAGACACGATCGACGTCGGGATCGCGGACGAGTCGCCGAACGGGCCGTCGTGGACCTCGACGAGCCGCTCGATGAAGCTCACGTCGTCCGCGTCGACGATGATCTCGTGGTGATCGGTGCCGAAGGCGCGCGCGGCGACGCGCGCGTAGTGCGTCTCGTCGAAGCGCGGGTCTCCCTTGAAGCCGACCGAGAAGGTCTTGAGCCGCCCCTGCGCGTGCTTGGCCATCAGCCCGACGATGATCGTCGAGTCGACCCCGCCCGAGAGAAAGGCGCCCACGGGCACGTCGGAGCAGAGGAGTCGCCGCTTGACCGAGAGCTCGAGGAGCACGCTCACGCGCTCGGCCGCCTCGTCCTCGGAGCACGTGAGCGGACGGCGATCGAAGGGCGGATACCAGTACCTGCGGAGCACGGGTTCCTTGCCAACCTGGTAGATCAGCGTCGTGGCCGGTGGGACCTGCCTCACGTCCCTGTACATGCTGCCGGGCGCGCGGGCGCACCCGAAGGCGAACAGCGTCGGGAGCGCCTTCACGTCGGGCTCGCAGGGGAAGCCGGCGTCGAACAGCGCGCGCGCCTCCGACGCGAACCAGAGCGAATCGCCCTGACGCCCGTAGAAGAGGGGCTTCTCCCCCGCCCGGTCCCGCGCCAGGAGAAGCGTGCCCGTACGCCCGTCCCAGAGCGCGAGGGCGAACATGCCGTCCAGACGCTCCACGACGCGGGGTCCCCAGGCGAGGTAGCCCTCGAGGATGACCTCCGTGTCCGTCCGCGACCGGAACGTGTGGCCGCACTGCTCGAGCTCCTCGCGGACCTCCTCGTGGTTGTAGATCTCCCCGTTGTAGACGATGACGACGTCGCCGCTGGCCGCCGTCATGGGCTGCCGCCCCTTCTCCGTCAGATCGAGGATGGAGAGCCGCGTGTGCCCGAGGACGACGCGATCGCCCCTGTAGCTCCCGGCGCCGTCGGGGCCCCGGTGACGGAGCGTGGCGATCGCCCGATCGACGTCGACCGCCGCTCCCACGGTTCCGAGCACCACGCCGAACAGGCCGCACATCTCTAAGACCTATACACCGAGCGTCCCCGAGATCCGGCGCGCGAGTCCGAGGACGTTCTTCGGCCTCACGCGGCTCTCGCCGTACCGAGGCGCGAGCGTTCGCAGCAGCGTCGCCACCCCGTCGTCGACGAGGCGGCCCTTGGTCACGGGGTACTTCTCCGCGCAGGCCAGCGCCTCCACGGCGCTGTCGGCGTTCAGCCAGCCCCACATCATCGCGATCCTGTGCACGAGGTCGACGCGCCGCTCGAGCTGGCGCATGAACCGGACGTCCTCCGGGTGCCGGGCGTAGTACTCCGCGCAGTAGTCCTTGAGCACCCTGGTGCGGTACTCGAAGGCCCTGGAGAACGGCATCGAGAGGCTCTCCTGGCCCTCGTGGCGGCGCACGCCGACGACGGCCTCCTCGACGACCGCGAGGTCCCACGTCTCGGCCATCCGCATGAGCAGGACGAAATCGCCGAAGTAGGGCGGGACGTCGAGATCGAAGCCGCGACCGCCGAACACCTCCTTGCGATACACGATCCCGGGCATCGGGATGCAGTTGCGACCACGCGAGAGGAGGTTCGTGATGTAGCGCTTGCCGCTCCACACCTCGGTCTTCTTGATCCAGTGGCGACGCTCCGTGACCTCGCCGTTGCCGTCGACGAAGTCGTAGTTCGAGCCTGCGATCCCGCAGGCCGGATGCGTCTCGAGGAGGGCGAGCTGCGCCTCGAGGTAACGCGGCCGGTAGACGTCGTCGTCGTGCATGAACGCCACGTACCGCCCGCGCGACGCGAGAATGCCGCGGTTGAAGTTCTCGAACTGGGGCACGCGCTCGGGCACGCGGAGGACCTCGATGCGCCGGTCCGTGGCCGCCCACGCGACGAATCGGGCGTGCGCAGGTTCAGGGCTCGCGTTGTCGAGGATCTTCACCTCGAAGTCGGTGAACGTCTGGTCCGCGATCGAGCGCATCGTGTCCGGGAGGTACGCCAGGCGGGCGCCGATGGTCGGGACCAGGATGGTGACGAGGGGCGTCATCCGACGATCCTCACCTCGGGGAACGGGACGATGAAGCGACCCCCGAGGTCGGTGTACGCCTTCTGCTGCGCGAGGATCTCGTCGGCCATGTTCCACGCCGTGAGGAGGCAGTAGTCGGGGCGCCGGCGGACGAGCTCCGATGGAGGCAAGATGGGCACCCGCACCCCGGGAATGAATCGGTTCTGCTTGTAGGTGCTCCTGTCGACGGCGAAGGCGATCTTGTCATGACCCATGCCGAAGTAGTTGAAGAGCGTGGTCGCCTTCGCCGCCGCCCCATACGCGGCGACCGTCTTCCCTTCCGCATTCAGGCGGTCCACGAGCGACACGAGGGTCGTCTTGAGGCTCTCGACGCGACTCGCGAAGCCGGCGTACGTCGAACGCTTCCGGACACCCCACGCCTCCTCCGCCGCGAGCATCTCGAGCACCCGGGGGCCCCGGACGCCGTGCTCCTTGCGCACGATGAAGAGGCGGAGAGAGCCCGCGTGGATCGGGACGTGGACCACGTCCCGGATCACGAGCCGATGACGATCCATCAGGGCGTCGAGGGCGGTGAGCGAGAAGTAGCAGAGGTGCTCGTGGTAGATGGTGTCGAACTCCCCGTGCTCGACGAAGTCGCGCGCGGAGGGCGTCTCCAGGAGCCAGACCCCGTCGTCCGCGAGCAGCGCGCGCACGCCGTCCACCACGCCCTCGAGATCGGGGACGTGGGCGAGGACGTTGTGGCTGTGGACGACGTTGGCGCGCTCTCCGCCCGCGACGAGGCGCTCCGCGAGGGCGGTGCCGAAGAACTCGGTGACGGTGCGGATCCCTCTCTCTCGCGCGACCTGCGCGACGTTCAGGGCGGGCTCGACGCCGAGGACGGGCACCCCCCCGTCGCGGTAGAACTGGAGCAGGTAGCCATCGTTGCTGGCGATCTCCACGACGAGGCTCCGCGGGCCGAGGCCTTCGGCGGCGACGAGCTCGGCGGCTAGCGCCTTCGCGTGCGCGAGCATCGTGTCCGAGAAGGAGGAGAAGTAGAGGTACTCACGGAACAGCTTCTCCGGCGAGACGCTCTCGGTGATCTGGAGCAAGGTGCAGTCCTCGCACACGACGAGCTCGAGCGGGAAGCGCTCGTCGGGGCGCCCGAGGTCCTCCTCGCTCAACAGCGCATTGGCCAGCGGGAGCTCGCCGAGCGAGAGCACCGACGAGACACGCGGGCCATGGCACGAACGACACTCCCTATCCATCGATCCCTACACCTCCGAGACCGTCATCCGGGAACCGCCAGCCAGCCCCGCACCGTTCGTCGCCCCCGTCGTGCCCCTGCCTCCGCGCGCCCCGTCCCGCGCCGCCGACCCCGCCAGCGCGCGGTAGATCGCCTCGTAGCGCGGGACTCCGATGTCCTCGAGGCTGAAGTGTCGCGTCGCGCCAGCGACGGCGGCGGCGGCGCGCTCCGCGTGCGGGCGCTCGGCGAGGAGAATCGCGTGCTCGGCGGCCGTCGCGAGGTCCTCCGTCGAATACGACCGGAGAACCACCGCGCACTCGCGCTCGGAGGCGAGATCGCGCTGGTCGCCGATGTCCCCGTTGAGCACGGCGGGCAGGCCGCTCGCGAGGTACTCGGCGACCTTGGTCGGGCTCGATCCCGTCTTGGAGAAACAGGACTGGATGAACGAGAGGCCGATGTCCCCCGCCGCGAGCAGGGACGGCATCTCCGCGGGCGGCGCCCGGCGAAAGACCAGGCTCTCCCGGGGAACGCCGGCGCGCGCCGCGTGCGCCTCGAGATCCGAAGTGTCCGACGGCGTCAGGACGAGCCACCGCGCGCGTGGGCGCCTCGCCCGGACGGCCGCAAAGAACCGGACCATCTCCTCCGCGAGGTACCAGTTGCCGAGGGAGCCCGAGTACACCACGAGCAGCTCGTCGGCCGCGACCCCGACCGCGGCGCGTGAGGCGGCGCGCACCTCGGGATCGGGTCGAAACTTCTCGAGGTCGGCGCAGCACGGGATGACGGCCATCTCGGAGTGCGCGCCGAGCACGGCCTGGTCGCGCAACCAGCGCTCGAGCGCGCGCGTCAACACGACGATGCCGTCGGCGCGGCGGAAGAGGCGGCGCTCGTACGCCTTGACGAGACGGTACTCGAGCCGGTCACGCGTCCAGTGCCCGCCGTCGACGTACTCGTCGCCGATCATCCCGCGGCAGTCGAAGAGGAGCTTCGCCCGGGGCACCGTGGTCGCGATGACGTCCGCGACCGCCGCCGGCAGGTAACTCCGCGCGTGGACGATGTCGGGCCGGCGGGCGAGCGCCAGCGCGAGGCCCCGCGCGGCGCCCATGGCCGACTCCAGTACCTTCCGACCGAGGCCGTGCGCGGGGCTCCGAAACGTCGGGCTCCAGCGGATGCGCTCGCGATCGAAGCGCCCCCGCAGGGCATCGATGGCGTCGGCGGGCGTGCCCGCCATCTCGTAGCTCAGGATCTCGATGTCGGCGCCGCGCCGCGCCAGCCCGACGAGGTAGGGCATCACTTGCGACTGCCCGAGCGGCTCGATCATCCCGACGTGGGTGATATACAGGGATCTCATGGCGGGGCGCGCGAAGGGGCATCTCCGCCCCCCCGCATCTAGTTGGGGGGTGACGCCTGGTCGGCGGGGGGCTCCTTCGGCACGTTGTGCGGGAGGTACCCCTCGCGCCGGTAGTAGGAGTACCGCTCGTAGTAGTTGTAGCCGTTCTTGCGCAGGTCCACGGCGTTCAGAACCGCCCCGACGACGTTGGCGTCGACATCCGCGAGCGAGCGGAGCCCATCCTTGGACAGCGCGCGTGACGTGCTGAACGCCCGGATGACGAACACCGTGGCGTCGACGGACGCCGAGATGAGGGCCGCGTCCGTGACGGCCGCCAGCGGGGGGCTGTCCAGCACGATGCGGTCGAACATCTGCGAGAGATCGCTGATGGCCTTCTTGAACTTGGCCGAGTGCAGCATGTCGGCCGGGTTCGGCGGCATCGGGCCCGACGGGATGCAGTACAGGTTCTCGATCATCGTGGGGCGGGTGACCTCCTCGAGCGTGGCCTCGCCGACGAGGACGTTGGTGAGCCCTGCATCGCCCGCGCGATCGAAGATGCGGTGGAGCCGGGGGCGGCGAAGGTCACAGTCCACGATGCAGACTTTCAGCGTCGCTTGCGCCAGCGAGATGGCGATGGAGCATGCGACGGTCGTCTTCCCCTCACCAGGGGCGGCGCTCGTGACGAGGAGCGTGCGGTAGGGCTCGTCGGGGCTCGTGAAGGTGAGGTTCGTTCGCACGGTCCGCGCCGCTTCCGCGATGCCCGAGAGCGGTCGCTCGTGCACGATCAGCTCGGGGGCAAGCTGCCGGGGCGGCATGACGCGACGCGCCCGTTTCTTCCCGTCGCTGTAGTTCGTGTAGTTCGCGTAGCGGCCGTACCCCGAGTACGCCCCCCCCTTCCCTTCCTTCTCGTCGAAGCGGGGCAGGAGACCGAGGAACGTCACGCCGAGGCGCCGCTCGAGGTCCTCGGGGGACTTCACGGAGTTGTCGAGCTGCTCACGGACGAAGACGAAGAGCAGCCCCAAGGTCAGCCCGACCGCCGCGCCCACGAGCATGTTCGTCGAGAGCCGGGGGCGGACGGGGACGTGGGGTTCATTCGGCGGATCGATGATGCGGATGTTGTTGACGTTCATCATCCGCGTCAGATCGGCCTGCTTGAGCTGCTCGAGGAGCACGTTGTGGAGCTTCTCGTTCTGCGCCCGGTTGCGATCGAGGCGGCGGAACTCGAGCTCCTTCAGGTTGAGCTCCACGGCGCGCTTGCTCGCGCCCTCGTAGAGCTGCGCCTCGCCGGCCTCCTGCCGATGGAGGATGGCCAGGTCACGCCCGAGCGCGCCCCGGATGTTCTTGATCTCGTCGAGGAGGGCGGTCCGGGAGAGCGCGAGGCGCTCGTCGAGCTTCTTGACCTGGGGGTGGTTGTCGCCCTTGCCCTCGGCGGTCAGCTCGCGCCGCTCGCGCACGGCCGTCTGGTAGTTCATCCGGAGCGTGCCGAGGAACGCGTTGGACAGGAGCTCGGAGGCCGGGATGAGGTCGGGTGAGTCGGCCGCGATCTTCGAGAACTCCGCATGGCGGGCCGAGAGCTCGGCCTTCCGCATCCGGGTCTTGGTCAGAGCTTCGTCGTAGTGCTGCATCTCCATCCGCACCATCCGGGAGATCTCCTCGAGGGTGCTGGAGGGAAGATCGTTCTTCCGCTTGAACTCGTGGATGTCGTTCTCGTTCGCCTCGAGCTCGCGCGTGTAATGGTCGAGCTGGCCCGTGAGCCAGACCACGGCGTCGGCCGTGGCGCTCGTGGTCTTGTCGAGGTTCTGCGCCTGGTACGAGCGGCTGATGGCGTCGAGGACACGGCGCACGCGCGCGGGGTTCGTGTCCTCCATCTTGAGGACGACGAGCCGGCTCATCTTGACCGGCTCCACTCTCACCCGTGCCCTGAGGATCGCGGCGACGTCCTCGGGAGGGACCGGCTTGTCGGACTTGAACCCGAGGAAGTCCGCGTCCGTCGCGAGACCGAGGTCGCGCACGACGGGCAGGAGAATGCGATCGCTGACCATCAGGCTGTACTGGGTCTCGTAATACTCGCGCGTGTCGTTGAACGGGTTGAGGAATTTGGCCTCGTTCGTCGACGCCATCGACAGAGGTCGCACCGTGTCGGGATCGAACTCGATCGAGCACGAGGCCTCGTAGATCTTCGCGACCGACTTGGTGTAGACGACGCTCCCCCCGACCATCAGGATGATGATCGCGAAGATGCTCGGGAGGTTCTTGACGATCGCACGCAGGAACCAGAACAAGGACTCCGTCACGTCGTCCTTCGCGGACTCGACCAGGGTCTGGGCGATCTTGGGCGACTGGGTCTTCGTGCCCGGAGCTCGCGGCTTCTTGTCTTGTACTGCCATCGGTGTCTCTGTCTGGGAGGGTCCAGCGGGTCGGCGCGCGGCCAAGTCTCCGGAACCATTGCGGTCCGGGAGGAGGGTCTGTAGCACGGAGCGGGATTCGTGCAAAACCCTTCGTTGCGCCGGGCGCCGAGGTCGTTCACGCCCGACAAGCCGCCGAGATGATGACCACTTTTCGACGCGCCCGTGTGCCCTGGCGCGGACGGGGTGCTATCCTTGGCGATGCATGCTTGACCTTCGGTGCGTCGCGCCACGCGCGCGTGGCTCCGTTCGTGCGCCTCGGTGCGCCAGGGTCGGGGTCCGCCGGGAAAGCCCGCCGTGCTAGGCATCCTGCTCATACCGCTCTGCCTGCTCATCGTCTACGCTGTCGCGACGGCGGCGGGCGAGTCGCGGCTCATCGTGCGGATCCTGATGGGGGCGTACGCGTTCCGGCTGCTCTTCCTCATCATCATCCGCGACGTGCAGTGGTTCACGCACGAGGCCGGCGGGGACTCGGTCGGGTACGAGATGCTCGCCGGGCTCGTCTGCGAGTACTGGGACCGCAACGGGATGAGTTACGTCACGGCCGACCAGATCTGGCAGGTGGGTCCCACGACGCTCCCCATCAACCTCTTCGCGCTCATCATGTACGCGAACGGCGGGGACACGCGCGCGGGCTGCACCGCGGTGATCGCCATGATGGCGTGCTTCACGTGCCTGAACTTCGTCCGCCTCGCGCGCGAGCTCGGGGCCGACCCGAAGGTCGCCGAGCGGGTCATGCTCTGCATCCTCTTCATGCCGAGCTTCACGATGTACACGTCCGACATGTACAAGGACGGGCTGGTCGTGTTCTGCGTCATCGGCGCGGTGGGCGGCGCGGTCCGGCTGGCCCGGAAGTTCACGATGTTCGACTTCGTCCTGGGCTCGCTCTGCCTCGTCGCGGTCTGGGGGGTCCGCTACTACCTGGTGTTCGCGTGTGTGGCGCCCCTCGTCATCGGGCTCGCAGGTTTCGGAGGAAAGTCGGTCGTCCGGCCCATCCTGGTGTCCGCGATCGCGCCCGTCGTGCTGCTGATGATGGTCTCCTACACGCAGATCCTCCAGGAGGCGCAGGAGTCCGCGACGGTCGCGTTCGACTTCTCGTACGGCTGGCGCGCCCAGCTCGAGGGGCACCGGGGGGGCTCCGCGGTGGAGTTCGACGACGGGGGCGACCCGACCGGGGCGCTCCCGCAGAAGCTGATGTACACGCTGTTCGCACCGTTTCCGTGGATGACGGGGTCCCTGGGCCTCAACCTCGGCAAGGTCGACACCCTCCTCTTCTACTACTTCATGTACCGGGCGGGGGTCGCCGCCAAGCGGCTGTTCGTGGTCGACAAGGCGCTCCTCCTCACCGTCCTCGCGTTCGTGGCGCCCATGACGCTCATCTACGCGATGAGCGTCTCCAACATCGGGCTCGTCCTCCGGCAGCGAATGCCCGTGGTCGTGATGGTGATGCTGCTCGCCACGATGAGCTGGCCGAAACGGGAGACCGAGAGCGTCGAGGGCGCCGTGGACGAGCCGGTGCCGGACGAGGCGCCGCCCGTGGCGACGGCGAACGCCAAGGTCGAGGAACCCATCGCGGCCCGCTGACCCGAGTCCGACCCGCCTCGAGACACGCGAACCGCCTCGTCCTCCCGCAGCGCATGGCCCTCGTCGTGCCGGTCTCTCCGCTCCCGATCAGGGCGGCGCGAGGCTCAGCACACGGTCCGCGTAGCGCAGGATCCCCTTGCGGTGGCTGACGACGATGGTCGTGCACGTGCCCCTGAGATCGCGCAAGGTCTCGGCGAGCTCGGCTTCCGTGTCGACGTCGAGGTTCGCGGTGAGCTCGTCGAGCACGAGGACGTGCGGGCGGCGCACGAGCGCCCTCGCCAGGCACAAGCGCTGCTTCTGCCCCGCAGAGAGGCCCGATCCGTCCTCGCCGATGAAGTGAGCGAGTCCCTCGGGGAGCGCCCGCACGATGTCCTCGAGACGCGCGTCCGCGAGCGCCGCCCAGAGCGCGTCGTCGGCGGTGTCGTCCTCGGCGCCGTAGAGCAGGTTCTCGCGCAGGGTCCCGGCGACGAGGAACGGCTCCGCCCCCACGTAGCCGACCCGCACGGAGGGGTCGTCGAAGTAGGCGCGGGGGGAACGACCGTCGATCTCGATCTCGCCCGACGCCGGCGCGAGCAGTCCCAGGAGGAGCGCGAGCAGCGTGCTCTTGCCGCAGCCGCTCGGGCCGACGATCGCGAACTGGCTCGCGGGCGCGATCTCGAACCGGATCCCCTCGAGGACCGGCGGCCCGGCGCCATAGCGAAACGCGACTCCCGTCGCCGTGACACCAGGGGGGCGCGCGTCGCTCCGCTCGGAGGCCCTCCGTCGAGCACGTGCCGCGACGGGCGCCGGCCCGAGCGCCTCGGGGAGGAAGGGGGAGAGCTTCTGGACGTACCTCAGGCTCTCCCGCGTCTGGGGCGAGTACTGGTTGCACGTCGAGAGGTGCGTGGCACCGGCGGCGAGGAGCTGCACGAACCGCATGAAGAGATAGAGGAACGACAGCAACACGAGGCCCGGCGTGTGGAGCACGGTGCGGCCGAGGACGACGATGACGATGATGAGGAGCACGCCTACGAACGGCGTGAGCGCGACCGGCAGGTTGCCGAAGATGGCCGAGCGGAGGGAGTGCGATTCGTACGCGTCCACGGCGTGGCGGAGGCGGCGATACTCGTCGTCCTGCGTGCGGAGGACACGGACGAGGAAGAAGTTCCGCGCGACACGCTCGATGCCCACCGCGAGCTTGCGCAGCTCGTCGGGCACCAGCTCCGCGACGGCGACGGCGCGCCGGTTGACGCGCGTGATGACGAGCCCGAGCAGGAAGAGCCCCGTCATGGCCACGAGGGTCTCCCGCCACGCGCCCGCGAAGAGGATGACGGACAGCGCGACGGCCTGCACGAAGACCGCCAGGAGCGCGGCGAACGAGTACGCGAAGAGCGACGTCTTCAGGAAGTACTCCGCGACGAGCGCGTTGACGTGAGACGCGGCGACGAACCGCTGCTCGGGGTGCCGGAGCATCTCCCAGATGGCCAGGCGCCGCAGCCGGGCCGTCACCGTCTCCATCGCGATGTTGGTGCTCTGCGCGTTCAGGTACTGCGCGATCGCGCGGAAGAACGCGATGACGGCGAGGCCGACGGCGAACCCGCCCGGGGTGAGCTCGATCCCCTCCACGACGGCCACGACCTTCACGTCGGGCCCCAGCACGCCCAGGCTCTTCAGGAACAGCTGGAGGAACACCGCGATCACGAGCTCTATGGTCGCCAGGGAGAGGGACGCGAAGAACCCCGTGCAGAGCCAGGCCGTCGCGCGCGGACCCAGGATCCAGTACGCGGCCCGGGCCCGGGAGGCGGACCGGGGCGCCGGCGTCGGGCGACCCGTCACGGCGTCCTCTTCTTGCTGGGCCGTCGATACCATTCGAGGGCGAGCCGACGCTAATCGAGCGCGATCCGCATCCGGCGGCAGGCGAGGCCGGCCTCCCGGCACTTCTGGTTGACGAGGACGGAGTTGTCGACGGTCAGTCGCGCCGTGGAGATGACGACCGCCTCGGCCTTCTCGGCGCCCGCCAGCTCGCCGAGGCGCTCGATGGATCCGAGGACCCGAACCCCGTGGATGACCCGCCCGTGCTTCTGGGGATCGTCGTCCACGAAGCCGACCGCGTCGAGCCCGAGCTCCATGTTGTTCTGCATCTCGCGCAGCAAGAGCTCGCCGCCATCGCCCGCGCCGTAGATGAGCACGCGCTTGGCCTCAGCCTTCGGCTGGAAGCGCGCCATCCACGTGCGCAGGAGCCGGAACGAGAGCCGGCTACCGATCACGCCGCCAAGGAGGAGGACCCCATCCATCACGAACATGCCGCGCGACATGTTCTCGTACCGGGCCACGAACACGAGCGCGACGACCGACGCGACCCATCCGCCGCCGACGGCCCTGATGAGCGTCGCGACGTCGGCCATCGAGGTGTAGCGCCACAGGCCGCGGTAGAGGCCCAAGGCGAGGAAGCTCGCCAGCTGGGCCACGATGACCACGGGCATCATGCGGATGGCAGACTGGTAGTAGCGGATGGGGATATCCCCGTCGAAGCGGAGGAGGATCGCGCCGTAGTACGCGAGCAGGCAGATCGCGAGGTCGTTGAGCACCTCGAACACCCTGCGCTTGTAAGAGAAGTCGGCGAGCGTGGGCACGAGCGCGCGGCCGCCCATCTTCTGCTCGTCGGCCTGGGAAACGGGCTCGTACACGCGGGTCTTCCCGATGAACACGACGAGGAAGACGATCACCATCCCGAACGCGGGCGCGATGAACGCGCCGACCCTGCCCTGGACGTTGCGCACCAGGATCGCCACGGCGCCCGAGAGGATGGCGAACCCGTAGAGCGTGAGCGCGGCCGCGCGCTCCGACATCCCGAGCGCGACCAGGCGATGGGCGGTATGGTCGCGCCCCCCCTGCGACACGGGCCTCCGGGCGAGCAGGCGCGCGATGGTCACGAGCGTCGTGTCGATGATCGGGAGGAGGAGGAGCAGCACGGGGATCGCGAGGATCGACACCATGTCCCGGCGCATCGCGGTCTGGTTGGTGACCAGGGCGGCGCCGCCGAGGAAGAACCCGAGGAACAACGACCCGCAGTCGCCCATGAAGATCGACGCCGGGTTGAAGTTGAACACCAGGAACCCCAGATTCGCGCCGCAGAACGCGGCCGCGAGCATCGCCATGGAGTCCTGACCGGCCGCGTGGCAGAAGTACACCATGAAGCCCGAGGCGATCGTGGCGACGCCGCCGGCCACCCCGTCGAGGCTGTCAAGCAGGTTGACGGCGTTCGTGATGCCGACGAGCCAGAAGATGGTCAGCGCCTGGTCGGGGACCCACGCGGGCAGCCAGTGGAGGCGCATGCCGAAGGTCGTGAAGACCGTGGCGAACACGATCTGACCGACGAGCTTGGCGTACGGCTTGAGCTGGACGGCGTCGTCGACGAGCCCGAGGAGGAACATGCCGCTGCCGCAGAGAACGAGGAGGTTCTCTCCGGAGACATGCTTCGGTTGGAGCCAGAAGTGCGACAGGAGGAACGCGAGGTATATCCCGATCCCCCCGTACAGCGCGGTGGGCTTCTTGTGCCAGCGGTCCGTGCGCGGCCTGGCCACCAGCTTGTAACGCCGGGCGAGCGCGCGCACCCCGAACGTCAGCGCGAGCGACGCTAGGAGCGCGGTACCGAAGCTGAGGACATAGGCTTGGATGCTCGACTCCTTTTCGCTGGGATGCGGTCAGACCTCGAGACGGGGGACGGGCACCGAGGAGCCCATGGGCTCGCCGCCGCTGATGCGGTAGCCCTCGATGACGTCGTTCAGGATACGCGTGAGGGGGATCGTCGGCTTCCAGCCGATCGCGGCGCCGATCTTGGTGAGGTCGGGGACGCGGCGGGGCATGTCCTCGAATCCCTCCTCGTAGGCCTTCTCGTAAGGGATGTGCACGATCTCCGATCGGGAGCCGGTGAGCTCACGGACGAGCTTCGCGAGATCGTTCATGGAGATCTCCTCGGTGTTCCCGATGTTGAAGACCTGCCCTCGCGCCCCGTCGTGATCCATGATGTCGATGAGAGCGCGCACGACATCCGCCACGTGCGTGAAGCAGCGGGACTGCTGGCCGTCTCCGAACACGGTGATCGGACGCCCCGCGAGGGCCTGCCGCACGAACGTGGGGACGACCATGCCGTACTGACCGGTCTGACGCGGGCCCACGGTGTTGAAGAGCCGTGCGACCACGGTCGGCAGCTTCTTCTCCTTGTAGTAGGCGATCGCGAGGAACTCGTCGATCGCCTTGGAGCACGCGTACGACCAGCGGCCCTTGGTCGTGGCGCCCATGACGAGGTCGCCGTCCTCGTTGAAGGGGAAGCGCTCGGACTTGCCGTAGACCTCGCTCGTCGAGGCCACGAAGATGGGGCGCTTCTTCTTGTTCGCGAGCCCGAGCATGATCTCGGTGAGGCGGATGTTCGTCTCGATCGTCCGCACGGGGGACTCGACGATGAGCTTCACCCCGACGGCGGCGGCGAGGTGGTAGATGCGGTCGGCCCCGTCCACCAGCTCGGCCATGAGCTGGACGTTGGCGCACGTGTCGATCGTGTAATGGAACCGATCGTGGGTCTTCAAGTGGCGGATGTTGTTGATGCTTCCCGTGGACAGGTCGTCGACGACGAAGACCTCGTGGCCCCGTCGGAGGAGCTCCTCGGACAGATGCGAGCCGATGAAGCCCGCGCCACCTGTGATGAGGTATCGCATTTTGCCGTGCTTGCTCCCTCAGGGACGCGCCGTCGGGCGCCCACCCTGGCGAATGGTTCGTGTCCCGATAGCACGTCGACGTTCAGCGGTCACCCGGTTTGGGCCGGAAAAAGCCGCACCTTGGTGCTCATTTGCGCAGGTTGGAGCATAATCGTCGCCGATGTCTCGTCCCCGTGCGCGGCGGCTGCTCATCGTCGTGAACGACGCGCCGTTCTTCTGGTCGCATCGCCTCCCCCTCGCCGTGGGCGCAAAGGCGCGCGGCTGGGACGTGCACGTGGCCACGGGCCCTGGCGCGCATGACGCCGACATCGCTCCGCGCGGGCTCGCCTACCACCCCGTCGCCGGCCTGACGCGCGCCGGGCGTGACCCGCTCCAGGAGCTCGCGGTCGTCGGCACGCTCGCGCGGCTGTTCCGCACGCTCCGGCCCGACGTCGTTCACCTCGTGTCGATCAAGCCGGTCCTGTACGGGGGCATCGTGGCGCGGCTCGTCGGCGTACCTGCGGTCGTCAGCGCCGTGAGCGGGCTCGGCTACGTCTTCCTCGCGCGTGGTCCCAGGGCGGACCTGGGGCGGCGCCTGGCGCTCGCGACCTACCGGGTCGCGCTCGGCAAGCGGCGATCCCGCACGATCTTCCAGAACGAGGATGACCGGCGCGAGCTGACCGGGCGAGGCGTCGTCCGCCCGGACCGCACGATCATCATCCGGGGCTCGGGGGTGGACCTCGCGACGTTCCCCCTGCGGCCGGAACCCGTGAGCGAGCGCCCCCTCGTCGTCCTGCCGAGCCGCCTCCTGTGGGACAAGGGGGTCGGCGAGCTGGTGGACGCCGCCCGCTCGATCGGACGCCGGGGGATCGCCGCTCGGTTCGCGCTGGTCGGCGACACGGATCCCAACCCCACGACGGTCCCCCGGGAGACGCTCGAGCGCTGGAACGCCGAGGGCGCCGTCGAGTGGTGGGGGTTCCGCGACGACATGCCCGAAGTGCTGCGGCAGGCCTCGATCGTGTGCCTCCCCTCGTACCGCGAGGGTCTCCCGAAGGCGCTGCTCGAGGCGGCGGCGACGGGTCGCGCGATCGTGACCACGGACGTCCCCGGGTGCAGGGACGCTGTGCGGCACGAGCACAACGGGCTCCTCGTCCCGCCACGCGACGCGGGCGCGCTCGCGGAGGCGCTCGTCCGCCTCCTCGGAGATCCCGACCTCCGGCGCCGCATGGGTGCGGCCGGACGCGCGCGGGCGGAGGCGGAGTTCTCGGTGGAGCGCGTGGTCGAGGAGACCATGGCGGTCTACGAGGCGCTCGCCGACCCAGGCTGAATGCCTTGAATTACCCGCGCACCTTTCCTAGAGTCGACGCTCCGGATCGGGCATGAAGGCGGTCATCCTCGCAGGCGGCATGGGGACTCGGATCAGCGAGGAGTCGCACCTCAAGCCCAAGCCCATGGTCGAGA
>SXNL01000097.1 GCA_005777185.1 Myxococcales bacterium
ATCGTCGCGGCCTCGAACAAGGACCTCCTCGCGGACGCCAAGGCGGGCCTCTTCCGGCCCGATCTCTACTACCGGCTCGCCGTCTGTCCGATCGAGGTGCCCCCGCTGCGGACCCGCCCCGAGGACGTCCGCGGTATCGGCAAGACGCTCCTCGAGGCCGCCGCGCGCCGCATGAACCGGGCGCTGCCGCGGATCAGCGAGGCGGGGTGGCGCGCGCTCGAGCGGCACGCGTGGCCCGGCAACGTGCGCGAGCTCGGCAACGTGATGGAGCGACTCGTCATCTATCACGCGGGTCGCGACGTGGACGAGACGTGCCTCGGGCTGCCCGAGGATCTCCCCGTCTCCTCGCAGAGGATCCGGCTCACGGAGCCTCCGCTCTTCCGCCCGGTGGCCGAGGGCCCGCCCTCCGGTTCGCTGCCGCCGCCTCCACCGTCGCTCCGTCACGCCTCCGTCGAGGACACGATCCCGGGGGGCACCCTCGCGCTCTCCGTCCCGGAGGGTGGCACGACGTTCGACGACATCGAGCGCGACATCCTGCAGCAGGTGCTGGTGCGGGCCGAGGGAAACCAATCGCGCGCCGCGCGCTCGCTCGGCCTCTCGGAGAGCACGCTGCGCAGCCGCCTCAAGCGGCTTGGGTTGAAGGGGTAGGCCGGCCGAGGCCGAGCTTCAGCCCGGGGCGCGGAGGTGATAACATTCCGCCCTGATGGCGGCCACGACCAGTCCGACGTCCCGTCCATCGCGCGCGCCCTCGCTCGCGAAGTACGAGATCCTCGAGGAGCTGGGGCACGGGGGCATGGCGACCGTCTACCGGGCCCACGACCGTCGGCTCGCGCGCGACGTCGCGGTGAAGGTGCTCCACCCCCACCTCCGCGACTCGAGCGAGATCGCGCACCGCTTCTCCACCGAAGCCCGGGCGGTCGCCAAGCTGCGCCACCCGAACATCGTCGAGGTCTACGACGTCTCGTCCGAGGAGGACGAGGAGCAGTACCTCGTGGTCGAACTCCTGCGCGGTCTGACGCTCCGCAAGGTGCTCGGCCGTCTCGGACCGCTGCCGCCGGAGATCGCCGCGCTGCTGGGCGTCGAGCTCGCGGGCGCGCTCGCCCACGCGCACGCGTGCGACGTCGTGCACCGCGACGTCAAGCCCGAGACCGTCATCCTGGAGCACGTGTCGCTCCGCGTCTCGCGGGGGCCGAGAGGCTCCGTCGACCCCGGCTCCCAGGACCCGAGTGGCCTCCGGGGGCCCGTCGAGCTCCCCGCCACCACCGGTCAGGTCCCCCCCGAGCCCGTGTCTGCCGACGACCCGGCGGCCGCGCTGGGCGTCCTCCCCGCGGCCGCGGAGGAGGCAAACGCCGAGGTCCGCGTGAAGCTGACCGATTTCGGGATCGCCAAGCTGCTCGACGCGCAAGGCGTCACGTCCACGGGCCAGGTGCTCGGGAGCCCCGCGCACATGGCTCCCGAGCAGATCGAGGGCGCGGAGGTCGACGAGCGCACCGACGTGTTCGGGCTGGGCGTGCTCCTCTACGAGTGCATGACGGGTCACCTCCCGTTCGAGGGCACCAACCCCGCGCAGGTGCTCCGGCGGGTCCTCGAGGGCGAGTATCCGAGCGCCGAGCGTGAGCGGCCCGTCCTCGGAAAGGCGTACAGCGACATCCTCGACCGCGCGCTCGCGCACGATCCGGACGACCGCTTCTCCACGATGGGCGAGATGAAGGCGGCGCTCGAGGGGGAGCTCGCCCGGATGGAGGTGTCCCCGCGGGACGGGGAGCTGGCGCGCTTCTTCCAGGACGCGAAGGCGTACGTGGCCCAGCACGAGGTGAGGGTCGTGGCACGGCTGAAGGAGCTCGGGCGTGCCGCACACCGTGCGGGAGACGTCCACGCGCAGGCAGCGGCGTACAACCGCGCGCTGGCGTACCGGCCCCAGGATCCGGAGCTGCTGCGCGTCGTCACGCGCATGCGCGGGCGCGAGGAGCGCGCCGCGATGCTACGGCTGCGTGCGCCGCCGCTCCTCGTGGTGGCCGCCCTCGGCGTCGCGTCGTTCTTCGTCGCGCGCGCACTCAAGAAGGCGCCGGAGCCGTTCCTGGCGACGCCGCCGTCCGCCGTCGCGACGGCGGACGAGACGAGCGCCCCGGAGCCCGCGCCGCCGCAGCCGTCGGGCCCGGTGGAGGTCGCGAGCGCCCGGGTGCACATCCCCCTCCAGCCCGTCGCCGCGAGGAGCGCTCGCGCCAAGGAGCTCGCGCGTCGGGATCTCGTGATCGCAAACGTGCGGCCGGCCTTCGGCGTCAAGGTAGCGGTCGACGGGCAGCCGGCCGTGGAGGCCACGCTCGGGACACGCCTCTCGGTCGACGAGCGCACCCACGAGCTCTTCTTCACCTGTGTGGACGACGTGTGCGAGGCGCAGAAACGGAGCGTGCCCGCGTCCGAAAAGGAGGAGGCGCTGTCGATCGAGATGCGCATCAAGGACGCGGAGCTGTCCGTGGAGGGCGCGGGCAGTTACACCTACCAGATCACGCAGCGTCCCGGAACGACGTTCCGGGACCGGACGCGCGTGACGATGACCCGCGGCGCGGAGCCCGTGACGGTCGTCGAGCTGGAGACCGGCGTGTCGAGGCAGGCCACCCTGAAGGCCGGGAAGATGGTCCCCGTGTCGTTCGTGGGGCCGTGACGTGCGCACCTCCCCGCGGATCCTCGCGGCGTGGGTGGTGGCGAGCGCGCTCGCCTCGCCGGGCTTCGCCCACGCCGACGATCAGGCCGAGCTCGAGAAGGCGCGCGTGGCGTACGTCGCGAAGAGCTACGCGGTGGCCGAGGAGCGGCTCCGTGCGCTCGTCGATCCGAAGACCGGTCCCAAGGACGCGCAGCTCGTCGCGCAAGCGCGGATGTACCTCGGCGCGCTCCACGTCGCCGCGAAGCGCAGGGAAGAGGCTGCCGCCGCATTCGAGCAGCTCCTCCTCGAGGCGCCACAGTTCGAGCCCGATCCGTTGAGCTTCCCGACGGACGTGCTCAACGCCTTCATCGACACGCGGGCGACTCTCCGCGAGCGCCTCAGCGCCGCGGCGCAGGCGGCGGCGAAGGCCGAGGCCGAGCGCCGCGCCCGGGAGGAGGCCGAGCGCGTTCGGCACGCCGAGTACGTGAGGCGGCTCGAGGACCTCGCTCGCGAGGACAAGACGACGGTGAGGAACTCGCGCCTCGTGGCCGCGATCCCCTTCGGCGTCGGCCAGTTCCAGAACGGACAGCGCACCCTGGGATGGACCCTGCTGGGCCTCGAGGCCGCGCTCGTCGCGGCGTCCGTGATCACGGTCCCGATCTACACGACGGCGATATCCCGCCGGAACGAGGAGCACGCCCTGGGGGATCCGGAGAAGAAGGCGCAGGCGTACGCCGACCGCGCGACGGCCGCATACGCGACGAACCTCGCCGTCCTGGGCGCTTTCGTCGCCGTCGCGGGTGCCGGGATCGTCCAGGCCCAGCTCGGCTTCGTCGAGTCGACCACCGAGCAGAGGACGCGACCGCTCCCCGCGCAGAGGCGAGCGCCGAGTGTGACGGTGGGGTGGGGGACCTTGGGGGTGGAGGGCCGTTTCTAGTCCCGCCTGGCCGGACTTCGGCCGGCCGTGCGTCTTGACGGCCGCCTCGGGTCGGCGCTCGCCCGATCCAAATCGCGCTCCTAGAGCGCGCGCCGCACGAAGATGTCCTCGAGCGTCTCCCTCTTCTGTACCGCGCTGTCCAGCCGGGCGCCCACGGCCCACGCTCTCTCGATGATCGCGCGGACCTCGGCGTCTCCCTCGACGTCCACGACCACCGACGCACCGCTGGCCTTCGCGCCGCGCTCGGTCTCGAGCTCCCGGCGGAAAGCGTCGGGGACGTCTACCAGCGTGATCTCGCAGTAGCGCGGGCCGGTGCCCAGGAGCTCGCGGATCGCGCCCGAAACCACGACCTCGCCCTTCCTCAGGATGCACACCCGATCGCACAGCATCTCCACGTCGGACAGGATGTGGCTCGAGAAGAACACCGTCTTTCCCGCGCGCACCTCCTCGAGGATGATGTCGCGCACCTCCTTTCGCCCGACGGGGTCCAGCCCGCTCATCGGTTCGTCGAGGAGCAACATGTCCGGCTCGTGCACGAGCGCCGCGGCCAGGCCCGTGCGCTGGAGCATCCCCTTCGAGAGCGCGCGCACCGCACGATCCATGGCGTACGCGATGCCCACGCGCTCGAGGATCTGCTCCGTCCGCTTCCGCAGGTCCGCGCCGCGCATGCCGTTCAGGCGACCGCACAGATCCACGAACTCGCGCGGTGTGAGATACGGGTAGACGTACGGGTTCTCGGGAAGGAAGCCGACCCTCCGCATGACCGGCGGCGACGGTGCCTGCTCGCCGAAGATCGTCGCGCTCCCGCTCGTGGGGGAGATGAGGCCGGTCAGCATCTTTATCGTCGTCGTCTTCCCCGAGCCGTTGGGCCCGAGGAAGCCGAAGATGTCCCCGCGCTTCACATCGAAGGAGATCCCGCGGACCGCCTCGACCTTGACGCGCGAGAACGGCTTCTTGAAGGTCTTCGACAGCTTGTCGACGGAGAGGACGATGTCTTCCTTCATGCTCATGGCTCGGGTCGCTCGAGTTGACCGTATTCGTGGAGCTTGTACTGCACCTTGCGCGTGGAGATGCCCAGGATCAGCGCGGCCTTCGACGTCGACCCTCCGCAGGCCTCGAGCGTCTTGAGGATCGCGTGGCGCTCCAGGTCGGCGATCGTGCTGCCCGGGATCGGCGGCGGGCCCTCGCGCTCGCCCTCCGGGACGATCGACGGCGGGAGGTGCTTCTTCTCGATCACGGGCCCGTCGCACCGCACGACGGCGCGCTCGATGACGGTCTCCAGCTCGCGCACGGTGCCAGGCCACGCGTGACTCGCGAGCAGGCGTGCCGCCTCCTCGCTGAACGACTCCACGTACCGCTTCCCGTTCTCCTCCGCGTAGCGGCCCAGGAAGAACGCGGCGAGCTGGGGGATATCCCCCTTGCGATCGCGCAGGGCAGGCAGCTCGATCGAGATCACGTTCAGGCGATAGAACAGGTCTTCGCGGAACGCGCCCTTCTTGATCTCGGCGGCAAGGTCCTTGTTCGTCGCCGCGATGACCCGCACGTCCACCTTCAGCGTCTCGTTGCCGCCCACGCGCTCGAACGCGCGCTCCTGCAGGAACCGCAGGAGCTTCACCTGGGTGCCCAGAGGAATCTCGCCGATCTCGTCCAGGACCAGGGTGCCCCCATCGGCCTGCTTGAAGCGCCCCTCGCGGCGCGATACCGCGCCCGTGAAGGCGCCGCGCTCGTGCCCGAAGAGCTCGCTCTCCAGGAGCGACTCCGACAGCGCGGCGCAGTGCAAACGGACCAGCGGTTTGTCGGCGCGGGGGGACGCCGCACAGATGGCCTCGGCGAGGAGCTCCTTGCCCGTGCCGCTCTCGCCCGTGATGAGCACGCTCGCCTTGCTCGGGCCGACCTGGGCCACCACCTCCAGGATCGCCTTCATGCCGGCGTCGTCGGTCACGATGTGCCTGAACGCGTTGCGCTCGCGGAGGCGATCACGCAGCGTGCGCGTCTCCTGGAGGAGGCGCGCCTTCTCCATCGCACGCTCCACCACGGCGGACAGCGCCTCGAAGTCCAGCGGCTTCGTGAGGTAGTTGTCCGCGCCCTTCTTGATCGCCACGACCGCGTTGGAGATCGTTCCGAAGGCCGTCATCACGACGAACACGGTGAGCGGCGAGGCCGCCTTGGCCTTCTCCATGAAGGAGATGCCATCGAGCCCGGGCATCTTCACGTCCGTGAGGACGACGTCGGGCGCGAAGTCCTCGAGTTTGCCCAGCGCCTTGAAGCCGTCTGCTGCCGTCTCGGTGATGTACCCCTCGTCCTGCAAGATCTCGGAGAGCGCCGCGCGCGCGTTGGCCTCGTCGTCCACGATGAGGATGCGGCCGCGCGACGCCATGAGGGACCCACTGTCTAGCACGTCCGAGAGCCGGCCAGAAAAGGTCGAAACTTCCGCGGACTTGGGGTACAAGTCTCGGCTCATGAGACGAGCCCTCGCGTGCGCGTGGATCCTGTCCGTGGGCCTGTCGTCCTCGAGGGCCGCGGACGCGCAGACGGTCACGTTCGGCGGGGGAGCGGCGGGCCAGACGGGTGGCGGCACGAAGATGACACCGCCCTCCACGACGACCCGGACGGGAGGGTCGCCGTCGACGAAGTCCGCCCGTCCGGCGGCCCCGACCACGAGCACGAGCAAGGCGTCCACGACGGACGCCGCCGCGGAGGTGGTCGAGGGCGCCGCCGCAGCGACGGACGCCGAGTGGACAGACCGAGACAAGAAGCTGTCCGAGAGCACGACGCTCACCGGTGGCGTGGGCCTCATGCACATGCAGTTCGCCCAGGCGGGCGCCCCGGGTCAGCTCCAGATCGGCTTCACGACCGAGTACTTCTCGGCGGGGTTCCTCTGCACGCCGTCGTTTCCCTGCACGTTCCCGCGTGGGAGCGCGACGAAGGTCACCAGCGACACGCTGGATCACATCGGTGGACACCTCACCGCGAGCGCGACCTTGCTCAAGTTCCTCGAGGCCTACATGGCCACGAGCGCGGCGGCGAGCTCGACCGACCGCAACCGGCCCAGCCTACTCCAGGTGCTGGGCGACAGCGTCCTCGGCCTCAAGGCGTTCGGCGCCGTGAGCCCCGTCCTCCACGCCGGAGGCGCGGCGGAGCTGTGGCTCGTGAACGGCACGGGAGCCGTGGGGCTCGACGGCGGCGGCACCGGGGCGCGCTTCCGCGGGCTCGCGACAGGCGATCTTCGCAACCTCGAGTCCAAGGTCCCCGTCCGCCTCGGCCTGAGCGTGGGTTACACTCTCGACAACTCCGGCACCGTCATCGAGAACGTCGAGAAGACGCGCGGCGAGGCCGCCGGTGGCAAGGGCGCCGCGGGTATCCCGATCACGCGCATCGAGCGTTTCGGTCTGAACGTCAACCGCGTCGATCACGCCGACATCGGCATCGGCGCGGAGACGTTCGTTGCCGGCGAGCGCGTCCGCCCCTTCGTCGAGTACAACATCGCCCTGCCGGTCAACCGGCAGAGCTACCTCTGCCGGCGCAACAACCCGAGCTCGGACAAGTGCCTCGCGGACGAGCCGCTCACGCCGAGCAAGCTCACGCTCGGCGCGCGGTTCCTGCCGTGGAAGCGCGGCTTCAACGTGCTGCTCGCCTTCGACATCGGCGCGACGGGCACGGCGACGTTCATCGAGGAGGTCGCGCCCGTTGCGCCCTGGACGCTCTACGTCGGCGCCGGCTGGGCCCTCGACACCGAGGATCGTCCGCCCGTCGAGAAGGTGAAGACGGTCGAGAAGATCGTGGAGATCAAGCCGCCCGTGCGCGGCCGTGTGAAGGGCTTCGTGCACGAGGAGAAGAAGGCCGAGGGCGTCGCCGGAGCGATCGTGAGCTACGACGCACACCCCGAGTGGACGTCGCTCGCGACGGGGGCCGATGGCCGCTTCGTGACGCACGAGGTCGACGATGGCGTGTACGCGTTCACCATCAAGGCGGACGGCTACAAGCCGGGCGCGTGCCAGACGGTGATCCAGCAGGGCCAGGAGATCCAGCTCGACTGTCCGCTCACGGGGCTCCCGCGGGTCGGCAGCATCCTCGGGCACACGCGCGACGCGGACGCCAACACGCCCCTGCCGAACGCGACGATCCGCGGCATGGATGGCGCAAGCAAGTCCTTCGGCGGTTCCTCCGACGGGCAGGGGAGCTTCCGCTTCGACATGGTCGCTCCCGGGACGACGCAGCTCACCGCCGAGGCCGAGGGTTATCTCACGCTCGTGGTGCCGGTCGAGGTGAAGGCCCGTCAGGACAACCCGGCCGAGCTCCTCCTGAAGAAGCGCCCCAAGAACGGGCTCGTGCAGGTCGGCCGGACCGAGATCACCATCAAGCAGCAGGTGCAGTTCGCGCACGACTCGTCGAGGATCCTGCCGGAGTCGAACCAGCTCCTGACCGAGGTCGCGGACGCGATCATCCACAACCCTCGCGTGCGTCGCATCGAGGTGCAGGGCCACACCGACAACACCGGCGCGAGCGATCACAACAAGCGGCTCAGCGAGGAGCGCGCCGACGCCGTCCGTGCGTGGCTCGTCGCGCACGGTGTCGGTACCGAGCGGCTCGTCGCCAAGGGCTATGGCGAGACCCGTCCCCTCGTCCCCAACGTCACCGCGGGGAACAAGGCTCGGAACCGCCGCGTGCAGCTCATCATCCTCGACCAGGACAAGAAGTAGCGGTCCCGGGAGCGATCAGCGCGTCGCGGCGGCCCTGAGCTGCGCGTCCAGAAGCGACTCGGGACGCGCGCGGGTAGCTGGGCGCTTCTCGTCGCTGCTCGGCGCGGGCTCGGGGCCGAGCGCGCTGGAGAGCACGTCCGCAGGCGTCGGGAGGGCGAGCGTCGGGCCTGGCTTCGCCTTCGAGGGGCGAGGTCCTGCCGCCACGGGAGCCTGCGGGCCTGGCCTCGTCACGCTCGGGCGCGCGGACGCGCTCGGAGGAGCGGGCGGTGGCTCCGTGAACTCCACGGCGTCCCGCTCCTCGAACGTGAGCTGGTGCGCGGGCTTCGGCGGCTCGATGGGGGGAGCGATGGTCTCGTGCGCAACGCGTGACGGGGCTTCCGCGGGCGGTGATGGAGGTGGCGGCGTCATCCAGAAGAACACCGCGGCGGAGATCGCCGCACCGGCCCCCATGCAGCCGATACCCCACAACCAAGGCACGGGCGTCGACGCCCTCGTGCGCATCGTCGACGTGACCGGAGCGTCCTCGGGCGCCAGGGGCGAGGGCGGGGTGGCGCGCGCGATCGCGCCAAGGGCCTCCTCGTCGCATGAGGCGCGCCGTGCGAACGGTGACCCGGTCTGCGCCACGCCCTTCGGCCACGGCGACGAGGTCGGTACTGGCGGAGGCGCGGGGCGCATCGACGCGCGCGGCTGGGCGGCTCGGCGTTGCGTGGGAGGGCGTGTGGCGGGGCGTGACAGGATGGCGGGCCTCCGCGCGCGCGGGATGGTGTCGTCGCCCGGGTCGCACACGGCGAGGATGTCAGCTTCCGCGATCTCGGGGCTGGGCCTGTCTCGGAGGGGCATCGTCGACCGTGTTCTTGCTCACGATCGGGCAATTGTCGAGCGCGGGCCGTGTCGACGAAATTTTCCGTCGTCGTTCGATGGGGGAGACAGCGACTTTCAAGCTGGTACAATGAGCAACGTGAAGGCGGCGAAAGGCAGTCCCACCCGGCCTCCGATCCAGCGCATGGCGCCACCGCTGCCGCCCCCAGCCGCGTCGGACGAGGAGCAGGCGACGCAGCCGGGGATGGAGGCGCCGGCGGCCGATCCACGGATGCCCAGCCCTCTCGGTCCTTCCGCGGCGCCACCGCTCGGTCCGCCGCCGCTGGCCAGGCCACTGCCCGCGGCGGGGGCGCCAGCGCGCGGCGTCCCGGTGCGAGCGCCCGCGAGCGCGAGAGGCGCGGCTCCCCCCCCCCCGCCAGAGAAGGACGACGAGGCGACCGTCCTCTTCGGTGGCGGGGCGGCGGCAGCGGAGGGGGACTTCCTCTCCGAGGCCGACGTCCGCGACGCGACCATGATGCTCGCGAGCGCGGGGACGAACGGCCCTGTCTCGGTGCCGCGGGGCCCCGGGATGCCCTCTCCGATCGGACCGCCCGTGTCACCTCCGGCGCCAGCGACGTCGTCGCCGCTGGGCCCTGTTCCGGCCAGCCCCATTCACGCGCCGCCGATGGTCGCTCCGCCTTTCTCGGGGCCGGCGCCGATGGCCGCCATGGCGACCCCGGCGCTGTTCAACACGGGCGCGAGCCACGCGGGCCCGCCGCGTGGGCCGCTCCCGTCCTACTCCGGGGTGCCTCAGCACGCGGCGCCGATGCCCTCGTACCCGGGTATCCCGCCGCAGCCGCCTGCCGGGTTCGTGCCGATGCCGTACGCGGGTGGCCCCCCGCCGCGCCCCTCGTTCCCGGATGGAAGCCAGCCCCTCGCGATCGGCCCGCAGGGCGTGATGGTTGCCGCACCCGCCATGGCGCCGGGTCATGTGCCACCGGCCGTGCGTGTGGCGGAGCCGTCGTCGCGTCCCCCCATTGTCGCGCTCGTCGGCATCGTCGTCGCCGTCGTGGTCATGGCGGTGACCGCGCTCGTGGTGTGGCGCCGCTCCGCCGATCGCGACCTCGCGACCCGTGCTGCCTCGACGGAGCCCGCGTCCACGGCTCCTCGCGCCTCCGTGGCGCCGTCAGGGTCGGTCGTGAAGGCGGTCGCGGTGCCGCCCGCGTCCGCGAAGGTGCCGTCCGTGGCGAGCGTCGCGAGCCCTCCGTCCGCGCCAGGGCCCGTCGTCACCAGCCCCGCGAGGGTCGAGCCACCACCCGCGACCGCGGGGACGACCGCCGCGGTGGCGCCCCCCAATGCGGGCACCGCGCCGAGCGCGACCGCGGTCGCGACCCCCAAAGCAGGCGCCGCGCCGACCGCGACGGCCGCGCCGACCGCGACGGTGATCCACGGATACAAGCCCAAGCACGGGCGCCCGAACAGCTCCGACTTCGACAACGACGAGCCCGACAAGCCCTGATCGCTCGAGCGCCGACCGAGGAAGCCTCTTCAGTCGGAGCGCCTCGTCGCGACCACGCGTACGTGCGATCCGACCAGGCCTCGATGGGTCCACGCGATCGCGACGCGGCTGTCCTTGCCGCTGCCGACCGCTGCGGACACGTCGGAGACCTCCGACGTCGGGGGCGAGATCTCGATCGGCCGCCCGAGCGATCCGTCGGAGCCGAAGACACGGGCCATCACCCGGTAACCATCGGTGGTCCCCTCGGCCCACGCCACGACCGTTCGTGGGCCCACGCCGACGGTGGCTGCGGCCGCTCTGAGGCCGGCCGTGGAGATCGCGGCCGGCCGCGACCAGCCGCTCCCCTCCTGACGCGCGAACACGACCCTTCGCGCCCCCGACGCCAGCTCCTCCTCCCAGATCACGTGCAGGGTGGCTCCGATGAAGAACGGGTGCACGTTCGACGCGGTCGCGTCCGGATCGGAGACCGTGGCGACGGGCATGCCGCGCTGGAACGTCGCCCCGGCCGCGCGCACGGCGACGAACACGCGCGCGAAGTCGCCGGGGCCCGTATCCTGGGTCCAGCCGACCGCGGCCCGCCCGTCCGCGGCGAGCGCGGGGCGCGAGTTCGCGAAGATGCCGCTCGATGCACGCACGCCGGGCGTGGAGATGAAGTCGGTCGGACCCGGGCGCGACATGGGCTGATCCCGCCGTGCGCGCTCGCTGACCCACACCATCATGTCGCCCGCGCCGGGCGACTGGTGCCACGACACGACGACGGCTCCCGCGTCGCTGATCACGGGTCGCGGGCCGTTCGAGTGGAAGATCGGGTAGGACAGGAGGTCCTGCGTACCCTTGGGCAGCTGCCACGCGCCCCCCGCCGGGCGATCCGCGAGGGCGATGCTGAAGCCGGTGCCACGCCACTGGTTCCACACGACGAGCTGCTCACCGTCCGGCGTCGCGAACGCGACCGGCTCGTAGGCGTGCAGCCCAGGGAGCGAGATGGAGTCATTCAAGCCCGTCGGCGCGCGGAGCCGCTCGGAGCGGTTTTCCCGCGTCGCGATCATGACGCGCCCCTCCGAGCTCTGGACCACCTGGAAGGCCACGATCGCCTTCCCCCCTGCGGAGAGGGCGACCGTGGGCGAGCTGCAGAGACCGTCGAGGGCCGCCGCCAGGTGCTCCGGCGTGAAACCCCTCGCCTCGTCGGCGAAGAAGGCGTGGCCCGTGACGGGTGTCCCGACCGTGGTCCAGGTGACGGCCACGCGATCGTCGTCCGCCACCGCGACCGAGACGCGGCGCGCATCGGACGGGCCCATCTCCGCCACCGGCGCGAACGACGGCGTCGTGTCGAGCGTGGGTACCGACGGAGCCGCGGACGCGCGCGTCGCGTCCCCCGCCGTGCCCGCGTCCGGGGCCGCTGCCCGGGTCCCCTCGCCGCAGGCGATGAGGCAGAACCCAAGGGCGATCGCGGATCTCATCGCACGGTGAACCTCCGGGCCCGCGTCAACGACGTCAGGAAGATCCGGATGGTGCCGCGGTCGGGCTCGGTCAGGCGCTCGAACGCCACGCGTGCCTGGCGCGCCTCGCCATCGTGGGCGCGGATCGCGTCCTCCATCGTCGGAGCGCGGGCGTCGTGCAGGTAGGGCCTCGACCTCGCGAGGCCCCACAGGGGCCGCGTGACGAAGAGGCGTCCGTCGACGCCACGATCGGCGCGAGGCTCGGCGAGATCCGGCCCCATGTCGTGTCGCTTCAGATCGCTGAAGAGGGGGACGTCGGCGTGCCCATCCGCTCCGGCCGCGAGCCTTGGCTCGCCGCCCTGGGTCGACAGATCCACCGAGACGTCCGACGCGCCGTTCCTGCCCGGAAGCACGTAGACCGTCGACGACACGTGCATCTCCGGGACGTGGCAAGACGCGCAGCCGATGGCCCGGAACAGCACCTTCCCCTGCTGCCACTGGCGTGTCGTGTTGTGGTCGGGGAACATCCCGCGGGAGTACGGCGGAAAGCTCACCACGGGCACCTCCTGCATCGCCACGTAGAGCGTGAGCGCAGAGAGCTGGCCCTCGGCGATCTCGTCGACGACGCCGTCACCGTCCGGATCGTCGCCTCCGAAGGGGCCCACGCGCGCGGCGCCGCCGGTCCGCGCGAGGTGGGTCGTCTGCATGCCGTGGTGCACGGCGAGCTCGTCCTCGACCGCGTCGCGTAGCGTCGCGAAGGTCCCCTTGTGCCCGAACGGGCGAACGACGAGATCGGCGTCGACGCCCACGACGCCGCTCGTGTCCCGCTCGCCGCTGGACGTCGCGGCCAGTACGCCGAAGTCGACGCCCATCACGACGAGACGCGCGATCCGCCGGGCGCCGTCCTTCCGGGCGGACGCGACCAGCGCGCGGTCGATGCGGGCGAGCTCCGCGGTCATCTCGCGCGCGACGAGCTCGACCCAGCCCGCGCCCACCAGCGCGATCGGGGTTCGCGCGAGCGCGGAGTCCTGCCGGTCCCCGTCTCCTTGCAGGTACGCGCTGTCTGCGGCGTCGCCGCCGCCCGCCAGACCACCCCGCCAGTGACAGTCCGAACAGCGGAACGCGTCAGGGCCGCCGCGCCTCCCCTTGTGGAAGCGCGACATGCCGGGTCGATCCGCTCCGCCGAGGCCGACCTCCCGGGTGAACCTGTGGTTGAAGATCTGCGCGCCGATCTGGAAGGCCTCGTCGGGCGTGAAGCGCCCGTTCGAGAGCTCGCGGGGATCGACGCGCGTGGCTCGCCACATGGACAGCGGGCTCGCTGCATCCAGGAACCGCTGCTCCCTTCGGCGGGCGTCCTGCTCGAGGGCGAGGCGCATGTGATCGCGCGGGTTCGAGGGGAGGTGCGTGGAGAAGATCCCCATGGGCCGGGCTTCGCTCCTGGCGGGTGCGGGCGTGACCTCCGTGCAGGCGGCGGCGAGCGCGGCGCCCGCGGCCGACAGGAGCAAGGCGGCCAAGGCGGCACGCGGGCTCATCGTGTCACCAGGGGCTTCGACGCTCGCGTGAGCGACAGGAGGAACACGTGCACGCTGCCGCGATCCTCGGCGGACATGGCGGCGAAGGCATCGCGCGACCCCTTCGCCTCCCCACCGTGCGCGAGAATGGCCTCGGGGATCGTTGGTGCCCTCCCGTCGTGGAGGTACGGCGCCGTCTCGGCGAGGCCCCACAGCCGTCGTGTCATGAAGACGGATCTCCCCACGCGGTCGATCGCGTCGTGCGGATCCGCCAGGCCCGGCCCCATGTCATGGCGCTTGAGATCGCTGAACAGCGCGACCTCCTTGCCGGAGCGCGGCTCGTCTCCCTCGGAGAGGAGATCGATCGGGACGGGCACGCCGCCGGTCGTGTCGGGCATGACGTCGAAGACGTGCCCCTCGAGCGTGAGCTTCCGCCGGTGACACGCGACGCATCCCAGTGTGTCGAACAGCTCGGTACCCCTCGCCCAGCGCCGACGCAGCTCCGGGGCGGCGGGGGGGAGGACGGTGGGGACCTCGAGCATGGCGGCGTACACCTCCAGGGCCGACAGGGTCCCCTCCTCGATCTCTCGCGCCGTGCCGTCGTCGTCCGGATCCCACCACTTCGGCCCGCTGCCCAGCCGCGCGGGATCCGGCGTGTGCTGGTTCCTCGTGATGAGCACCGAAGACTGGATCCCGAAGTGGATGCGCAGCGCCTCCTCGTCGAAGCGCCGGATGGACGCCGTGGTTCCCTTCCAGCCGAAGGGCCGCACCACGAGGTCGGGGGAGATGCCCTCCACGCCGGTCGTGTCCAGGTTCCCCGCGCGATCGACGCGCAGTGTGCCGTAGCTCACGCCCTTCGTGACGAGCTCGACCGACACGGCCGCCCTGGACGCCTTCGCTCGCGCGACGGCCTCGTCGCGCACGCGCGCGAGGTCCGCGGTCATCTCGCGGCCGAGCAGGTCGACGAACCCGCTGCCCAGGATGGCGAGGGGGTTCCTCGGGTTGCTGCTCGATGCGCGCGCGCCGTCGCCCTCCGCGAGCGTGTTCTGCGCGAAGCTCCCCGACCCGTTCGGCCCGCCGACGGAGTGACACCCGGCGCACGAGTAGTTGTCCAGGCCTCCCCGCGCCCCCTTGTGGACGCGCGAAGGCGGCGTGAGCTTCCTTGGCCCCGAGGCGTAGCCCTCCGCGTTGATGAACTCGTGCGCGAACGTCGTGTCGCCGAACTGGAAGATGCGGTCGTGGTCGTACGTTCGTAGGTCCACGTCCTCCTGCTGGAGGAAGATCTCCTCGGAGGCCTCGCCGCGCTCGAACGCTTCGAGGAACTCGCCCTGCGTCTCGCGGTCGTCGAGCCCCACCGCCTCCTCGATCAGCTGGTCGACCTCGTCGTCGGTGGGGCCGTGCGCTCCGTCCGGCCACGGGACCCTGCTCGTCGGGTTGGCCGTGGCCGTCACCGCCGAGCCGAGCACGACCGCGCCGAGCAGGAGGCTCCATGCGCGGCCTCGATCGCGCGCCCGGCTTCGAATGCGCGCGCGGATCGAGGTCCCGGTGCGGGTCATCTCAGATGCACTTGGGATTGCAGCAGAGGATGTTGCGGCTCACGCCGCCGCACTTGCGGTTCACGGCCCCGCCGCCAGGCGCACCGCTCGGCGCCAGGTCGAAGATCGCGGCGCCCGCGCTGATGGTGCCGAACTCGCCCTGGGCGATGTCGTTCGTGTTGTACGTCCAGTTGTTGCAGCGCGCTCCCGGCCCGGCCGTCGCCGCGCCGACGGTCGTCGTGCGGTGCACCCAGAACGTCGTCCCGTTGGGCAGGATCCCGAGCTCGCCGCGCGCGGAGGCCGCGACGAGGTCCTCGTATTCGCAGACGCGGTTGGCGCCGGCGGCCACGCAGTTCGCGGTGCCTGCGGGCATCCCGATGGTCCCCATGTACGTCCACATCGCGTTGACCGGGGTGACCGACGCGAGCGACTTGTAGATCGGCTTGCCCGCGCACCCGGCGTCGTTCCCGCTGTCGGTGGGCGTCCCTCCGTCGGTCGGTTTCGCCAGCTGGCACACGTTCTCGATGCACTTCAGCGGGCTCGGGCACTGGATGTCCGTGGTGCATTGGCACTTGCCCGCGATGCAGATCTGGCCGTTGGCACACTCCGCGCTCGAGGCGCATGGTCGGCACACACCGGCGACGCAGACCTGGGCGTCGGGGCACTCCGAGTCCGACTTGCACCCGCCCGCGTCGTTGCCCGAGTCGACCAGCGTGGCGCCGCCGTCCGTCGGCGTCGGGGTGTCCGGTCCACACTCGCCGTTCTTGCACACCCGCCCGGTCGCGCACTGGATCGTCTTCGAGCACGGCTGGCAGACCCCGTTCACGCAGCCGTTCGGCGGCGTGCAGTCGTTGCCGTTCTTGCACTGCGCGGCCCCCGAGTCGCCGCCGGGGACGGCGTTCGTGAGGCTGTCGAGGTCGACCGCGGGAGAGCCGCACCCCTGTCCGAGGCCAATGACACCGAGCGCGCCCAGACAACCCGCGAACCAGATGTTCTTCTTCATTGACCTTCTCCTTGCGTGGCCTTCGGTTTCAGGATCACGAACTCCACGCGACGGTTGACCTCACGCCCTTCGACGGTGGCGTTGGTGTCGAGCGGCTGCTGGGAGCCGTATCCACGTGCGTCGAGTCGCTTGGGCTCGACGCCCTGATCGATGAGGAAGTCGCGCACGGAGAGCGCGCGCGCCTCCGAGAGCTCGATGTTCCGCTTCACGCCGCCTGGCGCGTCGTCGCCCGTCGAGTCCGTGTGCCCTTCGATGCGCACCTTGATCTTCGGGCTGTCCTTCAGCGCCTGCGCGACCTCCGTGAGGATGTCGAACGACTTCGGGAGGATCGTCGTCCCGTTGTGCGCGAAGAAGACCTTCTGCGAGAGCTCGAGCTTCTGGTCGAACTTGACGACGACCTGCTTGTAGCGCGGGCACCCGCGATTGTTCACGTCACCGGGGACGGCGGGGCACGCGTCCTGATCATCGGCGACGGTGTCGCCGTCGCTGTCCGGGCACCCCTTCGCCGTCGCCGGGCCGGGCGTCTTCGGACAGGCATCCTCTGCGTCCACCACGCCATCGCCGTCGGCGTCCTTGACAGGGCACCCGCCGTTCACCGGGAGCCCGGGCTCCTTCGGGCACTTGTCCTCGCGGTCGACGATGCCGTCGTTGTCGGTGTCCTTGTCGGGGCACCCCTTGTTGACGGCGGGCCCCGCCTCGGTCGGGCACGCGTCGTCCCCGTCGGGGATGCCATCCCCGTCCCCGTCCTTCACCACCTTGGGTTCGCCGAGGACCATCTCGATCGCGAGCCCGAGCATCGCGATGCGCGCGTCTCCCTTGTTGGTCTCGAGCGCCGAGCCCGCCTGCGGGGCGTTGTCGCCGGGCTGGAGGACCTGCAGGTACCGCACGAAGGGGCCGAGCCAGTAGCCCCCGCCGAGCGCGAACTGGGCGCCGCCCCCGAAGCCCATGCCCATGCGTGCCTCCGACCCCGTCTGGACCCACGACACGTTGGCGTCGACCCAGGGAGAGAAGCTGCGATCTGCGCGTGGGAGCTGGATGCGCGGCCCGGCCCCCGCGGTGAAGATGGTGACGGTGCCCCCGTCCCTCTTCCCGCTCCCGGGACAGCCGGCCGCCGGGACGCCGCCAGGACCCACGCAGCTGAACTCCTTGCCGGCGAACGCGTAGTCTTCGACGTGGGCCTGCACGTCCAGGAACGGGAGGACCGACAGCGACGGGCGGAACGCCACGCCGCCCCCCGCGCCGAAGTGGTCCGTCTGCGGGGCGGAGAGTGGCAGGGCGCCTGCGGGTTCGAGCCTGAGGTGCACCTCGGCCGCCGAGGCATCTCCGCCCCCGATCAGCAGGCCCGCGGCGAGGGCCGAGGTGACCCGCGCGATGCTCACGACCGAAGAGAAGGCAGAAAAACGCCTACGCGGGTCTCTCGTCACCTGTCTCTCCATCAGACCTCACCTCGTCGCTCGCCCTACTATGTCTTGACGATGACCCGCTTGCCGAGGCCGGCGAGCGTGTTCGTCGCCACACCTTGCTTCATCTCGAGGTGCCTGGCAATGCCTGCGAGGATGGCCCCGTTGGTCATGTGGTCGCTCAGGGGGGCGCCCGCCTCCGTGACCATGACGCTGCCCGTCGGGATGCGCTGGCCCGTGCCGTTGAAGTTGTTGTTCCCCGCGTTCGGATCGCCCCCGAACGGATCGTTCACGCTCGCGATGGCGGCCATGTCCGCGTAGAGGTGGTCCTTGAGGTTGCCCGCCCCGCCAGGGCCCATGAAGAGCGCGAACGACGACTTGTTGTCGCCGCGGTTCGCCGCGCGACCGCCCTCGGAGACGACCACGACGTAGACGTTGCGCTTGTTCTTGATGACCTGGGCGAGCATGTTGAGACCCACGGCGAGCTGACGCATGCCCTCCACGTACGAGAGGGGCTCGGCCGGCTTGCTCTGCGCGTTCGCGGTGTCGAGCGGGCCACCGTCGATGTCCGAGATGTGGCAGAACAGCGTGAAGTTCCTGAGCGGACGCCCGGGGATGTCGAGCGCGCGCTGGACGAACTTGACCTGCCCGAGCAGGCTCGCCTTCGCGGGCTGGTTGGCGCTGTCCCCGACGACCTGCACGTTGCCGGTGTTGGCGGCGTTCGCGGCGACCGCGGCCTCGACCGTGGACGCGGTGTCGAGGGTCGCGAGCGCGTTCTTGAGATCGTTGCGAGACGCCCTCAGCTCGGTGAGCAGCGTCGAATCGAGGTTGGCGATGTTGTTGACCTTGGTCGCGAGATCGTCGTCGACGAGCCCGAGGCCGATGGCCTGCCGCAGCACACCCACGTACTCGCTCACGGGACGGCCCGTCGCCACGATCGAGGCGAGGTCGTTCCCGTACACGCGGAGCGTGCTGTTCCCGGAGTCGGTCTCGACGCTCGTGCCCATGTTGAAGCACACGAGGCCGAGCGGGCTGTTGATCATCTTCGTGATCGCGACGTGGTTCGCGAGATCGCCACCACCCGGGTTCGTGCTCTTGTTCAGCGAGCAGTTCTGGATGGCGTGGTTGAGCTGGAGGTTGTTCTGGCTCACGCCGAGGAAGGCCTGCATCGCCACCTCCGCCTCTGCGGGGAACGGCCCCGTGTCCCCAGCGGACAGGTACGCCGGCTGGGCGCCGGTCTCGATCTTCCCGGTCTCGACCATGTCGCCGAACCACTTGTTGAAGCGCAGGGCCTGGAACCGCGGCGTCTGGCTGACCTTGTCGAGCCCCATGTTCATGAGGTTGTTCAGCGTGGTCTGGTTGCTGAACTTGTTCGGCCACGGGACCATCGTGGAGCCCGTGTAGCTGACCGTGCCCGCCGCCGCGTCGGTGATCATGCCGAGCTTGAACGCCAGCGGCGTGTGGATGTGGTTCATGACCTTGATCGTGATCAGCACGCTGTCGTCGCCTGGCGCGGCGAGCGCCATGGCGCCGCCGAGGTTGAGGCGGCGACCCGTGCGGACCGCGTTCCGCAGGATCTCGAACGTGTCGAGGCTCCCGAACGGCGCCACGGAGGGCGACAGGGGGGCGTGCGTGACCGGTCCCATCGGGGCGGGGTCGAGGTTGATCAGGCCACCCACGCCGAACGTGCCGCCTGCGAGTGCTGCCTTGAGGATGTCTCTGCGCTGGAGCTTCATGGTGTTTTCCTCTTCCTCAGGGGAGCTTGGCGAAGGTGAGCGAGGACACGAGCGAGGCCACCGCGACGCCCCGGCCGCTGGTGTTGACGTTCGGCGGCGTGGGGGTGCACATGTTCTTGAGGTCGGTCGCGAGCGGTGCCCACTTGACGTTGCTGGGGCTCACGACGTCGCCGATGCACCGCGCGAGCATGGCCTCCGCCTTCGCGTCGGTGTCGCACTGGCATAGCGACGGATCGTCCACCATGTTGTTGACGCAGCGCCAGCCGACGACGTTCGCCGTGTTGCGCAGCGCGGTCAGGTACTCCAGGGTGAGCTGGTCGCCGCGGACGCCGACCTTGAGCGCGTCCGGGTCGCCGTCGAAGAGGCCCGCCTGCGCCGTCACGATGTCCTGCCCGGGGCTGAACGTCCCGGCCGCGAGGAAGGGGGTCACGCCACCGACGGGGGTACCCCCGACGATCATGCCGGCCTCGATCTTCGTGCTGTTGCCACCGAAGCACCCGATGACGCTCTTGCGGACCTGCACGCTGCTCTTGGTCTGGAAGGCCGGGCGGACCGGGTTCACGACGCCGTCGACGAGTCGCGGGGGCAGCGGCGCCGTCGTCGTCGTCGTCGGTGTCGGTGTCGTGGGCGTGGTGGTCGGGCCCGTCGTGGGATCCGGGTTCGGCGTGGTGGCCGCGGGCGGCGCCTCCGTCGTGGGGCCGCTCGACCCGTCATCGCAGGCAACGAGGGGGACGCCGACGACGGCGACCGCCATGAGAAGGAACGCGTGGCGACGTTGAACGGTCATCATTGCACCTCACAGGCGAGAGAGTCCGACAGGAAGTAGGCGCGGACGAGGTCGGGGAGATGCTGGGTCTTCCCGTCGTACACTTGCATGGCCCGGAGGCCCATCTCCAGCGTGATGTTGGGCGAGTTCTGGAAGGCGCGGTGGGCGTGCCGCATGAAGCCGCGGGAGAGCCCCGCCTTGTTGGACATGAGCTTGTTGGCGAGGTCCGCGACGCCCTTGACCGGGACGTACGTGGAGCTTCCCTCGAGGATGCACGCGGCGGGCGATCCCGACGTGGACACGCTCAGCAGCGCCTTGAGGTACGCCGCGTCGACGGGCTTCTCGACGCCGCCCGCCGTGTACTTCCAGTCTGGCGTGCCCGTCATCGCCATGAACTGGTCCGCGTCGGCCGTGCCGGCGTTGCCGAGCGTGGCGGTGTCGAAGATGGATCCGTTCCGCGCATAAGGGCGGAAGAGGACAGCCCCGGCGGCCATGTGCCGCCCGAGGTGGCACGACTGACAGACCTTGCCGAACAGCGGCACCGCCGCCGCGCCGCGGGGCGCCCCCACGAACGTCCGCGTGTCGGTCCCCTCGAGACAGGTCGGCAAGGCCGGGATCGCCTCGCCGCTCGGCCCCGCCGTCGCAGGGAGGAGGGTCTCGCCGTACACCGTGAAGTACAGGCGCGACACGCGACCGTAGTTGTTGCTCTCCTGCATGAACGACATCGGCTTCGACGTGAGGAAGCCGACCGTCGTGAAGTACCCGTCGCGTGGTGCCTGGATCGCGCACGACGCCCAGCCGGACGCCGGGCCGGTGCACCCCGCGTAGAGCGACGCGGTCGCCGGCGACACCATGACCTCCTTCATCGTGAAGAGGTCGTGGTAGTTCGTGGTGTTGTACTTCGCGCGCATGAGGTTGTAGAACTCGTCGCGCAGATCGTTGATGACGTTCGCGGGGAGCGCCGGGGGGTTGGCCACGCTGGGGCCACCGCCGATCGTCGTGCCGAGCTTGCGGAGCCCCGAGTCGAGGAACTCGGTCTTCAGCGTCGTCTCGATGAGCGTGACCAGGGCCAGCCTCTGCGCCACGGTGACCGGCGCGTCGAGCATCGCCGTGGTGTACTTGCTGAGCTCCCCCGCGTTCGGCGGGCGGTCGAGCGCGCCGTAGAAGAAGCGGCTCATGAACTGCCGCAGGGTCGACGGCTTCTCGCACTTGAAGTTGAGGATGACCTTCGCCTTCGTCGACGTGTCGTTCCCGTACCGGCCGTCGGCGTCGACGACGGAGAGAGGGAGCGCGCGATCGAACCACGCGAGAATCGCGCGAAGCTCGAGGCGGGCGGCCGCGTCGGGCTTGGCGACCGGCATCGGAGACGGCGTGACCCCCTCGGGCCCGATGAGGCGGTTGAGGATCGTCTGGTAGGCGACGGGCGTGAGCTCGCTGGTCTCCAGGTAGGCCTTGCTCACACCGCCTGCGGCCATGGGCCACGCGCTGTAGTACAGCGCGGCGACGCCCTTGGCGTCGATGCCGTGGCAGGCCGCGCACTTCAGGTTGAGCCAGGCCAGCGCCTCCGTGTCGGCCCACACAGGGACGGGCGGCTCAGGAGGCGTCGCGTCCACGCTCGCGTCGAGGTCGACGGGCGCGGCGCCATCCATGGGCGGTGCCGTGGTGCCGGTGGGTGTTCCTGTGGGTGTCGGCGCGAGTGTGTTCCCCCCCCCGTCGGAGCCGCACGCAGCCCCCGCGGCGGCACCCCCCACAGCGAGGCCGAGAACAACGATTTGCAGCAGAGGTGTCTTGTTTCGCATGGTCCGCCGGGTCTTCGAGGAAGGGGCCGCCTTCGGCCCGATGAACACGATGGCGGTCCTCGGACCCAGCCACCGCGCCCGCATCTCCGTACACGTCAGTACAGAGGCGACGATGTCCTGCCAACTTGCACGGTTCCGACGATGCCCCGCTTCCGGCTCCCACTCCGCAACAGCGAGTGCACAAAAATGTGCCGGTACTCACGATAGCCGATATCCACCGGGCCAACAAGCACGATCTTTTCGAATTTTCCTGGGGAAAAACGCGGTCGCTCCGCGCGCGCACTTTTCCACGCCGCGGGTGACCGATCCGCTGTCTCGGGCCCTCGCGCCGTGGTATGCTGATCGACTCGCGCAAGAACCTCGCAGCGCGCGGTTGAACGCGCACACGGCGCGGCTTTGTGATCTCGCATGCCGACCCGCAGAACCATCCTTGCCTTCACACTGGCTGCTGGGTCGATCGCGATGATCGGGCTCGTCGCGTCGTGCTCGAGCGAGGCAACCGCCACGGCGCCGGCGACGCCGGTCAGGGACGCGGCGGTCGTCGACACGGCCACCATCGCGACCGACGGCGGCGTCGCCCCTGCGGACGCGGGCATCGACGTGACCTGCGGCAAGATCCTGGGCGAGGACGACATCCCCAAGGTGCTCGTGGGCGCGCCCGCGTACACGTTCGGCGTGGGTCCCTCCGCGCGCAGCGCGAGCCACACGCCGAACAACCCGGCGCGCCTCAAGTGCCTCGGCTGTCACGTCAAGGACGGCGGCGCGTCGCCGTTCCTCCTCGGGGGCACGGTCGACACGCCCTCCGTCCCCGATGGCACCGACCCGCCCGGGTTCCAGATCCTGGTACGCGACACCCGCGGGCAGCTGCACACGACGCACGCCGATCGCGACGGCAACTTCTTCGTCCGGGAGCCTGCGTTCACGTGCTTCTCTGCCCCCGTGCGAGGGGCGATCCGCACCGCGACCGGGCAGAGGGAGATGGAGTTCGCGCAGGCGGTCAGCAACTGCAACCAGTGCCACGCCCCGCGGGGCGGGATCACGCCGCCGTAGCCTCCGCGAGGGTCGCCGGTCCGCGGGATGCTCCCCTTCGTCTTCCTCGACGAGTCCAAGCTCGGGCCCTTCCACCCGTTCGGGATGGCGGTCGCGCTCGGGTTCTTCGCGTGGGATCCGGTGTTCATGCGCCGCGCGGCGGCGTCCGGGCTCGAGCGCCGCGAGGCGCGCGGGCTGACGATCTGGCTCTTGGGCGCCGGCGCGTTCGTCGCGTGGGCGGTCGACGCGCTCTTCTACAGCGAGCGCCCCGGCGGGCTCTCCTTCATCGGCTTCAGCTCGACCGGCGGCTTCGTCGGGGCGCTGCTCGGCACGATCGCGTGGCGTCACCTGCGCGTGCGCAAGGTCGGGTCGCTCCGGCTCGAGGTGAGGCGGCGCGAGGTTCCGATGCGCCTGAGCACGGCGTCGGAGGTGATCGTCTCCACGTGGCCGATCGCCTTCACGTTCGGGCGCCTCGGGTGCGCGCTGATCCACGATCACCCCGGCGCCGTGGCGCGGCCGGGATCGTGGCTGTCCCACCTCGCCGTGGCCTGGCCGCGCGACGCGACCGACGGACTCCACCACGTGGCGGGCCCGCTCCACGTCGTGTGGGGGTCCATCCCGCGCTACGATCTCGGGCTGCTCGAGTTCCTCTACCTCGCGTCGATCACGGTCGCGTTCGTCGCGGCGTACCGGCGCCGGCTCCCGCCGTGGTCGTACACGGCGGCGGGGTGCCTCCTCTACGCGCCCGTCCGGTTCTTCCTCGACTTCCTCCGCCTCGACGCGGCCGGGGGCGGGGATGCCCGCCTCGGCACGCTGACGTTCGCGCAGTGGTGGTGCATCGCCGTGCTGGCGATCGGGTGCGTGACCGCGCGTTGGGCGTGGAAGGGGCGGCGGGAGGTCGCCGTCCCTCCGGCCAGCGCACCGTCGACGGCGGACAGCGGATCGTCGACGGCGGACGGCGGATCGGGGAAGACGGGGGCGGACGTCGGATCGGGGAAGTCGGAGGCGGACGTCGAACCGCCGAAGTCGGCCGTCGAACCGCCGACCGCCGACGGCTGATCGCTACTTGACGATCGCCTCCCAGAACACCCTGCGGATCTGGTCGTGTCCCTTCGCGTTCGGGTGGATGCAGTCCTTCTCGAACCACGTCTTCCCGTCGGTGAAGTGGCCCACGCCGGACCCCTGGAATCGCCCGCGCATGTCGACGATGACCACGTCGGAGCCGTACTTCGCCAGCGCGTCCGCCAGGGCCTTGTTCCAGCCGTCGAAGCCCGCCACGGTCGACTTCTTCGGGAACAGGCTGAGCGGCGCCGGGCACCCGGCCTCCGCGAAGTTCCCCTCGCCGTCGCTCGGATCGTAGATGTTCGCCTGGTACACCTTCACCTTGACGTCGGCGCCGAAGCGCCCCGGCTTCATGAGGGCGTCGTACGCGTTGGTCAGGTTGGTCTTGAACTTGTCGCGCGCGGCCTGGTCCTGCTCCTGGAGGATGGCCACGGCGTTGGCCTGCATGTCGTTCCCTCCGATCGTGACCGACACGACGACGGGCCCCGGGAGCGTCTCCTGCAGCAGGTTCACCTGCCCCACGAGGTCGACCGACTGCGCGCCGCCCTTCGAGTTCTTGACGACCTTGATCCCCGGGTATCGCGTACCGAAGTCCTTGCCCTTGTAGTCCGGGTACGTGGCGTCCACGTTCTTCGGGAGGAGGTCGTAGAAGTACGGCGACGAGCCCCCTCGGTCGCTGATCGAGTCGCCCAGGATCACGTAGGACTTGTACTCGAGGGGTGCGGACGAACCGCCGGCGTCGGCCGTCGCGCTCGCGTCGCCGCCGCTCGCGCCGCCGTCGGCGGTCGCGGGGCCTGCGGTCGTGGGGCTGGACGTGCTCGAGCACGCCGTGAGGAGGAGGAGCGCGAACGAGGAAAGGAGGGGGGGCGAGCGCATGACCCCTCGCCGTAGCAAAACTCCACGTAGGTGCAACCCCTCGCAACACCAATCTTATTTTACTGGCAGACCAGGTTTCGAGGGGGCCGCTCCGACTTTCTACGGGGTGGAAAGGCCTCCCCAGCCCTCCTCGGTCGCCGGTCCGCCGTCCGTCGAGCGCTCTGGAGGCCTTGCTCCACCTCTCTCCGTGGGCTATACGACGCGCGCCAACCCGTGGACGTGGAGGGTCACTCCTCCCCCCCGCGGTCGGCGGTCGGGTGCTCGCGCCCGTCCGTTCGTGCCTGGTGCCTCCGTGCTAGTTTTTCTGGCGACTTCGCGGACCCACGTGTTGGGCCCGCTTTTTTTTTGTCATGGCCGACCACGCTCCCCGCTCCACACCGTTCTCGCTCGATCGCTCGAGGTTCGATCCGATCCTCGATCCGATCGCGCGCGCCCACAGCGCGGAGATCGTGGACGTCGAGTTCAAGAGCGAGCAGTCCGGCTGGGTGCTCCGCGTCTACGTCGAGAAGCACGGGAGCGCCGCGCGGCAGGCCTCGACGCAGGATTCGGCGATCGATCTCGAGCTCTGCTCCCGGCTCGCGAAGGATCTCTCGCCCGCGCTCGACGCCGTGGACTTCATCCCCCACCGTTACCACCTCGAGGTCAGCTCCCCCGGCCTCGAGCGGCCGCTCAAGAAGCGCGAGGACTACCTCCGCTTCTCCGGCCGGAAGGCGAAGTTCAAGCTGCAGACGGCGGTGAAGGGCCAGAAGGTCGTCACCGGGGTCATCGGCAAGCTCAGCGGCGCCGACGTCCTGGACGTCGACGACGGCGGCCGCGTGTACTCCTTTCCCCTCGTCGACATCTCGTCGGCCCGACTGGTCTTCGAGTTCCCGTCGAGCCCGAAGAGCACGCCCCCACGCAAGAAGAAGTGATCGACGACCCGTTCCAAACCGCGAAGAGAAGGTCCAAGAACATGGCAATCCAGCAGCAGCACAGCCCCCCCTCCGAGATGAACCTCCTCCAGGCGATCGAGAACGTCGCCAAGGAGAAGGGCCTCGACAAGGCGCGCCTGGTGAAGACGGTCGAGGAGGCCATCCTCAAGGCGGCGCAGAGCGTCTTCGGCATCGGCCGCGAGCTCGAGGCGCGGTTCAACGAGGACACCGGCCAGATCGACCTCTTCCAGTACATGACGGTGGTCGACGATCCCTCCGATGAGGAGCGCGAGATCGCCCTGGAGGACGTGCAGAAGGCGAACCTCCAGGCCGAACTGGGCGAGGAGCTGGGCTTCCAGATCTTCTGGCACCCTTCCGACGCCAAGAAGGCCGCCGAGCAGGACCGGCTCTTCGGCGATCTCCTCATGGTGAAGCAGGCCCGTTCGCAGTTCGGGCGCATCGCCGCGCAGACGGCGAAGCAGGTCCTCATCCAGCGCGTGCGGGACGAGGAGCGCGACCTCATCTACAACGAGTTCAAGGACAAGAAGAACGAGCTCATCAAGGGCATCGTCCGTCGCTTCGAGAAGGGCAACAACCTCATCGTCGACCTCGGCCGCACCGAGGGCATCCTCCCGTTCCGCGAGCAGACGCCGCGCGAGACCTACCGTCCCGGCGATCGCGTCGTGGCCTGGGTCAAGGACATCGACCGCGAGGCCCGCGGCCCCCAGGTCATCCTCTCGCGCGCTGCCCCCGCGCTCGTCGAGAAGCTGTTCGAGGCCGAGGTGCCCGAGATCTACGAGGGCATCGTCCGCATCGTCGCGTGTGCGCGCGAGGCCGGCGCCCGCTCCAAGATCGCCGTGGCCAGCCGCGACGCGGACGTCGATCCGGTGGGCGCGTGCGTGGGCATGAAGGGCTCCCGCGTGCAGGCCGTCGTGCAGGAGCTGCGCGGCGAGAAGATCGACATCGTCCCGTACGATCGCGATCCGGCGCGCTTCGTGTGCGCGGCGATCCAGCCCGCGGAGGTCACCAAGGTGATCGTCGACGAGGCCGACGGGCGCATGGAGCTCGTGGTGCCCGACGAGAAGCTCTCGCTCGCCATCGGCCGAAAGGGCCAGAACGTGCGGCTCGCGGCGCAGCTCACCGGGTGGAAGCTCGACATCATCAGCGACTCGAAGTTCAAGCAGATGGAGGAGGAGGCGATCACGGCGCTCCTCCAGATCGAGGGCGTGAACGACAGCCTGGCGCGAAGCATGTACCGCTTCGGCTTCCGCGCGCTCGAGGAGCTGGCCGAGGCCACGGAGGAGGAGCTCGGGGGGATCCCGGGCATCGGCGCGGACGCCGGCGTGAAGCACATCAAGGAGGCGGCCGAGACGAAGATGGAGCAGCTCCGCCTCGCCCGCATCGAGGCGGCGATCACCAAGGTCGAGCCGCTCACCGAGCGTGAGAGGTTCCTCTTCATCCGCGGCGTCGGCGAGCGGACGGTGACCCACCTCGAGGAGGCCGGGTACCGGACGGTCGAGGACGTCCTGCGGGAGGACGAGGAGAAGCTCGCCATCAAGACGGGCATGGGCATCAAGAAGGCCCGCGCCATCAAGCAGGGAGCGGAGCAGTTCCTCAAGCACGAGTGGAAGACCATCGACGAGCAGCGGAAGGCCGCGAAGGTCGCGCCCGCGGCGGCGAGCTGACGCCCCGGGCGAGGAGATGCTGGTCCCCATGAACGCCGCAGCCGATAACGGTCCCCCGAGGGCAGCCCGTCGCGCGCCCGAGCGGACGTGCGCCGGCTGCGGCAAGAAGGGGCCTCCCGTCGAGATGTTGCGCCTGGTGGTCGATCCGGACGGAGCCGCAGCGCCGGACGTCGCGGGTTCCTCGTTCGGGCGAGGTGTGCACGTGCATCCGACGCAGCCGTGCCTCGATCGCGCGGCGCGCGGAGGGGTGGCACGGAGCGTGAAAGGAAAGGTGTCGCTCGACGTGGGACCCCTCGCCGACGTCGTCCACGAGGCCGCTCTCCGCAGGGCGTGGAGCCTGCTCGTGGGAGCGTCGCGAGCGAGGCTCGTGAAGTGGGGCGCCCGCGCGGTGGAGGAAGCGCTGGCCGGGCCCCCCGGAGAGGGCCCGGACGCAGGGGCTCGCCGCGGGGCCCTCCTCGTCGTGGCGAGCGACGCGGCCCGGCCGGACGCAACGCCCGCCTTTTCCCGCGCGATCGCGGAGGGGAGGGCGGTCGTCCTCGGCACGAAGGCCGAGCTCGGGGCGCTTTTTCGTCAGGAAGAGGTCGCTTTCTGTGCGGTTTTGGACCACAAGGTCTCGCGCGAGGTCCACCGCATGTGCGACCTCGCCGTGGTCAGTCGTACGTGGTCGGGGTCGTCCATTTCGAGGAGCAAGGAAGCAGCATGCCGCAGGTCTCCGGAGGGTCGATGAGCAAGGTTCGGGTTTACGAAGTCGCCAAGCAGCTGAACCTCGATCCGAAGGCGGTCGTCGTGCTGTTCCAGAGCATCGGCGTGAGCGATGTGCGAAATCACATGAGCTCGGTCGAGCCGGAGCAGGTGGAGCGCGTCAAGCGGCACCTCGAGAAGCAGCGCACCCACGACGTGGTCGAGGAGCGCATCGCGCCGACGGTGCTCAAGCGCCGCGCCGTGGCGAAGCCCTCGCAGGAGCCTCCGCCGGCGCCTGCCGCGCCCGTGACGGCCCCTCCCGCGGTCGTGACGCCGATGACCGACGTGGCCTCGCGCCGCGACCTCTCGGCGCTCGTGGGCGATCGTCCGGCCCCGCGCACGGACGACGTGATGGCCAAGGAGCGCGACAGCGCGCAGATCCTGGGCTTCCGCGAGCCCGAGGTCGAGAAGGCCCCCAAGTCCCGCCCGAGCCTCCGCGACCTGCCCGAGGAGCGAAAGAGCTCGAGGACGCTCGCCGAGCCGGAGCGCGCTCCCGAGGACCGGCCCTCCTCGCGCGTCGCACCCGTCGCGCCGCCGTCCAGCGCGACCCCCCTCCAGGAAGTACGGGAGGAGCGCGCGAGCGCCCGCCGCCTCGAGGCCGTCGAGCCCGTCCCGGAGGTCGTCGTCGCGCCGCCCACGCCGCCCACGCCGCCCACGCCGGTGCCCCCCCGGGCGCCCG
>SXNL01000098.1 GCA_005777185.1 Myxococcales bacterium
ATGCGGTAGAAGCGCGCCTTGTCCGCCGGAGCGAACTCCCCGGCGCCTTCCGCGATGTTGAGGGGGATCGAGGCGACAGCTCGCCGAAGTTGATCGCTGAGGTAGGCGCGGCCCCTCGGAAAGCGGTCCGCGAGCGGGTCCGCCCCCGCCACCAGCTCGATGCTCGCAGGGTAGACGTCGAGTCGCTCATGTTCGAACCCGTCGATGCCCGCCAGTCGGCACGAACCGCGGGTTCGTTGCGCAGGAATCGGGCTCGGGCTCGGGCGCGGGCTCGGGCTCGAAAATGAGGGGATTCTTCAGCCGCGCCACAGCAGGAATGAGGCGAGGAGCCCGAACCCGAGCACGGCGAGCAGGAGGCCCACGATGATGCTACCCGCGCTCGTCTTCTTGGTCATCACGGGCAACGTCTCCCCCGATGCCTCGCGAAGCGCACGTTCGATCTCGCGGCGCGACTCCCTCGCAGCCGTGAGGAGGAGGAAGACCTCCAGGAACGCGCCGATCGCAAGGGACGAGAGCGCGAGCGCGAGGCCGAGGCGCTTCTTCCGTGCGTCGCCGACGCGGCGCGACGGGAGGCCATCGAGCGCGATGCGAGCCTTGCGCAGCGCCGCGGGCTGGGCGATGCCCGCGAGCTCGCAGGGCGTCGGGGCCGCGCTCTCCCCCACGAGAAAGGGGTGTGCGACCGTCGCCCCCTCGATGGCGAGGGCGCTCTTTGGCTCCCCCGCGACGACGAGCCAGTGCGGGCCTGCCTCGAGGGGCGGCGTCGTCAGGGTGGCCTTGTCTCTCTCCGACCCGAGCGCCCGCGCGGCGAACGCGCGACCCTGCCGATCGTAGACCTCGACGTACGGCGTGATGCGCGCGTTCGTCCTCGCGACCTCGATCGTGAGCGGAGCGCCCGCGACGAGCGCACGAGGGAACGTGGCCTTGAGCGCGCCGGGAGCGACCGGGACGGAGCCGAACCAGGCGCCTGTCTTGCCGTCCGGGGTCCTGACGGAGATCCCCAGGCCGGTGTGGTGAAACAGGGCGACCAGCGACAGCTCCGTCAGTCCGCCGGGACACTTCCCGAGCACCGTCGCCTCCAGGCCGGGCTCGGGCGTCACCTGGACGTCGGCCTCTACCGGGCGACCCGCGCTGTCGCTCGTGCGCACCCAGGCCGGTGTGCCCGCCTCCACGGTGAGGCGCTGGGCGGGGATCGCGAGGGTGACCCTGACCTCCCCCTGCGGCTTCTCGCCGGGGAGCTGGCTGGGCGCGAAGGCGGTTCCACCCTGCGCCGCATCGGGCCACGCGAACGATCCCCGGAGGAGGGGACCGCGCTCGCTCGCCGCGGTGACCTCCACGTCCACGTGCTCTCCGGGGGTGAGCGGCGGTAGATCGACCCCCACGATCGCGAAGCCATCGTCCTCGCTCTTCCCCGCCCACGCGTGCTCCACCCCTCGCGCACGGAACGTCGCGCGCAGATCTGCGACACCCACCGCCTCCTTGACGCCGCTCTCGTCCAGGAAGGTGAGGAGCTGCAGGTACGTCGTCGGCGCGCCGCGGGCCGGAGGCTCCACGAACAGCGTCGCCGCGCGGACGCCGGAGTACGCTCCCACCCGTAGCCCGAGTCCGAGCGTCCCGAAGGAGAGCAGCGGGGTCACGAGCATCAGGACGGCGTTCGCGCGGACCTTCACCAGACGACCGCGACCTTCACGCCGTTCTCGAGGGTGGTCGGGGTGCTGCGGGTCGCACCAAGCGCGCCGTCGCGGAGCCTGATCGTCGCGACGTTGTCGGCGGCGAGCACACGGACGGCGCCGTCGCGGTGCTCGACGTCGACCCGCGCGTCTCCTGGTCGGACGCGCTCGATCTCGACGCCGTACGCCCCGGTGTCGATGGGCCGCACGCTGCGGTAGGTCACGCGCGTCGGGAAGCGCGGCGCACGGGAGACGCCCGCGCGCCGGACCACCTCGGGCAGGAACCGAACCACCAGCGGGGCCTCGTGCCCGGCGCCCACGACCCGATCGTAGCGCACCGCATAGCCCCGCTTGTCGAGCGCCGTCTTCAGGAGATCGCTCTCCTTCACCGGCGAGGTCGCGTCGTCCACTCCGTGGATCAACCACACGGGCACGTGCCTGGCATTGTCGATGACGTCGAGCGGGTTCACGAGGTGTGCCTTCTCCTCGGTGGGGAGGATGGCGCGGACGTACCCGGACACGTCGAACCTCGCGTCGCCGAAGTAGCTCGTGATCGTGGCGAAGTCGGCGGGGCGGTGCAGGCCGATGGTCATCGCACCCTGCCCGCCCATCGAGGCGCCCCAGATGGACGTCCGGACGGCGTCGAGCGCCACCTCCCGCGAGAAGGCACGCACGGCCCGCATCACCTCGTCCTCGGCGGCCTCCGTGTAGAGCGAGTTGCCGAGCCCGCTCGGCATGAGCAGGGTCACGTCCTCGGTCTCCGCGGCGTCGAGGAGCTCGGCGTAGGCCGCGTAGGTCCAGATCCCGCCGTTCCATGGGTGAACCCCGACCAGGAGGGCGCCGGGCGCGCGGAGATCGTGGCGGGCTGGCACGTAGGCCACCGCCCGGCCCCCACCCGCCGCAGCGTGTGGGCTCTCGAAGTCGAGGGCGACGAGGCCCGCGGTCGCCACCTCGACCGAGCCGAAGACCGGGGCGCGCCCGCAGGCGATCCGCTTCTCGTAGGGTGACACGCGGACCTCGAGATCGAGCCGGTGAGGCGCCGCCGGATCGAGCGGCACGATCGCGGGCCCTGGCGTGAGCTCGCTCCAGGCGCCGTCGATCCTGAGCCGGCCACGGTTCTGGCAGACGGGGATCTCGACCGCGAACACGGGCGCCAGGCCCGCGTGTCGCGCGGGAGGTCCGGCGGGGACGGTGAACCGGAGCGTGTAGACCCCGACGGGCAGCGGGGTGCTCGACAGGGACGCCCACGAGACACGGGCAGCGCTCGCTGGACCGTCGCGCTCGGCATCGACGACCGCGGACCCCCGGACGACCGCATGCTCCAGACCCGCGCGTGCGAGGCCCGGCGAGAGGAGACCCGCCAAGGTGGCGCCGAGGACCCACGAACCGCAACCGAGCACGCGAGCGGCGGACCTCGGGTACCTCCTCGGGATGCTCCGCATGCGCATGAAGCGTACACCACGGGGTCACGGGAGCTTTGTCCTTGAACGGTAGCGCGCTTTCACCCTATGCCTTCGAGCGGATGGCCACCGACACCTCGGCAGGACAGCGGATGGACAGCGGGTTCCTGCGAGCCCGACTTGCCTCGTTGCTGGCGGTGATGCCGCTCGGCGTCTGGACCGTGGCGCACCTCTGGAGCAACCTGTCGGCCCTCCGGGGGCCGGCGGCCTGGGAGGACGCCGTCACCCATTTCTCCCATCCTGTCGCCCACTTCGCGACGATGGTGATCGCGCTCCTCCCCCTGGCCCTCCACACGGTGTGGGGCGTCCGGCGCCTCGCGTCCACGAGGCCGAACAACCAGCGGTACCGCTCCTTCGGCAACCTGAAATACGCGATCCAGCGTCTCTCGGCCGTCGGCGTGCTCCTCTTCCTCGGGGCGCACCTGTTCAAGGCCATGATCGAGCCGCGGCTCGTTCACGGGCACGCCGAGACCTTCGCCGACATCTCGACGCAGATGGGGCACCACCCTCCCACGCTCGCGGTCTACCTGCTCGGCACGCTGGGCGTCGCGTACCACCTCGGCAACGGGCTCCAGACGTTCGCGATGGGATGGGGGCTCACGACGTCGCGGCGCGCGCTCGCACGGTTCGAGATCGTCTCGTACGCCACGTTCGTCCTGGTCCTCGCGATGTCGTGGACGGTCATCTGGGCGTTGTGGCGCGCCGGCCAGTGACCTGTGGTATGAGCGGCCCATGCTCTCTCGACGCGCGTTCGCTCTCGGCACCGCACTCCTCGTCTCCACCGCGCTCGGCACCGGCTGCTCGAAGAAGTCCGACGAGATCGTCGTCGGTGCGTACCTGTCGCTCTCGGGGGCCGACTCCACCTTCGGGACCGACACGAAGGACGGCATCGAGCTCGCGGTCGGCGAGCTGAACGCGGCTGGCGGCGTCAAGGGCAAGAAGGTCAAGGTCCTCTACGAGGACGACAAGTCCACCGCGCAGGAGGCCTCCAACAAGGTGCGCCAGCTCATCGACCGAGACGGCGTGGTCGCGATCCTCGGCGAGGTCGCGTCGAGCCGGTCCATGGCCGGAGGCCTCATCGCCAACACCAAGAAGGTGCCGATGGTGACCCCGTCGTCCACCGCGGTCGAGGTCACCAAGGACCGCGAGTGGGTCTTTCGCACGTGCTTCACGGACGCGCAGCAGGGCGACGTGGCGGCGCGGTTCGTCTTCGAGACCCTGAAGAAGAAGAAGGTGGGCCTCTTCTTCGCTGCGCAGGACACCTACTCTTCCGGTCTGGCGCAGAGCTTCAAGGACAGCTTCACCAAGCTCGGTGGGCAGATCATCGTCGACAAGGGCTTTCAGAAGGGCGAGACGAACTTCACCACGTATCTCCAGGAGCTGAAGAGCAAGTCTCCCGAGGTGATCTTCGCCCCCGTCTATTACAACGAGATGGTGCAGGTCGCCCGGCAGGCGAAGCCGCTCGACATCCCCGGCTCCATGTTCGTGGGCGGCGACGGGTGGGACTCCGCCGACCTCATCGAGGGCGCGGGCGCCGAGCTCGAGGGCGCCTACTTCACGAACCACTATGCGCCGGACGTCCCCTGGGAGAACTCGAAGGCTTTCCTCACCGCCTACAAGGCGAAGTACAACCACGAGCCGTCGAGCCTCGGCGCGCAGGGGTACGACGCGGCGCGACTCCTGTTCGACGCGATCAAGCGCGCGAGCGAGATCACGCCCGCCGCGATCAAGGTCGCGCTCGAACAGACCAAGGACTTCCAGGGCGCGACGGGCACGCTCACCATCGACAAGAACCACAACGCGAACAAGCCCATCGTCGTCGTCCAGGTGAAGTCGAAGAAGTTCGCGTACCACTCGCAGCTCATGTCGCAGTGACGCGCCCAGGGGAAGCTTGAGCCTCTTCGACGCCATCTTCACCGGGCTCACGCAGGGCGCGATGATCGCGCTCGTCGCGCTCGGGTACACGATGGTGTACGGCGTCCTCAAGCTCATCAACTTCGCGCATAGCGAGGTCTTCATGATGAGCGCGTACATCGGGCTCATGTTCATCGGCCTGTTCGTCGGCGCCGAGAACGGGCTCCTGCCGTCGTCGTTTGGCCTCCACGGCGTCCTCGCGAGCCACCCGCTCGTCGCCGCGGGAGTCGGGACCGTACTGGCCATGCTCGGGGCATCGGGCATCGGGATCCTGGTCGAGCGCGTCGCCTACCGGCCGCTCCGCGGGCGAGGAAAGGGGCCGCTCGTCCGGGTCACGCCGCTCGTGACCGCCCTCGGTGTCTCCGTGCTCCTGCAGAACGTCGCGCAGCTCGTCTTCACCGCGCGCTTCCGGCCGTACCCGCAGCTCCTGTCGGGGACCCTGACGCTTCCGGTCATCGGCCGCCTGTCCACTTCGCGCGCGGTCATCCTGGTGACCGCGGTCGTCGTCATGGTCGTCCTCGAGCTCATCGTCAAGAAGACCTGGTTCGGGAAATCGATGCGGGCGCTGTCCTCGAACGAAGAGGCCGCGCGCCTCATGGGGGTCCGCACCGGGCGCGTCATCGCGATGACCTTCGCGCTCGGATCGTCCCTCGCGGCGCTCGGGGCGATCCTGTACTGCGTCGATCAGTCGCAGGTGTATCCCACCATGGGCGTCGTCATCGGCACACGCGCCTTCGTGGCGGCGGTCCTCGGCGGCATCGGGAGCATCACGGGAGCGATGCTCGGAGGCCTGCTCATCGGCGTGCTGGGCGAGATCGTGAAGCTCACGGACTACTCCGGGGGCGTCGACGTGCTGGTGTTCGTCGTGCTCATCCTCGTGTTGATGGTCCGCCCCGCGGGCCTGCTAGGCTCGACGCGCGCCGAGAAGGTCTAGCCCGGTCCAGCCCCAGTGCCGTTCGGTTAGGCGCGATCCAGCGAAAGAGAAGGGGTGCCCCCACTCGCCGCGCTACGCGCGTCGGTCTCCCCCAAATCGCGCGCTACGCGCGCTCAGCGGGAGACGAAGAGGTTCCGGGAACTCCGCGCAGACCTCACCCTCCCGGCCTCCCTCTCCCTGAAGGGAGAGGGAGGAGCGCTGGCAGGGATCGGTCTCAGGAAGGACCCTCAGGTGCGATGGGGGGCAACGCGACGCGGGGCCGACCGATAGGGGCGCGCATGAGCGACGACGCAAGCGCGAGGCCGACGCCGAGCGTTCGGCGGGCGGCGACCGATGCGCGCAAGGTGAGGCTGGCGAGAGGCCTACGCCGCCGTCGGACTCGCGCCGAGGTGTTCGCCTGGCGGCTCCTGCGCGACCGCAAGATGCTCGGCCTGAAGTTCCGCCGGCAGCAAGTGCTCTGCGGCTACG
>SXNL01000099.1 GCA_005777185.1 Myxococcales bacterium
CTCGAAGTCCGTGTGGATCACGCCCGCCGCCTGGGGCGCCTTCGCGCCCGCGTTCGTGGTCCAGGCGCGGACCTCCGTCTTGCCGGCGGTGAAGAAGGTGAGCAGATCCAGGAGCTTGTATCCTGCACGGATCACCTTGTGTAGCCCTGGCTCGTCGAGGCCCGCGCTCGCGAGGAACTCGGCGCGATCGCCTGGATCGAGCTCGGCGATCTGCGCCTCGAGGGCGGCGCACACGGGCACCACCAGCGCGCCCTCCGCGTCCGCGTGCGCCTTCAGCGCCGAGAAATGGGCGTTCCCGTCCAGGGCGGCGAGCGAGCCCTCGTCGACGTTCGCCACGTAGAAGCTCGGCTTCGCGGTCAGGAGGTGCAGCTCCCGCACGAGGGCGCGCGCGTCCACCGAGTCGGGCAGCGGGAAGGTACGGGCTGGCTTGCCCTCGTCGAGGTGGCGAAGGAGCGGTTCGCAGATCTCGATCGCCAGCTTCTCGAGGGGGATGTTCCCCTTCGCCGCCTTGCGCGCGCGGTCGAGGCGCTTGTCCACCGTCTCGAGATCCTTGAGGCAGAGCTCCGCGGTCACGGTCGCGATGTCCGCGACCGGATCCACCCGGTTCTCGACGTGGACGACGTTCGCGTCGTCGAAACACCGCGTGACCTGGACCACGGCGTCCACCTCGCGGATGTGCGCGAGGACCTGGTTGCCCAGCCCCTCGCCCTTGTGGGCGCCGCGGACGAGGCCGGCGATGTCCACGAAGTTGATCGCCGTCGGGACGATGCGGTCGGCGTGGATGACCGAGTCGATCTTCTCCAGCCTCGCGTCCGGCACCGCGACGACGCCGACGTTGGGCTCGCTCGTGCAGAACGGGTAGTTTGCGGCCTCGGCCTTGGCGGCGGAGAGCGCGTTGAAGAGGGTGGACTTCCCGACGTTCGGGAGACCCACGATGCCGATCGACAGGCCCATGCCGCCGGGTACCACGCGCGCGCGATGGGTGTCCATAGCTTGAAAACACGCGCCAGAGGGCTAAGGTCGGGGTCGTGGCGTGGACCTTCCCGTACCGACTGCCGGACGGCGCGCTCGCCGCGCTCCGGGATCGGCTGGCCCCGAGGAGCAAGCTGGCCCTCTTCGCGATGATCGCGTGCGCCGTCGTGGGGGGGCTCGTCGGCTGGCTGCTCGTGCCCAGCCGTCCGTCGCTCGGCCCCGATCCGGATCCGCCGCGGGTGACCCTGGGGGGCAAGCCCGTGTTGCTCACCGGGGATCCGTCTGCCACGCTCGAGTCGATGCGCGCCGCGGCGCGCGCGTACGCCGGCGAGCCGATCAAGGTCACGTACCCCGGTGGGTCGCGCGATCTGTCGCGCGACGAGCTCGGGGCGCGCGTCGACCCGTCCCGGCTCGCGGCCCTCGCGCGCCAGCTCCGCGATCCGTCGAGCGCCCTCCGGCGGCACCACGAGGTGTCCGCGAGCGCCCGGGGCAAGGTCCGCCACATCGAGCTGCCGATGCCGGTCGGCACCGACGATCGCAAGGCGACGTTCGCGCTCCTGCAGCTCAAGGACGAGCTCGACCGGCAGCCCGTCAACGCGCGCTACGACTACAACCAGAAGAAGGTCATCCCTGACGAGCCCGGGCTCCGCATGGACGTGTTCGCCACCCTCGCGCGGGTGGACGCCGCCCTCCAGAAGGGCGAGGCGGAGGTGGCGCTGGTGGCGGAGTCCCTCCCGGCGCCTCGCCCCACGAAGGACGTGGTCGGCCTCTCGTTCGACGAGGTGCTCGGGTATTTCGAGACGAAGTACGCGCGCGACCTCAAGCACGAGGCGCGGACGTTCAACCTCAAGCTCGCGGCCTCCAAGCTCGACGGCCACGTCGTCTTCCCGGGCGAGGTGTTCGACTTCAACGACGTCGTCGGGCCGCGGACGGAGGCGATGGGGTACAAGGTCGCGACGGTCATCGCCCAGGGCGAGCTCGTCGACGGTATCGGCGGTGGCACCTGTCAGATCGCGGGCACCCTCCACGGCGCGGCGTTCTTCGCGGGGCTCGACGTGGCGGAGCGCAAGCCGCACACGCGGCCGAGCTTCTACATCAAGATGGGGATGGACGCGACGGTCGTGTACCCCACCATCACCCTCAAGCTGAAGAACCCGTTCGACTTCCCCGTCGTGCTGCACGAGAAGGTCGAGGGCGGAACGGTCCGCGCCGAGATCCTCGGTCCGCGCCGCTCGCGCGACGTCACGTTCGTGCGCAAGGTGAACGAGGTGACGCCCTTCCAGGAGAAGGAGGTGGAGGATCCGAAGGTCCCCAAGGGGGAGCGCGTCCTCGCCCAGCGCGGGATCCCAGGCTTCCGTATCACGCGCTACCGCATCGTCCGGGACGGCAGCTTCGCCGTGCGCGAGAAGACGCAGGACCAGTACCCTCCCGTGACCCAGATCTGGCGCGTGGGGAGCGGCGATCCCTCGCCGAAGTTCGAGCCCCACGACGACGAGCACCCCGAGTACGTCGCCGACGAGTACCTGATGCTCTCGCAGGGGCCGAGCGTGAGGAAGGAGGGCGCCTCGCTCGAGAACGGCGGCCCCACGGTCGAATCGCGCGTCGCCGGCAAGTACGGCTCGTATGGTTGGACCGTGAAGATGGGCTTCACGCGGGCCTTCAAGCGCGACAAGGGCGGGCGCGTGCACGAGGACGACCGGCCGGGGACCGACTGACGTGACGCTTCACGCCTCGACGCCGCTCGCGGGGCGGACCCTCGTCCTCGCCGTGACGGGGAGCATCGCGGCGTACAAGGCCGCCCACCTCGCGCGGCTCCTCGTGAAGGCGGGCGCGCGGGTCCTGCCGGTGATGACCCGCGCGGCGACGTCGTTCCTCGGGGCCGCCACGCTCGCCGGCATCACCGGGCAGCCGGTGCGCGTCGACATGTGGGACGCCAGCGTCGCGGGCGAGCTCCACGTCGATCTCGCGCGCGCGGCCGATCTCGTGATCCTCGCGCCCACGACGGCCGACACGCTCGCGCGCCTTCGGCAGGGGCGCGCCGACGACCTCGTCTCGGCCCTGGTGCTCTGCGCGACGTGCCCCGTGTTGCTCGCGCCCGCCATGCACCCCCGCATGTGGGCTCACCCGGCCGTCGAGGACAACGTCCGCGCGCTCTCCTCGATGGGGCGCGTCGCGTGGATCGGGCCCGAGGAGGGCGAGGTCGCCTCGCGCGAGTCGGGGGTCGGGCGCATGAGCGAGCCCGAGGCCATCCTCGACCGCGCCCGCGAGCTCCTCGCGCCTGGCGATCTCGTCGGGCGGCGCGTCGTCGTCACGGCGGGGCCGACGTACGAGGACGTCGATCCGGTCCGGTTCCTCGGCAACACGTCGAGCGGGAAGATGGGCTTCGCGGTGGCCGCGAGGGCGCGCGCCCGCGGCGCCGAGGTGCTCCTGATCGCCGGCCCGGTGTCCCTCGACACGCCGCGCGGGGTCGAGCGACGCGACGTGCGGAGCGCCCTCGACATGCAGCGCGAGGTCGCGGCCGCGCTCGTGTCCACGGCGCCGCCCGTCCGAGCCCTCGTCATGAGCGCGGCCGTCGCCGACTTCCGCCCGCGGGTCCGCGCGGGCGAGAAGCTCAAGAAGAACGCCGCGGGCGTCCCCACCCTCGATCTCGTGGAGAACCCGGACATCCTCGCCGGCGTAGGCGCTGCGCGCGCAGGAAACGCCCCGCTGCTCGTGGGCTTCGCGCTCGAGACCGCCGAGGATCGCCTGCTGGAGTACGCCCGGCGAAAGCTCGTCGAGAAGAAGGTCGACCTCGTCGTGGCCAACCTCGCGGGCGCGTCGCTCGGTCGCGACACGAACCGGACGCTGTTCGTCACCGCCTCGGATCCGCCGGTCCCCCGCGAGGGCACCAAGCGCGACATCGCCGATCGCATCCTCGACTGGATCGCCGCGCAGCCTTGACGGGCACCGCCCGTCACGTGTACGGGTCGAAGGGAACACGGACAGCGACGACTCGGGTCGCTCGCCCGCGGATCCTCCGCAGGTGGGCAGGGAAGCTGGTGAGAGTCCAGCGCGGCACCCGCCACGGTATCTGGGGACGAACCCGGCAGAGCCACTGGGCGCGCACGCGCCCGGGAAGGGCCGGGGGAGGCTGGCACCCAGGAGCCCGGAGACCGGACCCGAGCCAAAAACCACGTGATAGGCTCGCGGGTCGCGGGCGAAGGTGGCGAAGATGAAGCGATTCGGACCGATTGTGGTGGGGGTGTGTCTCGTCGCGGCCGCGCTCGGTGCGTGCCTCGGGGACGATCAGGCCTTCGCGCCGCCCGATGCCGGGCCGCGCGGCGAGGCCGGTGTCCCCGACGTGGGGGACATGGCGGACGCGCCGACGCGGCGCGACGTGGGCCCCCCCGACGCGGCCGCGGCCGACGCGGGGACGATCCCGAAGCGCGTGCTGCTGAACCTGAACGGGCAGAAGACGAGCGAGGTCGTCGCATTCAACCTGGAGACGAACACCGTCGACGGGAGATATGTGTATCCCGCATCTTTTGGGACGACCTTCGCGCGCGGCGATCGCCCCTACCTGCTCCAGCAGCAGATCGACGTCGTCGCGCGCCTCGACGAGCGCGAGCCGTGGAAGGTGCGATCGACCTGGAACGTGGCCGAGGACGGCGGGTTCGCCGATCCGGCCGCGGTCGTCGCCGTGTCCTCGACCAAGGCGTACGTGCTGCGCTTCAACAAGAACCGGATCCATGTCATCGATCCTTCCGTCGACGCCGACGGCGGGCTCCCGACGAAGGTGATCGATCTGTCGGTTCTCCTCCAGGCCGGCGACTCGGACGGCTCCGTCGAGCCGACCTCGGCGGTGTTCGTCCCGTCGAAGAAGCGGCTGTACGTGCTCCTCGGCAACATCGACCTGTCCCGGGTGATCCCGCCTCGGTTCGAGTACCTGTGCTCGAGCCTGCGCAGCTCGCTGATTGCCATCGACACCGACACCGACTCCCTCGTGCCGCTCGGCGGCTCGGGCCCGGGCGGGAGCATCGTCCTCGCCGCCCACAACTCGCCGCTCGGCATCGACATGGCCTACGACGCGGTGGCCGACCGGCTCGTCGTGCTCGGCGCAGGCTGCAACGAGCTCATCTACCGCGATGCCGGTCCGGACAGCGGTCCCGACGCGGGGCCGGACGCGGGGCCGTGGATCGGGCCACTTCGCGGGCGCCTCGTGGAGGAGGTCAAGCTCACCTCGCCCCCCGTCACGCGGACGATGCTCGACCTGGGCACCAAGGACTTCCCGCTGTCGTTCTTGTTCCTCAATCCCACGACCGCCGTCGTCGGGTTCTGGGGCGAGGCCTTCCTGTGGGATCCGCGGACGACCACGCTCGGCCCGAGGTTGACCTCGGCGCCGGACACCTTCGCGTTCGACGGCAAGGACGCCCTCGTCGGCGTCCGCTCGGTGCCCGCCGGCGGCGGCACGACGTTCGAGGTGGTCCGCGCGCCGTTCAGCTTCGCGACGCCCGACGCGGGCCCCAGGGTGAGGCTCGCCGGGAACCCGTTCGCCCTGCCGGCGGGCTTCCTCAACGGCGCGGAGATGTGGCCGAGGCCCTGACCTCACGCGCGCCACGCGCTCTAGCCCCGATGCCGATCGGTTAGGCGCGATCCAGCGCAAGAGAAGGGGTGCCCCCACTCGCCGCGCTGCGCGCGTCGGTCTCCCCCAAATCGCGCGCTACGCGCGCTCAGGGGGAGACGAAGAGGTTCCGGGAGCCCCGCGTAGACCTCACCCTCCCGGCCTCCCTCTCCCTGAAGGGAGAGGGAGGAGCGCGCGTGCTCCGCGCAGACCTCACCCTCCCGGCCTCCCTCTCCCTGAAGGGAGAGGGAGGAGCGCGCGAGCACCGCGCAGACCTCACCCTCCCGGCCTCCCTCTCCCTGACGGGAGAGGGAGGAGCGCGGGCACGGATCGGTCTCAGGAAGGACCCTCAGGTGCGGTGGGGGGCCACGCGACGCGGCGCCGACCGATGGGGGCGCGCCTGCGCGACGACGCGAGCGCGAGGCCGACGCCGATCGTTCGGCGGGCGGCGACCGATGCGCGCAAGGTGAGGCTGGCGAAAGGCCTACGCCGCCGTCGGACTCGCGCCGAGGTGTTCGCCTGGCGGCTCCTGCGCGACCGCAAGATGCTCGGCCTGAAGTTCCGCCGGC
>SXNL01000100.1 GCA_005777185.1 Myxococcales bacterium
ATCAACCCCGGCAACTCCGGCGGGCCCCTCTTCAATCTCAAGGGCGAGGTCGTCGGGATGAACACCGCCATCCGCGGGGGCGGCGCCCAGGGGATCGGCTTCGCGATCCCCATCAACATGGTCAAGCAGCTCCTGCCCGCCCTTCTCCGCGACGGGCGCATCACGCGGAGCGCGATGGGCGTCCGCATCCGCGACGCTCGCGAGCTCCTCCCCGACGAGCGTGAGCAGATCAAGTACCGCGAGGAGAAGGGAGCGGTCATCGAATCGGTCGAGCCCGGAGAGGGGGCCGACAAGGCCGGGCTCAAGCCCGGTGACGTCGTGGTTGCGTTCGACGGACAGCCGATCGAACGCGGCTCCCTCCTGCAGTGGCTCGCGAGCACGGCCGGTGTGGGCCGGCAGGTCACCGTTCGTGTCGTCCGCGCGGGCAAGGCGTTCGACCAGCGGGTCACGCTCGGTCGGCTGGCCGATCCCCCGCGTCCCGTGCGGGCGCCCCACCAGCGGCGTCCCCCGCGCGACGACGATGACGAGTAGGATGCTCGATATCGCAGGGCATTTCGTCTAAGGTTACCGGGTGGCGCACGCCCGCTCGACAGACGACGGAGACGCCAGTGGCCATGCGCCTGGGGCCCCGCCCGCCGCCAGCGAAGGCGACGCCAGGGCACCCGGGGGCGGGCCCGCCCCGGCCTCGATGGTCGACGGCCCCACCGACAAAATCGGCTTGAATACACGCCTCTTGGCCGCGTCCAACGCGAGACAGGAACGCATCAAGGAGGCAGGTCAGGACCGTGTGCTCATCTCGAAGGCTCAGGCTGGCGACAAAGCGGCGTTTCGCCAGCTCGTCGAGCGCCACCAGCGTCGGGCCTTCGCCATCGCGCTCGGGTTGGTGCGCGACGAGAACGACGCGCGGGAGCTCGTCCAGGACGCCTTCCTCCGGGTCCACAAGGGTCTGCCTACGTTCCAGGGCACTTCCAGCTTCTTCACCTGGCTCTACCGCATCATCACGAACCTCAGCATCGATCTCATTCGCAAGCCCGGCCGGCAGCTCGTCGATCTGGACGCGGAGCGGTTCGAGGCTGACGAATCCCAGGAGGCCGACTTTCCCTTTCTCAGCCACGTCGAGGGCGCGGATCCCGCCGAGATGGTGCGCCGTCGCGAGATCGGGCAGCGGGTGCAGGCGGCGCTCGACGCCCTTCCCGACTACCACCGGGGCGTCATCGTGATGCGTGAGATCGAGGGCCTCAGCTACGAGGAGATGGCCGAGGTCATGGGCGTCTCCAAGGGCACGATCATGAGCCGCCTCTTCCACGCCCGCCAGAAGCTCCAGCGCGCTCTGGCCGACTGCTACGACGAGCAGGTCGCCAACGACGAACAGCCAACCAGACGACCGAAGGCACATTGACGAGGGGCCCTCCCAGGGGACGGGCGAAGACATGGACTCCGCGAAGCGACCGATCGACAAGGACACGATGCTTCTCCTCATGCAGCTCGCCGACGGCGAGCTGGACGAGCCTGGGCGGGCCGACGATCGCGCCCGCGCCGAGGCCGTCATCGCAGGCGATGCGGGGGCGGCGGAGGTCGTGTCGCAGATCCTCACCTTGTCCTCCATCACGCGGGAGGTCGCGCTCGCTCGTGTTCCGGCGGGCTTCGACGTCACGGCGTCCGTGCTCGAGAGGGTGGAGCGGAGCAGCAACGTCGTCTCGATCGGCTCGCGCAACGATGGCGCGAAGCCGGCGGCGAACCGGCGGCGCGCGGGCCTCGTGGCCGTGCTCGCGCTCGCAGCCGCGGCCCTCGTGTACACACGCGTCGTGCGAGAGCCCGAGGTGGCCCGGTCGAATCCTCCGGTCGCAGGCAGCCAGGCCGCGGTGGTCGAGGAGAAGCAGGAGCTCGCGAACGCCGCGGCGCACGGCAGCGTGGACGTGAACAGCGTCGAGTCCCCGCAGAACGTGTCGGTGTTCGTGCTGCCCGAGTCGAGCGCCTCGTCGGCGAGCGTCGTGGTATGGATCGACGATCCCTCCGGGAGCGAGTGATGACATGAACCGGAATGACCTGCTCGACATCGGCAAGCTCGCGTTCGCGGCCGTCCTCGCGGCGTCCGTCCCCGGCCTCGCTCACGCCGGCGACCCGCCGGCGCCGTCCGCGTCGAGTGGCACCGCCGCCACCGCGAGCGCGAAGATCGACGTGATGATGCTTCATGCGACGGCCGAGGAGCCGGGCAGCATCGATCCACGCATCGACGAGGGGCACCCGAGGGGTCAGGGTCCTTCGGCGCAGCTGACCAAGCCGCCGTTCTCCGCCTACAAGACCTACAGGTTGAAGGATCGCAAGGCCCTCGTCCTCGAGAAGGGAAAGCCCACGTCCACCACGTTGCCCAACGGGCGCACCCTGCAGGTCACCTTGTCGGACGTCGTCGTCGACAAGGGCGAGAAGCGATACAGGCTCTCCGCCTCGATCAGCCAGCCGAGCGGGCCTGCGTACCTGCCGCTCCTCGAGGTGACCGCGAGCCCCGGCAAGACGTTCTTCGTCGCCGGTCAGGCGTACGACAAGGGCTCTCTCGTCCTTGCCTTCACGGTGAAGTAGGCCCAGGCTGCGAGCGCGCGGAGGCGTCGCTCGCGCTCGCCTCTCGTGTCGACGCGCGCCGTCGGTCGGCGCGGCCGGCTTTACGTCGAGCCACGGAGAGGGTAGGGGAGGGGCGTGGCGGATCCGACGGAGACCACCTTCGAAGCGTCGCTGGCGCGCTTGACCGAGATCGTGCAGAGGCTCGAGAAGGGCGATCTCCCGCTCGAGGAGAGTCTCCGCCTCTTCGAGGAGGGTGTGACCCTCTCGCGCGTCGCCGAGGAGCGCCTCGACAAGGCCGAACAGCGCGTGGAGGAGCTCCTTGCCGTGGATTCCCAGGGGCGTCCGCGCACGGCCCCCCTCGGCCGCGACGGCGCGTGAGGGTCACTTTCCGAGCGCGCCGCGGTAGACCCAGCCCTCGGCGCCGTCCTTGTACTGGATGCGGTACCATCCGTCCTTGCTCGCGCCGAGCTTGACCTTCGTGCCGCGAGGGAGCCGCGCGACGATCGCGCCGCTCTTGGGTGCGTCGCGTACGAGGGCGACCTCCCAGGTGATCTGGCCGCCCTCGCGGGGCTCTTCGGTCTTCGCCTCTCCGCTCGGCACGCTAGCCGCTGCCGGCTTGGTCGTGCCCGGGTCCTCCCCGGCGGCCTTCGTGAGGGTCACGTTGTAGGCCACGACATAGCGGGGATGCTCGTGGTCGAGGGTCGCGATCGCCAGGCCCTGCATGTCCTTCTTCAGGCACGCCGAGATCGCGTCCGCGCCCTCGACGGTCGAGGACCGGCCGGCCTCCACGAAGGCCTTCCCTGCCGCGAAATCGAGCGTAACGAGCGTCGAGAGCCGGCCCGTCTTGCCGAGAACGGCCTGACAGGACGAGAGCCGTTTCGCGCGAGCGACGACGAGCGGGTCCAGGCCGGCGACCGCACCGCACTCCTTCCCCTTCTTCCCCTCGCCGTCCGTCGTCTTGCACGAGAGCACGTTACCGTGCCCGATGGAGATGACTGGAGCCTGGGCCTCGTCGCGATTCGCGCTCGCGCTCGCGCTCGCGGTCGCCTGGACGCTGGCGCTGACAGGGCCTGGCGCGGCGCTCGCGCTGTGCGCGGCGTCGGCGGCGGGCGCGCCGGATGAAGCCGCCGACGCGGCGGACTGCGCCGTCTCCGGCGGCTTGGGACCGAGTTGCAGGCCGACGAGACGCGGCCACGCGACCCCGACGACGAAGCCGACGGCTGCGATCACACCGATCTTCACCCACGAAGGATGATCCTTCGAACGGTCCGGGACCTCCACACGGAGAGCGGCGCGGTCGGTGTCAGCCATTGTATCCCACCTTGTACCACACTGTACGTATTGCTCAACAAACCGACCGGTATTTCAACGCTCTGGAGGCGGCGGGGCTTTCGCCGCTCCTATCGAAGCCGGAGCTCCAGCACCAGCTCCACGTCGCCAGGGGGGATGCCAGGTAGCACCATGAAGCCGTCCCCATCGAACGACACAGGCACCGCCACACCGTCGGCGCGCCGGACGGATCCCGCGAGCGCGGACGGTCCGCCAGGATCGACGACGCCCGCGGCCGAGAACCACGCGACCTCGCGTGTCGCGGGCGGACCCAGCGGAGGCTGCCGCGCGATCGCGCGGGCCGCCAGCGTGCGCGTGCCCTCGTCCGGATCCCACAAGCTCGCGTTCTCCAGCGTCTCGCCCAGCCACGGGGACGCCTCGGCTCGTGTGGCGAGAGCGGCGACGATGGCGCGCCGCACGTCCGCGTCGGGCTCGTGGCGGAAAGCGGCGCACAGGCGACCGGTGGCCTGCGGGTTCTCGGAGCGCCCCAGGCCTCGCGCGACGTGCTCACGCACGAGGGGCGTGCGCGAGGCGAGGAGCTTCCAGACCTTCTCGGCCTGCGCATCGCCCGCGCGCGCTGCGAACATCATCGCCGCGATGGGGCTCGCTGGCTGCGCGGACCCCGCGCGCGCCTCGAGCGCGGCGAGCGTGATCGGGAGCGGCGCGCCCGGGTCCTGCGCGATGGCGAACATCGCGAGTTCCCTCACGAGGCGATCCTCGTCGTGCCCCGCGAGGCCGAGCACCTGCGCGCCCGCTGCGGCGGGACCCAGCGCGTGTCGCCCCATCAGCGCGGCGCGCCTGATCCTCGGCTCCTTGTCTGCGAGCGGCGCGCCGACCTCCTCGAGGCCGAGCGCGACGCGCGCGAGCGTGGCGACCTCGCGATCGCGGACGTCTCCGCTCGACCGAAGCGCGACGAGGGCGGTCTCGGCGCGCGCGCTCCGCTCGCCGCGAACGACGGCGCGGACAAGGTACGCGCGCGCGGCGTGCCTCTTCACGAGGGCCTCTTGCTCACCGGCAGCGATCCCCGGAGGACGCGTCATGAGCTGCTCGATCGCGGTCATCGCCGCGCGGCCCGCCGAGCGACCGAGCGCGAAGACGGCGTCGGCCTGCACGGTCGGATCCTGGGCGAGCGTCAGCAGGGATCGGACCGCCAGCATCTCGCGCGAGCGCGCCAGAGCCAGGATCGCCGCCTTGCGGAGGGCGAGGTCGGGGTGACGCGCCGCGCGCGCCGCGACCTGCGTCACGATCGCCTCGTTCGACACGCGCGCCGACAGGCGGATCGCGCTCGCCGACGTCGCCTCGTCCTCGAAGAGGTCGAGCACGGCCTTCGCCGCGTCGCCCGAATCGAGGATGGCGAGGGCCTCGGCGCCGGCGATCTTCACCCGCGCGTCAGCCTCCGACAGGGCCGCCTTCGCGGCCTCGACCGCGCGCGAGTCGCCCATGCGGGCCAGCGCCACGAGGGCGAGGGACCGGACCGCCGCGTCGCTCGATCGCGCAGCGGCGCGCAGGGGCTCGAGGGTCCGCAGATCCCCGAGCTCCGGGTACGACGCGAGGAAGGCCGACGAGGTTCCGTGCGAGACCTGCGCTACCGGCGGCCGCGCGAGCAGGGCGCGGCGTGCCGCCGGCTGTCCCGGGGATCCGGCTCTCGCGGCCACGGAGAGGCCCTCGATCGAGCGAGCGTCTCCGGAACGCGCCAGGGCGAGCGCGGCGACGCCTCGCGCGAGATCGATCCGGCCCGTGTTGTCCGTGTCCGCCTCCGCCGGCGATCCCTGGGTCGCGACGCCCCGGCCCGCGGGCATGTTGACGATCGCGAGCAGCGCTCGCGCCGCCTTCTCGTGGGGCAGCAGGCGCGCGAGCGCGAGGGAGAGCTCGATCAGCGCACGACCGTCGTTGCGCGCCGCCGATCCGCTGTCGGCCAGCCCCACGAGGAACGTGACCGCCTCCTCCTTTCGTGCGGTGGACGCCGCGCGCACGATCGCGCGCACGCGATCCTCCGGGTCCCCGGATCGGGCGAGCCGCTGCGCCATGTCGATGCCGAAGTGGGCCCTCAGATCGTGCGACTCCTCCAGCGACGACGGCGCGACGACGGGAGGCCTGCGCGTCGGCGCGACCTGGGCGTGCGCTCCGGCCGTCGGGGACACCGCCAGCATCCCGGCCAGCGCCAGGACGCGAGGCCTCACGGACCGGTCACCATCGGGAGCCGGCGCGACTCCATGGCCACGGGGGCGGACAGGAAGAGGAAGTTGACGTTGGGCTCCGCGCCTGCCGGCGGGAGCTTTCTCACGGCCTCCCACGAGACCGTCTCCGCGACGTGACGGTTCGTGAGCTGGCCGAGGACGCGCACGACGGCGAACGCCCGCGCGAGGCTGGCCGCCTGCGCGTCTTCGGGCTTGCCTCCGAGGGGGCGGGCGCCGACCGCGACGGTGAGCCCGCGCTCCTTGTGCAGCTCGTGGGCGAGCGCCCGGAGCAGGACCACGCTGTCCGGCGCGACGTCCGGCGCGTCGGCCGGGCCCGTGAACTGGATGGGTCGCGCAAGGATCGCGCGCGCCTGATCGCGCTCGTCCCACGTGAGCGACACGAGCGGCTTGCCGCCCTCGTCGGGGCAGCCGTCCTCGTCGTCCTTGCCGTTGAAGGTCTCCGGCGCGTCGGGGCACCTGTCCACGTCGTTCGGATACGTGTCGCCGTCGCGATCCGGGTTGGGGCAGCCGTTCTGCTTGGGGTCCACGGAGGGATCGCCCTTCACCATCGGGCACGCGTCATCGACATCCATGATCCCATCGCGGTCGTTGTCGGGATCGGGGCAGCCGTCGTCGTCCTCGAAGCCGTCCTTGTCCTCCGGCTGATCGGGGCACCTGTCCTGGTGGTCCGGGATTCCATCGCCGTCGCGATCTCGCTGCGGGCAGCCGTTGAGCGCCGGCGTCCCGCTCGCCTCCCCGCGCTCGTCGGGACACGCGTCCACATCGTCGGTGATGCCGTCGCCGTCGCCGTCGCGGTCGGTGGCGGGGCACCCGTTCGTCCGGGGGTCCGTCGACGCGACGCCCTTCACGTGCGGGCACGCGTCTTCCCGATCCACGATGCCGTCCTCGTCGTTGTCGATGTCCGGGCAGCCGTCCGTGTCCTCGAAGCCGTCTGCGTCCTCGGCGTCGGTGGGGCACTGGTCCACGTCGTCCGGCACGCCATCGTGATCCCGATCGTGCTCGCGGGGGGCCCAGCCGAGCCCCACGATGGCGCGCGCCGCGGGCACCCCGAGGGCCGTCGTGAGACCGAAGTCCGCTCCGACCACGGCGTAAGCGTCACGGAAGCGGCCGATCTCGACGCGATCGGACACGGCGAGCATCACCGGCGACAGCACCGCGCTCCCGGGATCGCCCGCGCCGAAGGGCCCCACGGGACCCGCCGGGAGCGCACCATGCAGCGAGAGCTCCACCTTCTGGCGGTTGCCCTCGTCCACGCCGAGGAGGCTGGGTCGGAGGGCGAGCCCGAAGGTCCACGGGATCTCGTCGCCCGCGCGCACACCGTCCGGCTCTGGCCAGGTGCGTCGCTCCGTGCGGAGCTTGTAACCGAGGCTGCCCTGCACCGCGGCGAAGACGAGCGAGTACTCCGCGAGGAGCCGTGCGCTGGCCGTGACCGCGCCCTCGCCCATGAAGGATCGCGTGTCGCCCGTGGGGAGCGACACGCGCGACAGCGCCGCGAGCCCGAAGCCACCATCCTTGTTGTCCGCCAGGTTGCCCTTCAGCGTGAGGTGTACGTCGCCGACGCCCGCCTGCGGCACCTTGCCCTGCTCGACCACGCGGGCAGGCATCCCGGACGATCCCGTCTGGTACACCATCACGGGGAGGATCGCGCCGACGGCGACGCGGTCGAAGAGGCCGTAGCTCCCGCCGAGATCCATCCCCACGAGGTTTCCGACCGGCGTGTACGCGGCCTCGTCCGAGCCACGGCGGAACAGCACGACAGGGCGATGCGTGTAGTGTGCAAACGTCCCGAGCGCCCAGCCCCCGCGGGCCTGCACCTGCGTCGGCTCGAGTACGAGGCTCGCTCCCGGGTCCGTCGATGGACGCCACGTCCTCGTGTCGAGCGATGGCTGAGCCAAGGCCACCTTGGGCGACGCCACCATCGACGCGGTCGTGAAGACGGCCAACACCGCGAACAGCGCCCACGCTTTATTACGAACGCCCATCAGCGTGCCAACCTACGCCAAGTCCCTCCGCGTTTGACCCCGGAATGTGACCCCGCACACCTGAACGTGAGGAGCGCGGCCCCCTGGTGGTCGGGCCCCGTCTGAACGGTTGACACTGAACGCGTGGGACGTCTACCGTCGAAAATGGCGTCCAGAACAGCCTGCCTGTTATCGTCTGGGGCACCATGGCAGCGCGATCGATCGGCTCCGGCACCATCTCCTTCGGGCTCGTCTCCATCCCGATCAAGCTGTACACGGCGGCGTCCGCGAAGGGGGTGAGCTTCAACATGCTGCACGCGAAGTGCGGTGGTCGCATGAAGCAGCAGTACTTCTGCCCGGTGGACGACGAGGTCGTCGATCGCAAGGACATGGTCAAGGGTTTCGAGCACCAGCGCGATACCTACGTGAAGTTCACCGAGGCCGAGATCAAGGCGCTCGAGGCGGCGCGCACGGACACCCTCGAGCTCGTCGAGTTCGTCCCGCTGGACACGGTCGACTTCATCTCGATCGAGAAGACGTACTGGCTCGGGCCCGACAAGGGCGGCGACCGGGCGTATCGGCTCCTGTCGCTGGCCCTCGAGCGATCCGGCAAGGTCGCGGTGGGGCGCTTCACGACGCGCGGAAAGGACAACCTCGTGCTGGTCCGGCCCTACAGGAAGGGCCTCGCGCTCCACGAGGTGTACTACGCCGACGAGGTCCGCTCGTTCGACGAGGTGGAGACGGGCGGCAGCTTCGAGTTCAAGAGCATCGAGCTCGACCTGGCCGACAAGCTCATCGCCGAGCTGTCGGTGGATCGCTTCGATGCGTCCAAGTTCAAGGACACGTACGCCGAGCGCGTGATGCAGGCCGTGGAGCAGAAGGTGGCGGGCCAGGAGGTCACGGTCGCGCCCGAGGCGCCGAAGGCGCAGATCATCGACCTTCTCGAGGCGCTGAAGCGTAGCGTCGCCAGCGCGCAGAAGCTGCAGGAGGCCGTTCAACCCGCCCGCGCGGTGGACGCGCCCGCGCTGGCCCCGCCCGCCGAGGCGCCTGGCCCGAAGAAGGCGGAGCCTCGCAAGGAACGCACGAAGAAGCAGTCGGTCGGTTGATGCGGTGCCCCACGTGCGGCGAGGAGGTCGCGGGGGAAGCGGCGTGCGCCTCGTGCGACCTCGCGCAGCGTGCGTCGAGACGCGCGGAGATCGCGTGGCTCCACACGATCGCGCGCCGGTCCGTGAGGCTACTCCGGGCCTACCGCGCTCAGGGGGCGACCGACGGCGATCCGCGCGCGCGAGCATGTATTCTACAACTGTCGCGCTGTCGCGCCCGCGTCCGCGCGCTCCGATCCGGTGCGCCCCCCCAGCCCGGCCTGCGGAAGGCGGCAGAGGTGCGGCCTTCGCCAGACGCAGTCCGGCGCGCGGGCCGTGCGTGACGCGCGCCCTCCGCGCCCTCCCGTCGCTCCTCGCGCTCCTCGCTGGCTGCGCCACGTCGGTACGGCGCGACGCGGACCCGGCGACGGACGCGGGGGCGACACCGACACCAGGCCTGGGCGGCAGCGGCGGCGGCGTGACGAGCCCGCAGGAGGTCTACGGCCACAGCGAGAACGCCCTCTACCGCGTCGACGTCGTCACGAAGGCAGTGACACGCGTGGGCCTCTTCTCGGGGTGCACGTACGTGGCGGACATCGCGATCGATGCCGACGGGAACCTCTACGCCTCGACGGGCACGGAGCTCCACGTGATCGAGACGAACACCGCGCGCTGCTCCCGCGTCGCCTCCGGCAAGTTCCCCAACTCGCTCTCCTTCGTCGCCGCCGGCGTCCTCGATGCCGTCGAGGTCCTGGTCGGCTACCAGGGCGGCGACTACGTCCGCATCGATCCGGCGAGCGGCAAGGTCACGAAGGTCGGCGAGCTCGGCGGAGGCTTCGAGTCGAGCGGCGACCTCGTGTCGGCGACGGGTGGCGTGACCTACCTGACCGTGAAGGGGCCAGGCTGCGCGGACTGCCTCGTCGAGATCGATCCGAAGACCGGCGTGCTCAGGAACAACCTCGGACCGCTCGGCAAGAGCGACGTGTTCGGCGTCGGGTTCTGGGCCGGCGTCGTCTATGGCTTCACCCACGCGGGCGAGATCTTCGAGGTGGACATCTCGGTCGCGCCGCTCACGACGCGCGCCATCGCGATCCCGAACCGGCCCCCGGACCTCAAGTTCTGGGGCGCCGGCTCGACGACCACGGCGCCCATCAGCCCGGTCAAGTGAGCGCGCGTGGCTCAGGGGCGCGCGCCGAGGGCCACGTCGAGCTGCTCCTGGAGCGCGATGAGATCGACGAGGTCCTCCACGTAGTCGAGTCGCGTCGTGTCCACGCGGACGATGGGGCCGAGATCGTAGCTCGCGAACCACGCCTCGTAGAGCCCGTGGAGCCGGCGCAGGTACGCGGCCGGGATCGCGGCCTCCATCGCGCGCCCGCGCCGCTTGATGCGCTTTCGCGTCGCCGCCAGCGAGCACGAGACCGCCACCAGTACGTCCGGCGGTCGGAGCGCGCGCTTGATGCCCTCATAGAGGCGAAGGTAGACCTGCCAGTCGCGCTCGCTCATGTTGCGGGAGAGGTAGGCGTTCCGCGCGAAGATCTCCGCGTCCTCGTAGATCGTCCGGTCGATCACGCTGGGCCGGGTGGCGCGCTCGAGCGCCTGGTGGAGCTCGAGCTTGTGCGCGAGGAAGTACACCTGCGAGTGGTACGCCCAGCGTTTCATGTCGCGGTAGAAGTCGGCGAGATAGGGGTTCTCGTCGTTCGGCTCGTAGAACGGCTCGAACCCGTAGCGTCGCGTGAGCCAGGCCACGAGCGAGGTCTTCCCCGCGCCTATCGTCCCCGCGACCGCCACGTATTTCTTCAGCCCTGCCACGCGCCGCAGCGTACACGCCCCGCCGCTGCGCCGCGACCGGGTACCATGGCGACATGAGCCTCCGCACGCCCAAGGGCCCGCCGCGCACGCCCGCTCCCTCACCGAGGGGGTGCTGGCTGGTGAAATCCGAGCCCGACGTCTACGCCTTCGCGGACCTCGTCCGCGACGGCCGTACGGCGTGGGACGGCGTGCGCAACTACGAAGCGCGGAACAACCTGCGCGCGATGAAGCGCGGCGACGTCTTGCTCTTCTACCACTCGAACATCGGTCTCGAGATCGTCGGCCTCGCGAAGGTCGTTCGCCCCGCGTATCCGGATCCGACCACGAGCGACGACTGGAGCGCCGTGGACGTGGCCCCCGTGGAGGCCTTCACCACGCCCGTCACGCTCGCGGCGGTCAAGGCACATCCCCTCCTTCGCGACATGCACCTCGTGAAGAAGTCGAGGATCTCCGTCTCCCGGGTGACTCCCGAGGAGCTCGCGCTGGTGCGGGCGCTTGGAAACGCTCCGCGCTGATCTCGTGCGTCGCGCCTCGCGGATCGGGTTTGGACGCGCGGATCAGGCTCGTTCAGGCGTGGGCGCCGTCACGAAATCGACCCCATGGCCGACGCCTCCTCGCGTGTCCTCGTGGTGCCCCCCGTGGGTGCCCAGGCTCCGCCGGAGGTGATTCATGAGGAAGGCGTGGTGGTCGTGGATCGTGCTGGCGTCTCTTGCTCCGCTCGCGTGCCAGCCGCACGCCGGGACGCCGACACCGGACGCGCATCGTGCCGTCCCGCTCACGGTGGAGCCGACGCCCCAGGGACCCTCGCGGATGGCCTCCGGCGAGCCCGCGCAGACCGCCACCGTCGGCCCGGCGGTCGCACCGCCGGAGGCCCAGGCCGCGACCCCGCCGCCCCCGCCCCCGCCCCCCTCGTACGACCTCGCCGCAGACCTCGGGGCGCGCAAGGCCAAGGCCACCCTGGAGCTCGGCCGATCGACCGTGACGCGGCCCGTGGGAGGTGTGTTCCTCCTCATCGGCGCGCCGGGGTGGCAGGGCCAGGCCTTCCAGGCCAGCGTGGGCCTCGTCGACAGCGCGCTCGCGGGCTTCGCCAACGGGCGTTTCGACAAGCCGCCGCGGGAGGCCATCAGCGTGTACCTCTTCGCCGACGCGGCATCCTACAACGCCTACTGCAAGAAGACGTGGGGCGAGGCGTGCATGTCCATCTACGGTTTCTACCAGCCGGGCACGCGGGCCATGGTGATGAACGCTGGCCTCGGGCTGGGCACCCTGACGCACGAGCTCGCCCACCCCTTCTTCGAGTCGGACTTCCCCGACGGACCTACCTGGCTGAACGAGGGCATCGCGTCGCTCTACGAGGCGCCGGTCATCCCGAAGAAGGGCGAGATCACGGGCGCCAAGAACTGGCGACTCCCTCGCCTCGTGCGTGGCCTGGCCGGCGAGCGCGACAGGGCCACGATGTCCGTCCTGTTCGGCATGTCGGACGCGACGTTCCGGGGCGCCGGGGAGGATCTCCACTACGCCACCGCGCGCTACCTCTGCCAGTGGCTCGATCAGCAGCGCAAGCTCTGGCCGTTCTACCATGCGTTCCGCGATCACCTTGCGGACGATCCCAGCGGCGAGAAGTCCTTCACCGAGGTGATGGGGAAGAGCCCGAGGGAGGCTGCCCCCGCCTGGGAGCGCTGGGTGAAGAGCCTCTGAGCCGGCGCGCGCGGCGGGCGTCAGCGGGGCGACGCCATCGGGCTGGCGCTCCGTCGCTCCGCTGGCTCACCCACGCTCGATCCTCCGGAAATCTCGGGGGATCGCGTCGGCACTGCGGTTGCAATCCACCCGTGCATGAGCAAGAAGGCCCTCAAGACGCAAGGTAACGCCGCCCTCGCCTGGACCCCGGACGAGTCGTCCACCGACGCGCACGCGAAGCGCGTCGTGCTGCGCGAGGTCCCTCCCCCGGCGAGCGATCCGCCGCCCGAGACGCGCCCCTCGCAGCTCCCGACGTACCGGGCCCCGGCGAGCACCTCCACGATCGTGCGCCAGCCCAACGTCGCGAAGGGCGGGTCGGCGTCCTGGATGGACTCCGAGCGCGCCGCCAAGGTCCGCGAGTACGTCTTCCGTTCGCGGATGGGCCTCGCCGACGCGGGCGAGAACTACGCGAAGCTCCGCACGCTGGAGTCCGACGTGTTCGCCCCCACGGACATCCCGGTCCTCGCGATGGCGCGTTCGCAGATCGGTGTGCAGTTCCTCGACGTGCGCGCGCAGTTCATCCTCTCGCTCGTGGACGGCCGCACGACGATCGCCGAGATCGTGACCACGAGCGGCATGCCGCACGAGGATGCGATGTACGCCATCTGCGACCTCACCGATCACGGCGTGCTCAAGTACCGGTGACCTGCCGGTCACCGATCGGTGACTGGCACGGACTGGCACGGCGAACGACTCCCGCTCACCTCGCGAAACCGTAGTCTTCACGAACGGTTAGCTGCGACGGCACGACCCCGCGAGGCTGGCACTCGCCTTGCTAAGCCCGGATCGCCCACCCGAAAGGACGCTTCATGCCCCGGCCCGCTACCCTCTCCGAGGCGGACGCCCCGCCCGGCCTCCACGATCGCGAGACCCTGCCGCCCCCGACCGTCCCCGAGCCGCGTCCCTCGCAGATGCGCCTCCGGGTCGCGCGTGGCTCCGCCCGGATCGACGTGGTCCTCGCCGACAGCTCTCGTGATCCCCGGAGCGAGGAACATGACCCGACCCGGGCGACCGCCGCGCCCCGGCGGAGGACCTGGCCGTTCCGCGCGCGCGAGGACCACGGCTGGATGGGCTGATCGACGCCTCCTCCCCGTCCGCGGACGATCAGAACCAGGGCTTCGTCGCCTCGAGGGCGGCCTTACGCCACTCCGCGTTCAGGTCCGTCGTGTACTTCAGGGTCTCCCTCGAGAGGCGCGCCCACTCGTCGATCGCGGCGCTCGACTGCTCGGCCGCCCTCTCCTCCGTCTTCTGCAACTCCGCGGAGAAGGCCCGCGCCCGGGCCTGCGCGTCCTCGATCGACTTCCTGAAGTGGGCCTGTATTTGCTGCGACTGCACAAACGCGGTGAACATAGAAGGACCTGTCCTGCTGTGGGGGGGGAATACCGCTGACACAAGCACGAACGCCGTGTCGAACGGCCGCACCGTACGAACGGGCACCGCGCGTGTCAAGGTACGAATTGTTGCTGTGCAGCAAAGGCTGGATCGCCGGTCACCGTCCTCGCGGCGGCCTCTTCCTGGCCCCGCGTCCCTTGGCTGGCCCGGTCACCGCGCGCCTGAGCTCGTCGAGCTCGCGACGGAGGGCGGCCACGTCGTCCGCCTGCGAGGCCGCGGGCGGGGGCGGGGGCGGCGGAACGACCGCGTCGGGGGGCGTCGGGGCGCTCGGGTACGCCGCGGCCTGCGCCCATGGGCCGCCGAACATGCGCCCGAACGCGCTGCCACCGAACGGACCCGACGCCGCGAACGGCCCGAACGGCGACACCCCGGGGAAGGGCGACACCTGCGCCGCGTGCGCCTTCGCGGCGAGGTACAGCTCGAGGGACCAGGCCAGGTACCGCCCGAAGAACTCGCCGAGCGCGTCATCGTCGAGGCGCACGAGGTGCATCAGCAGGGACACCGGCAGCAGCTTCGCGCCGCCGCGGCTCTCGAGGATGATCTGCGTCAGGGTCGCCTGTGTGAGGTCCTGTCCCGTCTCGGCGTCCTGGACGAGGACCTCGCGCCCGCGTCGCACCTTCTCCGCGAGCTCGTCGAGGGTGATGTAGCGGCTGTCCTCGGTGTCGTAGAGCCTGCGGTTCGGGTACTTCCTGACGAGCACGTTTCGGGCCTCCAAGCGTCCCTGCTAGCCCAGCCGGCGCACGCGCGCAAACGACATTGTTGCGGCGCAACAATCACGCTTGACAGGCCCGGACGCCGCGCTAGGGTGCGCGGCCTAGCCTCGCACCGCCATGCACCTCGACGCCGGCTGCCTGTCCTTCCACCAGGGCCCTCTCCCGGGAGAGCCGAGGACGGCCACGTTCGCCCACGTGGAGGGGGCCCGCGTGCGCTACCTCGACTCGGGCGGCGGCGCCGAGGCGGTGGTCTTCCTGCACGGTTTCGGGGCCTCGATGGACACCTGGGCGGCCGTCTGGCCGGAGATCGCGCGGACGCGTCGCATCCTCGCGCTGGATCTCAAGGGCTTCGGCTGGAGCGACCGGCCCCCCGGCGACTACTCGCCCCGAGCGCAGGCCTCCCTCGTCCTCGCGCTTCTCGACCGGTGTGGCGTGCGGGCGGCGGCCCTGGTCGCGCACTCGTGGGGCGCTTCCGTGGCGCTGGCCATGGCGATCCGCGCGCCCGAGCGCGTCACGCGGCTCGCGCTGTACGACGCGTGGGTCTACGAGGCGCAGCTCCCGCCGTTCTTCGAGCTCGCGCGCGCGCCGCACGTGGGCGAGGCGCTGTTCGGGCTCTACTACCGGGAGTGCCCGGACGTGCGCGTGCGCCTCGCGTTCCACGACAAGCGCCACGTCACCGAGAAGCTCGTCGAGGACGTCGAGGAAGCGCTCGCTCGCCCCGGCACCGTCGCGGCCGCCCTCGCCGCGGTGCGCGGCCACGACTTCGCGAGCACGGAGAGCGGGTACCGCGCGATCCGCCATCGCACGCTCGTCCTGTGGGGGCGCGACGACGAGGTGACGCCCGTCGCGTTCGGCGAGCGCCTCGCGCAGGATCTCCCGGACGCGCGCCTCGTCGTGTACCCGGCGTGCGGGCACTTCCCGATGATCGAGGCGCAGGCGGCCTCGACACGCGACCTCGCTCGCTTCCTCGACGCCCCGTGACCCTCGCTCGCTCCGAAAGCATGGTGCACCCGTGACCCCCTGGGATCTCTGGAAGAAGAGCTTCGATGTGTGGGAGGACGCCACCGCGCGGTACGTCGAGAAGTGGACCAAGAGCCCCGTCGTGCTCGGCCCGACCGGCCTCGCGCTCGACGTGGCGATGCGCGCGAAGTCCGCATGGGACGACGCGCTGGCCGGCCTCTGGGGCGGCCTCGGCCTGCCGACCAAGCGCGATCAGGAGCGAACGCTGTTCCTCATCCAGCGGCTCGAGAGCCGCCTCCTCGATCTGGAGGAGAGGCTGGAGGACACGCTCGACGATGCCAGAGACCCCTCACCCCACCGCCCCCGGGACTGAACCATGGACGTCACGCCGTACACACGAGATCTCCGCATCGCGCCACGCGCGGTCTTCGACAGCCTCGCCGAGCGAGGCTCGCGCACGCGCTTCATGGTCCCCGACGGGCCGGCGTGGCGCCCCGTCACGTGGAGCGACTTTGCGCAGGAGATCCGCGAGATCGCCCTGTTCCTCGCGCCCCGCCTCGGGTCGGACGACCGCGCGGCCATCTACGCGCCGAACTCGGTCGCGTGGGCCTCGGCGGCCCTCGCCATCCAGGCCGCCGGCGGCGCGATGGTGCCCGTGTACCCCGCGTCCACGGCCGAGCAGGCGGCGTACGTCGTGTCGCACAGCGACGCGCGGGTCCTGTTCGTGGACACCCAGGCCCTCCTCTCGCGGACGATCGGGGCGTGGGGCGCGCTCGCGAACGTGGTCGCGATCGTGCTCCTGTCCGACGGGCTCGACGTGGACGCCGCGATCGAGGCCGCGGGTGCGGAGGGGCGCGGCGCGCCCGACGCCGTTGACGTGAAGGCGAGGATCCACCCGTGGTCCGCGGCGCGCGCGATCGGGCGGGCGCGCGAACTGGAGGATCCCGGCGCGTTCGAGCGGCGCATGGACGCGGTCTCGATCGATCGGATGGCCGTGATGCTCTATACGAGCGGCACGTCGGGGAACCCGAAGGGCGTGCCCCTCACGCACCGCAACGTCGCGACGAACGGGCGGGACTGGCTCGAGTCCAACGCGCCGCTCCTCGACGAGCAGGCGACGGACCTGCTGTGGCTGCCGATGAGCCACATCTTCGGCTTCGGCGAGATGTGCGTCGGCAACACGCTCGGGTTCGTCACCTACCTGTCGGATCCAGCCGCGTGTCTGGCGCGCATGCCGGAGGTCCGGCCGAGCGTGTTCATGAGCGTCCCGTCGCACTGGGAGAAGCTCGCCCTCCGCGCGATGCACGCGCCCACTCCCGATGCGCGCCGCGCGGCGTTCCTCGCGGCGACGGGCGGCCGCCTCCGGTTCTGCCTGTCGGGCGGCGCGGGCCTCAAGCGCGAGATCAAGGACTTCTTCCACGAGCACGGCGTCCTGGTGATCGAGGGCTACGGGCTCACGGAGACCTCCCCGACCTTGACCCTGAACCGGCCCGACGCGTTCCGCTTCGACAGCGTGGGCAGGCCGCTCGCGCACGTGGAGATCCGCCTTGCGGAGGACGGCGAGGTCCTCGCGCGCGGCCCGAGCGTGTTCTCGGGTTACCACAAGGATCCCGAGGCCACGCGCGAGGCCTTCACCGAGGACGGCTGGTTCAAGACGGGCGACGTGGGGCGGTTCACCGAGGACGGCTTCCTGCAGATCGTCGACCGCAAGAAGGACATCCTGGTGACGGCCGGCGGCAAGAACGTGCCCCCCGCGAACATCGAGATCCGCTTCAAGGACGATCCGTTCATCGCGTTCGCCGTCGTGTACGGGGACGGCAAGCGCTACCTCGTGCTCGGGGTGTGGCCGAACGACGCCGCGCTCGACGCCGAGCTCGCGGGCGTTCCCGCGGAGGGGCGGGCCGAGGCGCGGCGCGCATTGCTGCAGCGCCGCATCGACGGCGTGAACGGTGGGCTCGCCAGCTACGAGACGATCAAGCAGTTCGTGGTGCTCGACCGGCCGCCCACCGTCGAGAACGAGCTGCTCACCCCGTCCCTCAAGGTCCGCAGGAAGAAGGTGTACGAGGCGTTCCGCGCCGATTTCGAGGCGCTCTACGACGACCCGCGTGGGGGGGGGCCTCGCGCGTGACGGGCTCGCGGCCCTACCCGTCGGACCGCGAGAAGTGGGCGCGCCGGCTCGCGAACCTCTCGGGCCTCGCGGGCCGCGCCCGCCCTCCGGTCGGGCAGACGCCGCACGACTGCGTGTTCGAGGAGAACAAGTGGCGCCTCCTGCGCTACCGGTCCGCGGTCGCCCCACGATGGCGCCGCCCCGTCCTCCTCGTCCCGTCGCTCATCAACCGGCACTACGTCATGGATCTCCTCCCCGGGAAGAGCCTGGCGGCCTACCTCGTCGCGGAGGGACACGACGTGTTCGTCGTCGACTGGGGCACGCCCGGCGACGAGGATCGCTTCCTCGGGTTCGACGACGTCGCGGGCCGGTACCTCGACCGCGCGCTACGTCGGACGGCCCGGATCGCCGGCGCGGACCGCGCGCACGTCCTCGGGTACTGCCTCGGCGGCACGCTCGCCGTCGTGCATGCTGCGGTGCAACAAGGCCGCATCGCGTCCCTCGCGCTCCTCGCCGCGCCGGTGCGGTTCGAGGATGACGGGCCCCTTTCGGCGTGGACGCGCAGCGCAACCTTCAGGCCCGACGCGGTCGTCCGGGCGTTCGGCAACGTGCCCTGGCAGCTGCTGCAGGGCGCCTTCCACATGATCCGCCCCACGCTCGGCCTGTCGAAGAGCGTCGCGCTCCTCGATCGCGCCTGGAACGACGAGTTCCTCGATGGCTTCCTCGCCCTCGAGACGTGGGGCCATGACAACGTGTCGTTCCCGGGGGCGTGCTTCGAGAAGTACATCGTGGAGCTCTACAAGCGTGACGCGCTGGTGAAGGGCGAGCTTCGCCTGCTGGGGCGTCCGGCGCGCCTGTCGGCCATCACGTGCCCCGTGTACGTGGTCACGTTCGCGCACGACGGCATCGTGCCGCACGAGAGCGCGCGCGTGCTGCTCGACCACGTCACGTCCCTGGACAAGCACCACCTCCACCTCGCCGGCGGGCACGTGGGGGCCGTGGTGTCGAGGGCCGCGTCGAAGGGGCTCTGGCCCGCGCTCGCCACGTTCTTCCGGGACCGCGACCGCTAGCGTACGGCGCCGACCCCCTCGCCGCAAAGTTGGCCCTTTTCGGCGGGTGACTAGTCTCGGCGAAATGCGCACCACCACGGCCCTCACGTGCCTCCCGGTCCTGGCTGCGCTCGCCCTCGGGGTGGGCAGCTGCAACAAGAACGCGTCGCCGACGCCGCCGTCGCTGGCGATCGCGTCGGGGTACGTCGAGCCGACGACGCCGATCGACGTCGCGACGGCACCGAAGCTCGGGATCACGACGCTGTCCGCCACGGTCTTCGAGAGGCCCTCCCGCTCCGCGAAGAAGCTCGGGTACCTCCGCCTCGGCGCGCTCGTCGCGCGGGACGCGAAGCCCGCCGGGACGGAGGGCTGCCCCGGGGGCTTCTACCGGATCGCGCCGCGGGGGTACGTGTGCGCGGGTGAGGACGCCACGCTCGACATCCAGAACCCCGTCGTGCGCGCGGCCTCCATCCGCCCCGACATAACGCGGCCGCTCCCCTACCGGTACGTCTTCGTCCGCTCGGTCGCGCCGCAGTACCTCCGCGTCCCGAAGAAGGAGGAGCAGATCGCCAGCGAGTTCAAGCTGAAGGAGAACCTCGCGTTCTGGAGCCGGAAGGGCCACGCTGCGAGCAAGGTGACCGCCGGCGCGAACGACGTCGACGCGCCCGGCCTCCCGAAGCCCGCGCGCCTGTCGACCGAGCAGACCTTCGGCGAGCTCTTCGGTGCCCAGACCGGCGCGCTGCACCCGAAGACCGACGGGGAGGGCTTCGACCCGATCCCGTTCTGGCTGCAGGGGGGACGCAAGATCCCCAACGTCTCGAGCTTCACCGTCCCGCCCTACGCGGTCTTCGCGAACCGCGTGCGTCGCCACACCGGCCTCGCGGTCGTATCCGCGTTCACGACGGGCCCGGAGAACCTCGATCGCGCGTTCGCGGTCACGACGGATCTCCGCCTGGTACCCGTCTCCAAGCTGAAGCCCGACTCGGCCTCGACCTTCCACGGCGTGGAGCTGCGCGAGGGGGCGCAGCGGCTACCGCTCGCCTTCGTGGTGGGCAAGGGCTGCGAGCGGAGTCCGGCGGAGTGTGTGCGCTCCTACACGCTCTCCGGCGAGACGATGAAGCGGGGGGAGGCGTTCGCCTACCGGCAGGTCCTCTCGCTCACCGGCAAGGGGAAGAAGGTCGGGGCCACCTGGTATCGCGAGGTCGCCGGCGGGTCCTTCGTGAAGGCCGCGGACGTCCGCGTGGCGGAGGAGTCGTCCGAGAAGCCGCCGGTGGCCGCGCGCGGCGAGAAGTGGATCGACGTCTCGATCGAGAACCAGACGCTGGTTCTCTGGGAGGGGAACACGCCCGTGTACGCCACGCTCGTGTCGACCGGTCAGGACGGCCTCGGCGATCCGAAGACGTCGAAGTCGACGCCGCGCGGGACCTTCCGCATCAAGACCAAGCACGTGACGGCCACGATGGACTCCAACGAGAAGAGCGCCCACGCCGGCGGCAGCGGCGGCGCGTCCGAGCGCGAGCACGCCGTCGACGCGAAGGATGGCGAGGAGGGCAAGACCGTGCGCCGCGGTCAGGGGCTCTTCGAGCTCCGCGACGTCCCCTGGGTGGCCTACTTCGACGCCGGGTACGCGCTGCACGCGGCGTACTGGCACGACGTGTTCGGGAAGCCGCGCAGCCACGGCTGCGTGAACCTGTCTCCGATCGACGCCCACCGTGTGTTCGGCTGGACGGAGCCCCGGCTCCCCGACGGCTGGCACGGCGTCGCGGCGGGAGACAAGGACGGCACCGTCGTCGTCGTGCGGAAGTAGCCGGAGCAGCCCGTCCGGAGCCCTAGGCCCAATGCCGTTCGGTTAGGCGCGATCCAGCGAAAAAGAAGGGGTGCCCCCACTCGCCGCGCTGCGCGCGTCGGTCTCCCCCAAATCGCGCGCTACGCGCGCTCAGGGGGAGACGAAGAGGTTCCGGGAGCTCCGCGCAGACCTCACCCTCC